>NZ_JAPCIT010000037.1:0-21613 GCF_027707385.1 Aeromonas sp. QDB54 | reverse complement strand
CATGATGAACCCTGTTCCATGGCTCCAGATGACAAACATGATCTCATATCAGGGACTTGTTCGCACCTTCCCTAACACCTCCGAAATGCGTGACGGTGCTGACATCAGCATGGCAAATACCGATGTTGTGAATATGTCTCGCTCATGAATTGGGTCGTTGGCAAAAATTTCTGCCAACGCATTGAGGGCAATATCACTTGGAAGTTTCTTTTCCCTATTTTTCTTCGCCTCTCTACCTGTTTTATTCTTGTCGTCAGCACGCTTAATTGGATTGACCCAATTGTGCACTGCACTTGATACAAGCTGGTGTTCGACTACAAACTTAGCCAGCCGCTCAATCTCTCGACCGCATTGATATGCTGAGCCATCTGAGTAGTGCTGCCTTGCTAATTCAGCGGCTTCATCAAGCACGGAAATCGACAGGCCCTCAATATTTGCGCTCCCAGTTACTTGAAGCAATGCAGCCTCAACCGCTCGGAGCGCCTTACTTTCATTCTTTGTCCCCGTGAGACGATGCCCCTGCTGGTAACGGAAATAGGCTTTGGCGAAATCAATGAACGCTGGGTCTTGTACCTCTTGAGGTTTAGGTTTGCGAGTAGTGATGCCCAACTTGGAAAACACAGTTATGTTTGGCCAAACAGGATCTTCCCACTTGAGGTCAGAACCAAATACGGTCAGTTGATGTCGGCACTTGGCTATGAATGCTTCAAGATTATCTGTTGCTGTCAGCGTAGCCTTTGGCTTGAACTGGAAAGTCTCAGCCATTGGTAATTAATCCCTGTTGGCTAAGCTCTTCACGACGAGAAGCACAACGCATGATCACGTCTGCCACCGCGATGATGCTACGATCAAGCACAGCAGCAATCTGGATGTCGCCAGTTATCTCTTTCACCCGTTCACGCTCATTAAGCAAGCCCTGATAGACATCTTTATGTGGGCCATCCAGCCATGGCTGAAAATGCATGCAAGTGTAGCAAGGAATCGGGACATTCGCGCCACAAAAGCCATGTTCGCCACAAGTACCAACACCCTGACCCATCTCGGTCCGAATACGGCTGGTAGGATCGTTCCCTCGCTGAGCATCCCTCTCTGAATCGACAAGTACCCCGACAAATGCCTGAGCGTATGGCGCCAATTGAAGCCCAATCGCCTCATCCAGCTTTTTCACATGCTCGGGGATATTTTTGACGTAAACACCTGCGTTTTGAGTATCGGAATGGTCAAGCAGTTCCGCTATTACCAACTCGCCAAAACCCTCACGGGCAGCCCGTGTGCCCGTGGTATAACGAAAACGGCGAGCATTGATATTCAATAGATCACCAGTACGTTCTGACCGGATATCTGATTCTTCTACGATTAAGTGGAATGTTTTAGTTATCACTGAAGCGGCGATATGGAGTTTGTCAGTGGCAATCAGTTGGCGGAATTCATAAGGGGATTGGATGGTCGCTAGCACATCAAGATCAGGAAACAGAGGGATCTGCTGCCGGTCAGCTTCCTGCAATTCAATCCCGAGACGATTCTCAACCAGAGCAACAGCATTCTTTGCCTGAGCACTCAGGACTGCCCATAGTTCGAGAGTCATCGCATAGGGCTTGAAGCGTTCGCGAAAAAAGCTATTACGTTGCTTGGCTCGCGGCACATTCAATACATAGAAGGGTTCACCCTTTTCATTTTCTCCGCAGAGAATATCAACCACGCGCAGCTGCGAGATCTGGATTGAGCGACGCCCCGTATGACTGACGCTAAGAGCCATAGCCAACTGAGCAATGGTAATTAAGCTCTTTTCATAAGCTCGTACAACCGCCTCGTTGAACGCTTGAAGTTCATTATCCGTCAACGGCCCCTCTAGAGGATCCAATCGCTTAACCGCATCCCCCTTACGCACCCCTTTTAGCCTCCATCCATCAAGTAAACACACCACGTTCTTGCTAACACCGGAATAACCCAGCTTGTGCCACTGTCGCAGGAAGGTGCGAACAACACCTAACCGATATTCATGAGCCGCATCCAAAGAAGACCTGTATCCAATCAACATGACATCGTCAATACGAGTAGCTTTAGTTGCACGAATCATTGCTAAGAAACACCAGAAACTACTATGTACGTGAGCAGCAGACATGTTCCTTGCATAAAATGACAGTGTATAAAGAGCCCCCTTCAGAGACTCTGGTTCCAGAAGTCCATGTAGCACTCCAACCGGAATAGAGGTGTTTTTATCTAGCCGCCATTTTTGATCATGCAGCATAAAATAGTATCCGTTCGCCCTTGCCGAGATTCGCTCGGGATCTAATGCTGGTAAGATGCTATTCGTCATCATTCTTCAAGTCCTCAGGCAAGCGAGTACCGTTAGCTTTTTGTAATGCCAAAGCGGCCTCAAACCCTTTTTGCTGAATGAAACGCTTGTTGTAAGTCGCTGCGGTTCCTGAGCCCGCCCTCCAACCCATTAAGTACGAGCGGACTTGCTCTTGGCGTTCCTCGCTGACTTGCTCATCCATGGCATCCATTCGCTCTGAAAACTTGCGATTCCATGTGTGACGGAGCGAGTGCCCTGTTGCTGCATACAATTGCGGCGAAACGGCCCTGACCACGGTAAATATTTTGTGATACCCCCCCTTGGAGATAGGGTTTCCCACAGTTGGCCCACGCTTGTAAGTCACGAACAGGTAGTCATTTTTCTTCGCATTTCGGACATTACGACGATCTTGGGTGATATAACGATGCAGTTCTTGAACTAAGGATTCAGCCAACGGTAATAGCCGCTCTCTAGTTTTAGCATTAGGCTCATTGGTTCTCGAATCCGCTCGTTCATCTGCTCGCCTCACGACACGGATCCTGTTCGTGCTAAAATCGATATCCTGTATTCTGATGTTTAACAATTCACCACCTCGAATACCAAGATAAAACAGAAGCAAGATCATCAGTCGATTGCGACGCTGGACATCTATTGAGAAAGGGTTTGACTCTGATCCAGGCTGGATGAGTTCAAATAGTGCATCCAATTGAACATCACTCAATGACCTGTCTTGCAAATCACTGTTTCTGCCCTTTTTAGACGGTCGCCGCATCTTTGTCTGCTCCGCCATGGCATTGATCTGTTCAACAACTTCCAATTCTGGCGTCTTTAAGATATGCATCGCATACCAGCGTAAGTAGTTGGCAAAGGTTGTCAGCCGAGAATGCTGTGTCCCGTTATCAACGGTATTGATCGTTGCATCTTCCAACCAAGGTTTAGAGGGCACCATCAATGGCTTCTTTCCTTGCTTGCACTGAGCAAAATCGCGCAGATCGTCCAGCTCATGTGGCTTAAAGAAGTCTTTGTTCAAAAACCGCTGCTCAAGGTTAATGCCTCGACGATCTACAAAGCGTAACAACAAGACTAGGTTGTTAGCAGCAGCTAGCGTTGTTGAGAAAGCATTGCCTCTATTGCGGATTTGGGTTGTTAAAAACAAAGTTGGGTAATACATGGGAAGGCCAGTAGCACGATCCACCACCATGCAGTAGCGCTCGCCACTATCCATGACAAATGTTGTAACTCTGTAGTTCTTTTCCATGCGCCCACAACCCATAAACATTACATAATTACAAGGTACACTACATGTTAAACATCACCAATTGATACAAGACACTTTCTCCCGGCGTTAGAAACAAAAAACCCCTGCTTTAACAGGGGCCTATGCGTCAATTCTTTACATTTTGTTCTAAGGTCAATCTCAGAACGGAATGTCGTCGTCGAAGTCCATCGGCGGCTCATTGTACACCGGCGGTGCAGACTGTGGCTGCTGGGCCGGACGAGCATAGCCGCCCTGTTGCTGCATGTTCTGCTGCGGAGCCTGGGCAGGACGCGCCTGGTTCATCGGCTGCTGGGACTGCATGCCCTGCTGCTGACCCCAGTTGCTCTGAGACTGGCCACCCATGCCCTGACCGGCGCCGCCTTGCGGACGGCCACCCAGCATCTGCATCACGCCGCTGAAGCCATCGACCAGCACTTCGGTGGTGTAACGCTCCTGGCCGCTTTGATCCTGCCACTTGCGGGTCTGCAGCTTGCCTTCAACATAGACTTGGGAGCCTTTCTTCAGGTACTCGCCAGCCACTTCAGCCAGCTTGCCCATGAAGACAACGCGGTGCCACTCGGTACGCTCTTTCTGCTCACCGGTCTGCTTGTCACGCCAGGTGTCGGAGGTGGCCAGGGTGATGTTGGTCACGGCACCGCCGCTCGGCATGTAGCGCACTTCCGGGTCTTGCCCCAGGTTACCGATCAGAATGACTTTATTGATGCCTCGACTGGCCATAATCTCTCTTCCACCCTTTATATACCGGCCGGGCCATATGCCCGGGCCAATTCAACATATCGTTTGTTTTCTGTGAGATAGGCGACACTGCTGGGCGGCCCCGCCACTCATGTGATGACTGTGTCCGGTTCAGCGCGCCAGTTGGCCGCTTCCCCGTTTTCAGATTTTGCCCGCAATAGTAACAGTTGGGGAGAAAGAGCGCACATCTTCCTGACGCTCCATCCCGTGTCCGCCGAACGAAGGATTAACTTACACGAGGCCGACCTTGGCCAGCAAGTGAGCCGCAACGGGGAGTCATATCATCGAACGGTCAAGACGAGAAGGGGGGGCCGGAGGCCGGTGTGACAGCCCCTGTCCGGCCAGGGGCCAGTATTTCACCCAAATGGGGGGGCTCGGCTAGTTATTTGTATTGCTTGGAAAATTGGTGAGTTTCAAAGGAGGCGCATCGGCGTCTAATACTTTTTTAATGCTGCAGCCTGCGGGGGGCTTGGTACTCTCTGCTGCCGAAAAACACCATGGCCGGAATGTTCAAGGACCAGCGCTTCATGATCACCCCATATCCCATCGTATTGGTAACCGAAGACAATGCGCAGGCGACCAGCTTTCAGAGCTACCTGGCCGAACAGCTGGCTCTGCCCATCCTGCTGGTGAGTGCACTGGAAGCCCTGCCTCAAGCGGATGAACTCGAGCCGCATCCGTTGTTTCTGGTGGATCTGGATTACCTCAAGTCGAGCCAGCAAACGGGGTGGCCACGGGAGATTTCCAGCCGCTTCGGGGAAGCCAATACCGTGCTGCTCAATGCCCCCACCAGTACGGATCGGGAGTTGCTGCTGATGTGGCCCCATACCAGCGGGCTCTTCTTCTGTCAGGATCCGCTGGATCGGCTGGTGCTCGGCATTCGCAAGGTGCTGGAGGGGGAGTACTGGATCCCGCGCCATCTGCTGTGCGATCTGGTCAACTACTACCGCAAGGGCGGGGAACACCACCTGCGCAACCAGACGCTGCTGACCGTGCGCGAGCAGGAGATCATCCGCTACCTGATGACGGGGGCCTCCAATACCGAGATCGCCGACAGCCTGTTCGTGAGCGAGCACACCATCAAGTCCCACCTCTACAATGTCTTCAAGAAATTGAACGTGAAGAACCGCCTGCAGGCGGTGAGCTGGGCCAAGGAGTATCTCTGAAATCGATGGGGATGATGGATAAAACCTGTCTATTCATCCAGTAGTCTCTATGCCATACTGACTCGCTCAGGTTTCCGTATCGAGCGTGCAACAAGATGGAAAAGATCGTGGTCCGGGGTGCTCGCACCCACAACCTCAAGAACATCAATCTGACCCTGCCCCGCGACAAGCTGATCGTGGTCACCGGCCTCTCCGGTTCGGGCAAATCCTCTCTGGCGTTCGATACCCTCTATGCCGAGGGGCAGCGCCGCTATGTGGAGTCACTCTCCGCCTATGCCCGCCAGTTCCTCTCCCTGATGGAGAAGCCGGACGTCGACCATATCGAGGGGCTCTCGCCCGCCATTTCCATCGAGCAGAAGTCCACTTCCCACAACCCGCGTTCGACCGTCGGCACCATCACCGAAATCTACGACTACCTGCGTCTGCTGTTCGCCCGGGTCGGTGAGCCGCGCTGCCCGACTCACGCCATTCCGCTCGCCGCCCAGACCATCAGCCAGATGGTGGATCAGGTGCTGGCCCAGCCCGAGGGGAGCAAGCTGATGCTGCTGGCCCCGGTGGTGCGCGATCGCAAGGGGGAACACACCAAGCTGCTGGAAAATCTGGCGGCCCAGGGCTACATCCGTGCCCGCATCGATGGCGAGGTGTGCGATCTCTCCGACCCGCCCGCGCTGGAGCTGCACAAGAAGCACACCATCGAGGTGGTGGTGGATCGCTTCAAGGTGCGCGATGACCTGGCGCTGCGTCTGGCCGAGTCGTTCGAAACGGCGCTGACCCTCTCCGGTGGCATCGTATTGGTGGTGCCGATGGACGGGGAGGAGGGGGTTGCCCCCATGACCTTCTCCGCCAACTTCGCCTGCCCGGAGTGCGGTTACTCCATGTCGGAGCTGGAGCCGCGCATCTTCTCCTTCAACAATCCGGCCGGTGCCTGTCCGACTTGTGACGGCCTCGGGGTGCAGCAATATTTCGACCCGGCCAAGGTGATCGGCGATCCGGCCATCAGCCTGGCCAATGGCGCCATCCGCGGCTGGGACAAGCGCAGCTTCTACTACTTCCAGATGCTCAAATCCCTCTCCGAGCACTACAAGTTCGATCTGGAGACGCCGTGGGAGGATCTGCCGATCAAGACCCAGGAGGTGATCCTGCGCGGTTCCGGTCGCACCGAGATCGAGTTCCGCTACATGAACGATCGCGGCGACGTGGTGGTGCGCAAGCACCCGTTCGAGGGGATCCTGCACAACATGGAGCGGCGCTACCGGGAGACCGAATCCAACTCGGTGCGTGAAGAGCTCTCCAAATACATCGCCAACAAATCCTGTGCCAGCTGCGGTGGCAGCCGGCTGCGGGAGGAGGCGCGTCACGTGTTCGTCGACAACCGCAACCTGCCGGCCATCGCCGAGCAGTCCATCGGCGATGCGCTCGCTTTCTTCGAAGGGCTGAACCTCACCGGCCAGCGCGCCCAGATTGCCGAGAAGATCTTGAAAGAGATCGTCGAGCGGCTTGGCTTCTTGGTGAACGTGGGCCTCAACTATCTGAGCCTGTCGCGCAGCGCCGAGACCCTCTCCGGCGGCGAGGCCCAGCGGATCCGGCTGGCCAGCCAGATCGGTGCCGGTCTGGTGGGGGTTATGTATGTGCTGGACGAGCCCTCCATCGGCCTGCACCAGCGCGACAACGAGCGGTTGCTCAAGACCCTCACTCATCTGCGTGATCTCGGCAACACGGTGATCGTGGTGGAGCACGACGAGGACGCTATCCGCCTCGCCGACCATGTGCTCGACATCGGCCCGGGAGCTGGGGTGCACGGCGGCGCCATCGTCGCCCAGGGCACGCCGGAGGAGATCATCAATAATCCGGAGTCGCTGACCGGTGACTACCTCTCCGGCCGCAAGCAGATCGCCATTCCCGCCGAGCGGACGCAGCTCACCGGCAAGTGGCTGAAACTCAAGGGGGCGAGTGGCAACAACCTGCGCAACGTCAACCTGGATCTGCCGATCGGAGTGATGACCTGCGTCACCGGCGTCTCCGGCTCCGGCAAGTCGACCCTGATCAACGACACATTGTTCCGCATCGCTCACCGCGAGCTCAACAAGGCCACCGAGTCCACGCCGGCGCCTTATCGCAGCGTGGAGGGGCTGGAGCATCTGGACAAGGTGGTGGATATCGACCAGAGCCCCATCGGCCGCACCCCGCGCTCCAACCCGGCCACCTACACCGGCCTGTTCACTCCGATCCGCGAGCTGCTCTCCGGCACCCAGGAGGCGCGCTCGCGCGGCTACCAGCCGGGCCGCTTCTCCTTCAACGTGAAGGGGGGGCGCTGCGAGGCCTGTCAGGGGGATGGCGTCATCAAGGTGGAGATGCACTTCCTGCCGGATGTCTACGTGCCGTGCGACGTCTGCAAGGGCAAGCGCTACAACCGCGAGACCCTGGAGGTGAAGTACAAGGGCAAGAACATCCACGAAATCCTCGAGATGACGGTGGAAGATGCCCGCGAGTTCTTCGATCCGGTGCCGGCGGTGGCGCGCAAACTGCAGACCCTGATGGACGTGGGCCTCTCCTATATCCGGCTCGGCCAGTCGGCCACCACACTCTCTGGCGGTGAGGCGCAGCGGGTCAAGCTGGCGCGCGAGCTCTCCAAGCGGGATACTGGTCAGACTCTCTACATTCTGGATGAGCCGACTACCGGGCTGCACTTCCACGACATCCAGCAGCTGCTCAAGGTGCTGCACCAGCTGCGGGATCGTGGCAATACCATCGTCATCATCGAGCACAACCTGGACGTCATCAAAACCGCCGACTGGATCGTCGATCTGGGGCCGGAGGGGGGCGCCGGCGGCGGTCGCATCCTGGTGACGGGGACGCCGGAGCAGATGAGCCGTTGCGAGGATTCCCATACGGCCCGCTTCCTGGCGCCGCTGCTGGCGCGATAATCCGTTCAATAATGTGACAAGGGGCCCTGGGCCCCTTGTTTTTATTGTGGTAATTCAGTGACCTCCAGACGGGCCGATACTCCATACTTGGGGCAAGACCCTTCCCGTTTCGCATTGCCATTCAAAGGATATTGGCGTTCATGGCTCAACCGTCCCGCTCCATCGATCATTTGCTGGCCTACTCCATGTTCCCCGTCTGGGCTGGCGCCATCCTGATGCTGCTCATCGTGATCGCGCTGGCCCAGGTGCCGGCGGCGCAGCGGGTCGAGGAGCGGCGGATGCAGGATCATCTGCAGCGGGTGGTCAGGGCCGTGTAGGGCGACATCAATGCCATCAATGCCTTCACCCGGGATTGGGGGATCTGGGACGAGAGCTATCACTTCCTGGCCAGGCCCAATCAGGGCTATATCCACTCCAATCTGCTGGTCGACACCCCGATGCGGGACTTTGAGCTCAACGTGTTGAGTTATATGGATTTGCAGGGCTCTGAAATCTGGACTCGCACCCTGCTGCCGGAGGCGCTTGATACGGACACCACCCTGCTTCCCTTCTTTCTGGATGACCTCAAGCTGCAACTGCTGCGTGAATCGCGGCAGGGGGGGATCCACAGTCTGAGCGGGGTGAGAGGCTCGTTATGGGGGCCGCTCATCTTCTCGCTGCAGCCGGTGACCAATACCCTCGGCGATGCCAAACCCAATGGCTATCTGCTGGCAACCCGTTGGCTGGATGAACGCTATCTGGACGATCTGGCGGCGCGGACCGCGCTCGCCTTGACCATTGCCCAGCCGAGAACTGGCGAGCATCTGGGCTCTTTCAAGCCGTTCAAGCCATACATGAGCTACCGGTTGGTGGATCTGGGGTTGCAGCGTGTCAGGGGAGAGGGGTTGCTGCTCGACAACGACGGCACCCCCGTCTTGACCCTGATTGTGGAAGAGGAGCGTGACGTGTTGCGGGGGGCGATGGAGGGGGCGATCTGGACCTTCATCGGCATGCTGCTGATAAGCTTCGCCTGCATTCTGATGGCGCTGTCCCGCTTGCGCGCCATCGTGCTCGGGCCGATCGGCGAGCTGGTGGGGGCGCTGCACAAGTTTGCCGAAAAGCAGGATGTGAGCGTGTTGCCGATCATCGACAGCAGTCAGGAGATGGCGCTGCTCAGTCGCAAGTTCCGGGAGATGGCGGCCAGGATCAGCTTGCACCACAGCGCCTTGCAGGCTTATTCAACCCGGATGGAGACGGCCGCCTATACGGATCCGCTGACCCACGCCTTCAACCGGCGCTACCTCGATGAATGGTTGCTCAATCGCGATGCGCTGGCGGCAGGCAGGGTATTGCTGATCCTGGATCTGGATCACTTCAAACAGGTCAACGATCGCTTCGGCCACGACATCGGCGATCTGCTGTTATGCCAGCTGGCAGAGTTGCTGCGGGGGGCCCTCGCTGAGGAGGAGCCGCTGATCCGGCTGGGTGGCGAGGAGTTTTTGCTGCTGCTGACGGGAGATGAGCCGACACGGGTTGCCCAGCGGGTCGAGCGTCTGCGCCGCAAGATTGCCGACTGCCGCTTCGGGCGCGAAGAGTTGCCGCTCTGGATGACGGCTTCACTGGGATTCTGCGATTACCCCCTGCATCGGGAGCTGGAGGACTCGTTCTGGAATCTGAGCTTCAAACTGGCGGATATGGCGCTGTACCGGGCCAAGCAGGAGGGCAGGAATCGCTGGCACGGATATAGCGGGGAGCTGGGGCCGGCGCAGTGGGATTTGAACCCGGAGCAGATTGTAGCGGGGGAGTGGCTGCGGTGTCAGGCGTCTCACACTAGCCAGTCGGCTTAGTGGGTCAGAATTAATAGCGCCATGCCGAGAACGAATCCCAATAAAATAAACAGGAAGGAGCCAATACCCCAGATGGCCGCCAGTATGGCTACTATTTTGTCCCTTCTGGTTTGTGGTTTCATAAAGAATTTCTTACAGCCCGGCTACATGGCTCGCAAAAATACTCTGGTTGAGCGAGTGAAACAACCGTTTTTAGCCGTTTAAAGCTCCGATAAAGTGTATTTAAATTATCCTTTAATGTGGCTGGTTTGATTTTGAATTGACGTATCAGTATGTTTTTATTGTTTATTCTGCCAATTATCAGCCATATCTCGGGGGCTTTAAGCTGCTGTACACATCTATCTATTTCTTGGTAACGTTTGAGCTAAATCAATAACTCCGCATTCACATCCCTTTATAGTTTTCAGGCTTGCAACATATAAAACGAAAACTAAAAGGAAAACGTGATGAAAAAGATCCTTCCTCTGATGATCGCGGCCGCGCTCGCTTCTCCCGTCGCCATGGCCCACCAGGCTGGTGATATTCTGGTGCGCGGCGGCCTGGCCTTTGTTTCTCCGCAAACGAGCAGTGACAACGTGCTGGGTACCGGCGAGCTGGAAATCGACAGCAATATGCAGCTGGGTCTGACGCTCTCTTATCTGATCACTGACAACTGGGGTGTCGAGTTGTTGGCAGCCACACCCTTCTCCCACTCGGTATCCACTGCCGGTCTGGGTGAAGTGGCCAAGGTCAAGCACCTGCCGCCGACCCTGATGGCGCAGTACTACTTCGGTGATGCCAACAGCAAGGTACGCCCCTATATCGGTGCCGGTATCAACTACACCACCTTCTTCGATGAGCAGGGCCGCGGCGCGCTGGATGGCACCGACGTGAGCGTGGACTCCTCCTGGGGCATGGCCGGTCAGGTTGGTCTGGACATGGCGATCAATGATCGCTGGTTCGTCAACGCCTCCGCCTGGATCATGGATATCGATACCGACGTGCACACCGCCGTGGGTACCATCAACACCTCCATCGATCCCATGGCCTTCATGTTTGGTGTCGGCTATCGCTTCTGATAGGACACAGGGTTGGCCCCCCCACGGGCCGTTACAGCTAGCATGTCTCTTTGGCCCGGCACAGTCCGGGCCCTTTTACGCGCAAAGCGTCCCCCGTCAACTGTGATCCAACCCCATATAGATCAATAAAATACCCTCGGTCTCCCCTCTATAATTCGCCCCTTGTGCCGATAGTGTCTATGTTCACGTTACCTTTCCCCCACGAGTGAGGATGTCTCCATGGGTTTATCTATTGTGCAGCGGATCATCGCCGGATTTGTGTTGATGCTGCTGCTGTTGATCCTGCTGGGTGTGATCAGCACCCTGAAGATCAGGGGCATCAACGATGGCTTGTCACAGGTCTCCGACCGGGCAACCCCGTTGGTGATTGCGGTGGCCGGCCTGAAAGGCGCCCTGCAGGACAGCAACCGCTGGGTGCTGGTCTACCGGACCAACGAGGATGCAAGCCAGCTGCCGCAGCTGGCCAGCCAATTCAAGGAGCAGCAGGCGCGTTTCAGTCAGCTGAGCCAGGAGATGGACAAGTTTAGCGGGGTGGCCGAGGCCGGCTCTCGTTTTCAGCAGGTCGATACCGCCACCAAGCAGTTCTACGGCCTGGCTGAACAGGTGCTCTCCCAGCACAGCCAATGGGTCAATGCCCAGGATCAGCGCCACAAGCTGGAGATTGCCTTCATCCGGCTGGAAGACACCTACCAGTGGGCTGCCGATCTGCTGCTGCAGCAGACCGCCAGCAAACGCTCCATGCGCAACAAGGCTGAACTCATCACCTCGGGCATCGCGCGCGATCTGAAGAATATCCGTCGTGCGGATGCCAAGACCGATCTCAACGAGCTGGAGAAGGTGCTGAGTAAGGACATCGAGATGGCCCGCAAGCGGCTCGATCGGGTGCTGGTGCCGGATGACGTGAAGCAGCGCTTCGTCTCCAACCTTGACCGGATGCAGGAGCTGGCACTTGGCCAGCAGGGACTGCTGGCGACCATGCGCAATGCCCAGCAGCTGGCTGCCTCGTTGCAGACCCTCAATCAGCAGCTCGATGCCAGCTTGATCAACAGCCTGGGCCTGCTCGACGAGATGGGACAGTCGGCCGGCTCGATTGCCAGCCAGAGCCGCACCACGGCGGATGATGCGGTCAGCAGCGCCAGCTTCTGGATCCTGGTGGTGGCCGCCATCTCGGCCGCCGCCGCCCTCATCATCGGCTATACCACGGCGCGCAGCATTCAGCGTCCGCTGCAGATGATCAACAAGGAGCTGGATTACATGGCGGCCGGGGACATGACCCGCCGCATCAACTATCGCAGCAGCTGCGAATTCGGCGCACTCTCCCGCTCCATCGATACCCTGGCCGGCAAAACCGGCGAGCTGCTCTCCCAGATCAATGCCGGTTCCCGCCATCTGGTGGAGGAAGCGAGCCGCGCCGCCGAGATAAGCGAAAGGGCCGTGTCCCGGGTACAGGATCAGAAGAGTCAGACCGATCAGGTGGCTGCCGCCATCACCGAGCTGGAGGTGAGTGCCACCGAGGTGGCCCGTTCCACCGATGGCACCAAACGGGAAGTGGATCTGGCCGATGATGAAGCCCGCAGCGGTCGCCAGAAGGTGGCGACCACCCGTCGCATCACGGAGCAGCTGGCAGGCGCTATGGAGGAGGCTGTTGGCATCACCTACAAGCTGGGTGAGTTCAGCAACAACATCGGCAGCATCCTCGACGTGATCCGCAGCATCGCCGAGCAGACCAACCTGCTGGCGCTGAACGCCGCTATCGAGGCGGCGCGGGCCGGCGATGCCGGCCGTGGCTTCGCCGTGGTGGCAGACGAGGTGCGGGCACTGGCCAACCGGACCCAGACCTCGACCGAAGAGATCCAGGCGATGATCGAGAATCTGCAGAGCTCGAGCAAGCTGGTGGTGGAGGTGATGGGGCGCAGTCAGGAGCAGACCCACAACTGTGTCGAGCAGACCCGGGAGATGGATGCGGCCCTGCAATCCATCGCCGACCGGATGAGCGCCATCAAGGCGATGGCGGATCAGGTGGCGCACGCCGCCCAGGAGCAGATCTCGGTCAGCCAGGGGGTGGCCCGCCATATCTCCGGCATCGCCGAGGTGGCCTACGAGACCGAACGGGAAGCGCGGGAGTCGGCTGGCAGCAGTGAAGTGCTGGCGGATCTGGTCGCCAAGCAGCAGCAATTGATCGCACATTTCAAGGTTTAGGAGGGCTTATGTCTAACAAGTGGATCGGGGCCCTGAGTCTCCTGTTGTGTGGTCAGCTGATGGCCAGCGAGCTGGTGATCGAGAGCTGGCGGATTGATGACAAGGCCTTGTGGGAGCAGAAGATCATTCCTGCCTTCGAGGCCTCCCACCCGGGTATCCAGGTGAAGTTCAACGGGGTGCAGAACGTCGACTACATGCCGACCCTGTGGGCCAGTCTGAAAGAGGGCAAGGCGGGGGATCTCATCACCTGCCGGCCGTTTGATGACTCGCTCGCCCTGTTCAAGGCGGGCCACCTGGCGGAGCTGACCGAGATGTCGGGGATGGAGAACTTCCCAAGTTTTGCCCAGTCACCCTGGCAGACCGACTCCGGCGCCCAGACCTTCTGCGTGCCGATGGCCTCGGTGATTCACGGCTTCTTCTACAACAAGAAGATTTTCAGTGAGCTGGGGCTGAGCGTGCCGCAAACCCGGGATGCCTTCTTCGCGGCGCTGGACAAGGTGAAAGCCGATGGCCGCTATGTGCCGCTCGCCATGAGCGGCTCGGAAAGCTGGGTATCCTCCGAGCTCGGCTTCCAGAACATAGGCCCCAACTACTGGAAGGGGGAGGATGGTCGCCTGGCGTTGATCGGGGGGCAGGAGCGTTTTGACAACCCGCCCTACGTCAAGGTGTTCGAGGAGCTGGCGCGCTGGCGCCCCTACCTCGGCGAAGGCGGCGAGAGCCGCGACTATGCCGCGACCAACGAACTGTTCACCTCGGGCAAGGCCGCCTTCTACGTGGCGGGTTCCTGGGAGATAGCCCCCTTCACCGGCAAGGTGGACTTTGGCGTGATGCGCCCGCCCGTGGCAAAACAGGGCGATGGCTGCTTCTTTACCGATCACACCGACATCGGAATGGGGATGAACCCGGCCAGCAAGAACAAGGAGGCGGCCATGGCCTTCCTGCAGTGGCTGACCACGCCGCAGTTCGCCGAGCTCTATACCAACTCGCTGCCGGGCTTCTTCTCCCTCTCCAACCACTTCTTCGAGGTCACCAACCCGGCGGCGAAGGAGATGATGGAGTGGCGGGATCAGTGCGACTCCACCATCCGGGTGGCCACCCAGATCCTCTCCCGCGGTACGCCCAAGCTGGGGGACGAGCTGGCTGAAGTGAGTCAGGCCGTGCTGCTCGGCAAGATGGAGCCCAAGGCGGCAGCCGATCGGCTGGAGCAGGGCCTGAAGGGCTGGTATCCGCCTCATCAGGGCAACAAGGTGAAGGGGGTCGATTGCCAGTGTGATGTCCCGGCCGCCGCGCCCGCAGCATCGGCTGCAACTGCGACCACCGAGTCTTCTGCCGCTGCCGCGCCGTTGCCGGCTCCGTCGGCCGAGGTGGAGCAGGCGCTCTCCAACGAGCTGGAAACACCGCAGCAATAGCTGCCGGCAGATAAACAACGGGAGGCATCAGCCTCCCGTTTTCTTTGCTGTGAGTCTGTGAAGTCACTGCACCGAGTGGGGCCAGCGGCAGAGACTGCCGATGCGGGCCACCGGAGCGAACCCGAGCGAGCGATAGACGCGCTGGGCGTGATAGTGCTCGTCGGCCACTATGATGAGCCGGTCAACCCGCGTCAGCCCGTGCCTGGCAACCTGGCTCAGCAGCTGACGACACAACCCCTGATTGCGCCATGCCTGCCTTGTGCGCACCAGCTGGAAGCGGCCCAGAGTATCGGTGAAGAAGAGACCGCAACTGGCGACCAGCTGTTCCTGCTGCCAGATCCCCCACCACTGACCCAGCCCGTCCCCGATCATCGCCTGGTACAACTGGCGGCGTGACTGCAGATAGGGCAGGTAGCTCTGCTCCGAGTGGCCGGGATCCCGCTCCTCCAGTTCAAAGGCCAGCCACTCATCCCAGTCGGCCGAGGTAAAGGGGCGCGCAGCCACCGTCGCGGCTGGCGGTTGCCAGTCGGTGGCCTCCAGTGCCAGCACCACGCACTCCATGTACTGGTATCCCGCCGCCACGAAGCCGGCGACCCGGCTGTTCTGACCTGCCGCGAGAGGCCACTGGAAGGTGCGGTGTCTGACCCGGGGATCCTGCCCGATCAGCTTGTCGAAACTGGCCTCGAGCCAGCCTTTGTCGTGATCGCTGGGGGGAAAGGGGAGCAGCAGATAGTTGCCGAAGTAGTAATCGGGAGCATCGGGGGTGCGCACGGCCCAGAACTGCTCATGGTCGACCACGTTGCCTTGATAGCGATCGAACAGCAAGTCGGTGGCAAAGCCGGGGTGGGTGTCCATGATGATGCTCCTGCGAATGGTTCAATTGGTTATCGGCAGGAAGGGGAAGAGGTTGAAAAGGGGCCGGAGAAACCTCCGGCCAAACAATCACACGCAGATTCAGAACGTCCAGGACGATCTGCGTTCATCATAACGCGACTCGCCGGATTTTGGGATGGGGTGCCAATCGTTACTTTGGCTTTATTGCCAAATAAAAATCGGCGGCCTTCCTCTCGCTGTAAAACAGTGTTGACTTTGTGCCATTTTCTCATAAAGATAGAAAGACGTTTAGACGTCCAAACATCCGTTTTGACGTAGAGAAATGGATTGCAGGGCAGGGAGAGAGCAGATGGGATTTCACAGCGCACGTCAGGTTGAGGCACTCAACCAGAGTCTGGCAGATTTGAGTGGCGACATATCGGTCAGTTTCGAGTTTTTTCCGCCCAACAGCGAAGGGATGGAAAATACCCTGTGGCAATCCATCGAGCGCCTGAAAGTGCTGGAGCCCAAGTTTGTGTCGGTGACCTATGGTGCCAACTCTGGCACCCGGGATCGCACGCACAAGGTGATCAAGGACATCAAGGAGCGGACCGGTCTGATCGCCGCCCCGCACCTGACCTGTATCGACGCCAGCCGCGATGAGCTGCGCACCATTGCTCGCGATTACTGGAACAGCGGTATCCGCCATATCGTGGCGCTGCGCGGCGACCTGCCCCAGGGGCTGGAGAAGCCAGAGATGTATGCGACCGATCTGGTGGCCCTGCTCAAGGCCGAAGCGGACTTCGATATTTCGGTGGCCGCTTACCCGGAAGGGCACCCTGAAGCGCGCAGTGCGCAGTCGGATCTGCTCAACCTCAAACGCAAGATTGATGCCGGTGCCAACCGCGCCATCACCCAGTTCTTCTTTGACGTCGAGACCTACCTGCGCTTTCGGGATCGCTGCGCCGCCATCGGCATCGATGCCGAAATCGTGCCGGGGATCCTGCCGGTTTCCAACTACCAGACCCTGGCCAAGTTTGCCGGCTTCACCAACGTGAAGATCCCGCGCTGGATGCATCAGCGTTTCGAAGGGCTGGATGACGATCAGATGACCCGCAACATGGTGGGGGCCAGCATCGCCATCGATCAGGTGCGGGTGCTGAGTCAGGAAGGGGTGAAGGATTTCCACTTCTATACCCTGAACCGCTCCGAGCTGACCTACGCCATCTGCCACACCCTGGGGGTGAGGCCGAAAGGCCAGCCGTAACGGATCGCGGGTACAAAAAAAGCCAATGAGTTGCTCATTGGCTTTTTTGTTATGGCGACCAATCAGGGTCTGGTGGGGGCGATCTCTTTGGGTTCGAGATCGATCACCGCATTGCCGGCGGCGCCGGGGTACTGGTGATAGCTCTGGTCCTGCTCCAGGGTGTAGAAGGTATCCAGATAGTCATCGTTGTTGGTCATCCAGGAGTCGGGCAGCGCCTTGACGATGCGACCGCCGAGATCGAGGAAGGGCAGTGCCTCGGGCACGCCGCCAGCCGTGAAGGCCAGCTTGAGGGCATTGATGAACAGGCCGCTCAGCTCCTTGTAGTTGACGTTGTCGTCCTGCTCCATCATGACGATGTCGACGGCACCCCAGCGATAACGATCCCAATAGACCAGGATCTGGTTGGGGGTGTAGTCGGTGTTGTCATAGTCGAGATAGGGCATGTCGACGATGTCGACCACGGGCTCATCCCGGCTGGGATTGACCCCTGCGACGACCGCATACACCTCGGCCGCACCCAGCAGCCAGGGCTCCTGATCATCCTTCAACCGAATTTTCTTCAGGATGCTGGTCTTGAGCGGGGCCGTGCTGGCAGCCGCACGGGGAGCCACCTGCATGTCGGCGGCAGCCAGTGCCTTGCGGATCACCTTGAGGCCGGCATTCTTGGCCTTGACGGGATCAGCTTCCACGACCAGGACCGGACGGGCCGGTGCCTTGTCCACATCCAGATAGACGGGGTTGCCGGCGCTGTCAAAGGCTTCGATGGCGCTCCAGCTCTTCTCATCTCCGCTCGGCACATAGGCGACCAGCGGCTCGACACCCTGCTGCAGCGCGGTGGCCTGTTCCGGGTTGGCCAGTCGCAGCTGCATCAGCTCCTTGACCTCGCCGTCCAGCCCTTGCCGGCTGATGGCTGCCTGGTTGGCATCCCGAGCCTGGCGTTTCAGGCGCGGACTGGCCTTTTGCAACAAGTTGGGCAGCGGGCTCTGGTACTCCTGATTGCTCAGCAGCGGCAGCAGGTTCTTCTGCTGCAGCGCGAGCTGGCGGGCCAGCTCCCGATCGGTGTCGGCAGCGTGGGCGGTGGTGGCGCCCAGCAGTGCCAGTAACAAAATGACAGCCTGATTCCTCATTATTATTCTCCAGTTTATGAGTCTGACATGAGGCCCGCATCGGGGAAGAAGAAGTGCCTCGACACCACTTAATGGCAATTAGTTTCAGCTGTTAACCAATTTTTCTGAATTATGTGCGGTGTCTCACGGGGGGCTCCCCAGATGGTCAGGTCAGTTTCTCCGCTGGTTGACTTGATAGAGGATGATGCCGACGAGCAGTCCCCAGCAGGCGGCACCGATGCCGAGCAGGCTGATGCCGGAGGCGGTGATGATGAAGGTCAGCAGGGCAGCCTCACGGGCATCGTCGTGCTGCAATGCGGTGTGCAGGCTGCTGCCGATGGTGCCGAGCAGCGCCAGCCCGGCGACACAGGTCACCAGTGCCGCCGGGAAGGCCGTGAACAGCGCCGCCACCGTGGCCCCGAAACAGCCAGTCAGCAGGTAGAAGCCGCCGGCCCACACTGCCGCGGGCCAGCGCCGGTTGGCGTCCGGATCCACCTCTTTCCCCATGCAGATGGCCGCAGTGATGGCCGCCAGGTTGAAGGCATAGCCGCCGAAGGGCGCCAGCAGCAGACCGGTGAGGCCGGTCCAGGTGATGAGGGATGAGGTGGCGGGCTGATAGCCGTGGGCCCGCAAAATGGTAATCCCCGGCATGTTCTGGGAGGTCATGGTGACGATGAACAGTGGCAAGGCAATGCCGAACAGGGCACCAAGGGAAAACTCTGGCCAGGTCATGACCGGGCCGGCCAGTTGCCAGTGGATGGTGTCAAGCTGCAGCTGGCCTCTCAGCAGACAGATGAGGATGCCGGTCGCCAGTACCAGCACCATGGTATAGCGTGGCCAGAGATGGCGGCCGAGCAGGAATGCCAGCAGCAGGCTGCCGAGCAGCAAGGGATCTGCCGGGGCGACCTTGAACAGATCCAGACCGAACTTGAGCAATACCCCGGCCAGCATGGCCGCCGCCAACTGGGCCGGGATATGGCGCATCAGCCGATCGAACCAGCCGCTGATACCGCACAGGGTGATCAGCAGAGAAGAGATAACGAAGGCGCCGATGGCCTCGGCCAGGGTGAAGTTACCCAGGCTGGTGATGAGCAGGGCGGCACCCGGGGTCGACCAGGCGGTCAAGACGGGGATGCGGTAATAGAGGGAGAGGCCGATGCAGCTGATACCCATGCCGATACCCAGCGTCCATAGCCAGGACGCCAGCTGGGCAGCATCGGCTCCCGCTGCCGTGGCTGCCTGAATGATCAGGATGACCGAACTGGTATAGCCGACCATCACGGCGATGAAGCCGGCGACCAGATGAGGAAGGGCAAAGGGCATGGTGACGTCCTTGTGGGGTTGTGACGGTTTGTGCGTTATTACGTACAATATTGCTTCAGACTATATCTTTGTGCGCTATAGCGCACGAGGCGATTCAAGAAAGTACAACAAAGAGGCAGTCATGCAAGAGATGAATCAGCATCTGGCCCAACGTCTGAAGGGCTTGCGCAGCGAACTGGGCTGGAGCCTGGATGTAGCGGCGCGGGAGACGGGAGTGAGCAAGGCCATGCTGGGCCAGATTGAACGGGGGGAGTCGAGCCCGACGGTGGCCACCCTGTGGAAGATTGCCACCGGCTTTCGAGTTTCTTTCTCCAGCTTCATCGAGCCGACCCCGGCAGAGCAGGGGGAAGTGCTCTATCGCACCGCAGATGCGATTCGCCAGCAGCCGGCGGGAGAGGGGATGCAGGTCGCCCCTCTCTTCCCTTATGAGGGGCGTTTTGGATTCGAACTGTTTGAGCTGACCCTGTTGCCCGGTTATCAGCGAGAATCAGAACCCCATGAACCCGGAGTGACCGAACATGTCATCGTCATCAGTGGCCAGATGGAAGTGCTGGTTGAGGGGGAGTGGCGCTCCTTGACGCAGGGGGAGGCGGTGCGCTTCGTGGCCGACCGCCCCCATGGCTATCGCAATCTGGGAGTGGCTCCTGCCATCTTCCACAATTTGATCCACTATCCGGCCAGCAGATCTTGACCCACCCGGGTCAGCCTGGGCGCCCATCAGCCCGGGGGCTGGTCAATATGGGAGCATAGACCCAGACAAACAGACCATATGCCAGGCTCCAGGCCAGGCCGCTCAGGTTCCAGCCGTGCAGGGTATAGGCGGGCCAAAGCAGCGGGATCACGACCCGGATCAGGGCTGCCATGATCACCAGAGCGAGCGCGCACTGGATCCTGCGCCCTACCTGCAAGGCCCGGCCACTGTGACCAAGGGAGACCCTGGCTATCATCCCCAGGATCATGGTCCCCATGCAGCCGGCACTGAGCAGGTGGCTGGCCAGCGACAGGCTGATGGGCAGGCCGGCAGCCAGAGCACCAAGGGCGAGCAGACCGAGAGGAATAAACAGGTAGGCGAGGTGCAGTGACCACAAGAGGGGTTGGCCAAGGGTGGAAGGCAGCCGCCAACGCAACTGGCGCCACAAGTGCAAAACGGCCGCCACTATATATAGAGGGAGCAGGTAGAGGCTGGTGGCCCATGGGGTGGGCAGCAGCAGCCAGCTCACCAGGGTGAGCCACAGCGTGGCAAGGGCAGCGCGCTCCAGCCAGAGAATTGGGACGGCTTTTTCCATCCCGGTGGCTCTGGCGGTAAAGAAGGGGATGACTCGCCCTCCCATTACGGCGATCAGGGTTGTAAACAAGAGCACCGTAGTAATGAGCAGATGTTCCATATCAGCCCACTGCGCCTGCCACAGCCAGCTGGCGGCGTTGAGCAGTGTCAGCACGACCAGCAGAGGCACAAAGAAGAGGTTGCGCCACTGCCTGGTGACCACGATGGGTTTGGCCAGATACCAGGCGCAAAGAGGCAGCCAGAGCAGATCTGCCGCCATCAGCAGGGTATTGTGTTCGCCCAGCCAGGGCAGCAGGGCCCTCGGCAATGCCCACAGCACGACGACCAGCACCAGGGGCCAGCTTCTAACCCCGGGGTGAGCGGTCCAGTTTTGCACTGCCGTCAGCAGGAAGCCCGCGACGATCGCGGCTCCGAAACCAAACAGCATCTCATGGGCATGCCACCAGATGGGGTTGCCAATCCCCGGCATGACGAACCAGCCATTGAGCTGCCCGAGCCAGCCCAGCATCGCCAATGCCGAGAACAAAGCGCCGAACAGGAAGAAAGGCCGAAACCCGAGGCGGAACAGAGGAACGATTTTCTCCTCTTTGCGGCTATCCAGGATCTGGTGCATGAATGAAACCTAAATTGAACATTTGAAAAGCCAATTATAAAGTGGCTTTTCAAATGTTCAATTTAAATCCAATGAAAGCCCGAAATGGTGGTGATGCGAGCGAAATAGAACCGCTTTGCTGCATATCTGAGCGAACGGTTCTTTTCGGTGAAAAAGCCCTTGTCATCTCGGCGCGGCTCCCTATAATGCGCCCCTACCAGCACGGCAGAACACGCCAACCTGATGAGCCAGCTTCCTTGCGAAGTGGGCGCCGAAAGAAAAGCGAAAACAATCGCTTGACTTTCGAAGTGAGAAGCGTAATATGCGCCTCCTCA
>NZ_JAPCIT010000036.1:0-26727 GCF_027707385.1 Aeromonas sp. QDB54 | reverse complement strand
TTAAAATCGTACTTGGCGCCGCTCAACTGATCGATACTTGATCAACTAGCGCAAAGAATGATCATGCGTCGGCCCTGCTATCTTCCACCCCTGTCTAGCCAAACGGGCTGACAGGTAATCAAGCTTGAACGGCGTTTTCACTACAATGGGTCTGCCAAATGGACCAGCTTCCTCAATGTCGGCCAGCAGGCTTAACGCTTTCTCCTTCCTCTTGCTGAAATGTGTTCTGTCAGTGTTATTCATGACGATTAAGTGCGGATGGAAGTTGCCACGGTAGTCGATCCACCACTGCAACTCCCGAACCGGTTTTGACATGAAAACTCTCGCTCCTTTGTGCAGGATCGCGTGAAATGCGTAGCAGCAGAAGCCTGTAAAAATGAACCCAAAGATGTTTCCAGCAGTAGCCCCATATAAGTAGGAGGATCCTACAATCCACAGTAAAAATAAGATGGGGACAAGAGGTAATACTGTTGCTGGGCTCATGAGCACAATCAGCCAACTTGGTGATGAAAGAACTATCGTCGCCGGTCTGTTCAGTTGGAACAGAGCGATAACGATTACGGCAATAATCAGCACAAGAGAAATGATGCTGAAAAGGTCGAAAGCGTGATACATCGGTATCTCCCTATTGAGCCTGTTCCTCGCCCCCCAGGGCAGCAAAGAGGGCTGGGATAAACTGTGACAGCTCAGCAGTCACCAGGGCAAAGTCCGCATCAATCCGGGCCGCGGGGTCCTCATTACTCACATCATCGTTCTGCTCGCGCAGCTCCTCGCTGAACTTGAGCCGTTTGATGGAAAGATCGTCCCCCAGTACGAAGCTCAGGGTATCCCCCCAGTTCAAGGCCAGCTTGGTTACCAGTTTGTCGTTGGACAGGTGATGCTTGATCTCATCCGTCATCAGGTCCTGTTTCTTGCAGCGGATAATTCCTCCTTCCTCCATGGCGCTCCGCAGTTCAGCTTCGTCTTCCAGGGTGAAGCTGGCGGGGAGATTACCCTCGTTCAGCCACTCGGTCATAGTGATCTCGGGCGGGTTCTTGAGAGCCACCGGCACCACAGGCAGGGAGCCGATGGATTTACGCAGCAGTGCCAGCAGATCGTCTGCCCTTTTGGCTGAGCTGCTATCGACCACCAGCAGGTTCTCTGCGGGGTTCAGCCAAGCCAGAGTCTGGTTTGTGCGGCTGAATGCACGAGGTAGCAGGGTGTGCAGCAGTTCCTCTTTCAGAGCTGCCTTTTCCTTCTTCTTGAGGGCTCGGCCCTGCTCATGCTCAACTTCTTCGATCTTCTCGGCCAGCAGCTCGTTAACGATGGCTGTCGGCAGGAGCTTTTCTTCCTTGCGAGCGCAGATGAGGATGTGGCCTTGTGCTGAGTGGGTCAGCATCGAACCGAATTTGCCAAGGGGTTTAACCCAGCCGAACTTGGAAATGTCCTGGCTACCGCAGGGGGTGAAAGCACAGGTTTTAAGCTGGATCTCCAACTGCTCCGCAGTGAGCTCGAATGGACGGGTGAAACGATAGACGCTCAAGTTCTTGAACCACATATGCCTCTCCATGGGAAAAGGGCCAATCGGCCCGAGTAAACAACCAAACACTCAACGTGATGTTGAGTGGAAATCACCACCACAGGTACAGGATGGTGTCACCTGGCCGGAGCGTATCGACTGATAGCGCCGCCATAGCTTGACCACTTGCCTTTCGCTGAGCAGTTTTGTCTTGATGTAACGGACTCGCTCCCCGGTTGAGGTTTCAGTCACAGTCCTGACGTAGCCGTAGTTGGCGACGGGGACGTTGTACTGATGCAACAGGATGATCCGGTAAACCGAGAGCTGGATGATGTCCGATTCGTAGACGCGAGTCATCGGACGAGATTTGGTATCAAGCGGGATGAGCACCCCCCGCTTTGTCTTGTACACCTGGTCAACCCTGCCGTGCATCGGCACCGGCAGGGAAGTCGCGATGTCCTGCTCCGATAGGAACAGAGTCGCGGTACGCAGCTCATGAGGCATGTTCTCTGTTTCCCACCAGCCCCAGGCCTCACCGATGCCGCGGCGGCGCCACAAATCCACCTTAGCGATGACGAAGGGGGCAATGATCAGGGCTCCTATCCAGAGAACAAGCTTCATCACTACCTCCGGCCGCCGAGCTTTTTGGTCTTGAACCACTCGGGGTGATTAACTCTATCCACATCCCGGATTTGGGCTGCGGTCATGAGAACTTCGGTCGTGCTCAGGACTGTTTCAGGGGTGCGCAGGATAATGGGTCTGAGTAGTCCGTCATCACCACGAGTAGGGTAGATATTGAGGATCAAGTGCAGACGCTCTTTTGCACCAGCGACAAGACGCCACTGGCGGTATGTCTGAGTTGCTTTGGCGTAGCCCACCAAGGCGTGAGCCAGCCCTGAGTTCTCGTTGATTTTTAGTGTTCCCCGAGCGAGCTTTATCATTGACGCTGCAATGACAGAAGTCATCACCTCGATTGGCTGGTGGGCAGGGACACGGATCACATCGAACTCATCCTGCCTGATGGTGAACAGCCTGGTGTTGTCGCTCCGATAGTCTCGCACGTAGATGACATGGCTTTCGAAAGGGTTGGAATGATTGAAAGCGTCCATCCCCCAACCGGCAGCTGCCAAGTGTGCATCCGATACTTCTTTGTCGTAGTTCAGTTCCACTCTACTTCTCTCCGCTTTGTAGCGATGGAATTTTCACATGTGAAATTTTTCCATCGGTCATCATGTCCAGTACCGCCCTCGATAACCGCATTCCTTGGTGTTGTTGGACGGACTCACCCTGGTAGAAGAAGCCCGGTTCGCTTAGAGGGTGAAAGATTCCATGGGGAACCTCATCATGGTCCCCGAACCACATCCGGAGCCGAAGGTCCACCACCCAACCCCCATTGAGTGCTATCCAGTAGTGAGGGGTCACGATGTCTTTGGTCTGCTCGTTCCTCGCCATGCCGCTCATGCAGTCGTGGGGGATCCCGGCCGCTTTCAGTAGGTGGCTCACGGCCCAAGTCATGCCATCGCACTCCAACTGACAATCGTCTAGGGCCATCAACACCGCTTCGAGCTCCCGGTTCCATTCTGTCAATTCGGTCTCAGCCACCAGCTCTTGTTTGCTCTCGGTCACGAAGACATCCTCTTTGTCATTGCCACCCCCTTCTATCGCATCCAGGCGAAGGGAGAGGGCTTCTTTCCAATCGTCGCTAGAGCCGTAGATGCTCCACCCCTCAAGACCGTAATTCACCCAGACGATGAATCGCTTTATGGCTTCCACTGTCGTCACCTTCTCGTTGAACAATGAACCGGCCAACCAATCAAAAACCCATCTAAAAACAACCTATCCGCACCGCCCTAACCGACCCCGGCGTTGCCAAGCACCCCAGGCAACCCTAAAAGCGGCATTTAGATTGCTTTTTGATGGCTCCGTGTAGTGCACCTGGCGTAATGGTCAAAAGCTCCCCATTGATTACAGGAGCATTTTATAATACTGTAATGTAAAAATATAGAACGGTAAAGCAAAAATGGTGAGCTGTTTATGAGAGGTAATGTTCAGGGCGATCTGTTTGACGACCAAGTGGTTATCCCGTCTCTCGAAGGGGCCTTGACCGGCCTCCCAGTCAAGAGGGGTTGTCACGTTGAAACATCGTATTACTCGGCCCCGGAAGTAGATCTGGCTTTGTACGATCACGTCATAGTCTGTCTATCTGGCGGCAAGGATTCGATAGCTGCTTACTTGAGGTTGCTCGATATGGGGGGTAGACCGCTCGAAGGTGGAGTTCTGGCATCATGATGTCGATGGCCGGGAGGGGAGCTCTTTGATGGATTGGGGGTTTATGCGCGACTACTGCCACCAGCTGGCAGAGGTATTCCAGGTACCGCTGTACTTTTCGTGGCTTGAGGGCGGTTTTGAGGGGGAGCTGCTAAAGGATAATGCCTACAGTCTCCCACACCGCGTTGAGACGCCTGAGGGGCTTCTTGTGCTGCCCAGGGACCATCAGCGAGCATCACCGTCCACTAGGCTTCGCTTCCCCCAACAATCCCCCTCACTTCAAACCAGGTGGTGTTCAAGTGCTCTGAAAATCGATGTTGGCCGTCGGGCCTTGAACAATCAGGATCGATTCAGGGGTAAGAAGATCCTGTTCGTGACGGGTGAGCGGCGAGAGGAAAGCGCCAACAGGGCTAAGTACAACCAGCTGGAGGCCCATGCTTGTGACAGGAGGAACGGCAGGACTGCACGGAGGGTTGATGCTTGGAGGCCGGTACTGCATTGGCCTGAGGAACTGGTATGGGAGGTGCTGGAGAAACATCGCGTGAGCGCACCAGTACCCTACCGGCTTGGGTGGAGTCGATCGTCTTGTATGATGTGCATATACAACTCCCCGCGGGTGTGGGCGACGATCAGACGCTATTGGCCTGAACGGGTGATGGCGATTGCGCGTTATGAACAAAGCTTTGGCGTGACGGTCTCAAGGAAGCGGATTGATGTGCTTGACTTGAGCGCTGGTGTTTCACCGATACGGATTTCGGATGTTGATGCGCTGAATCAGGTGTCGATGGAACAATACGTGTTGCCGGTGCTGGTGCCAACGGGACAGAAATGGGAAATGCCACCTGGTGCGTTTGGACGTGAGGCCTGTAGTTCGGACTGATATTGAGGTGAGGAATTTGGACGTCATCCTGATGGTGGTTATCGGTGTAGTGACATCGGTAGCGCTGGTGCGCTTCTCGGCAAGAAGGAGTATGGGGGTTGAGCTCACTTGGGGTCAGTCGCTGAAAATTGTCCTGTGGCGCGGTACTGTGGCGCTGGCGCTGGGCTTTGGCTTGGGCAAGATAGTTGGATGGGGTATCCAGTCTGGTGTGCTGAGCGTGTCAGCTGTTAAGGGGAACACTCTCTTGCTAGTGGGGGTTTTGGTGGTTTGCGGGCTGGCCTCGTTTGCTGTGTATCAGTGGATCGTTCACAGGATCACAGGGAGATCCATCACCCTGAAAGCACTGGCTAAAGGGTTTGTTCATGAGCTCGGCCATCTGGTTGCGATGCTGGCCTTCCTGTTCGCGCTGTTCCTCGTTGTCGGCCTGCTTTATGAGTTGGTTGGGTAGCTCCTTATGCACAGAGACGTTTGGCACAGAATAAATAAAAGATCTTTAGATCTGGTTAAGGGATCGATCAAGGTTAAAGAAAGGATAGAGCCACTCCGTTCTGACGCAACATTGTGAGATCCTTGACGTTTATGAAAATCTATCGTGCAACAAACCTACCTGGATCCGTGCAGCGAACCTACCGGAATCCGTGCAGTAAACCTACCGTCTCCTCCAAACTCGTCACCGGTTTTGCACAGCAGGTCGTTGATCTATCCACATTTTTCCACCGCGATCCGCTCTATCGTGCAACGAACCTACCGTGCAGACGCTTATCGTGCGGCGAACCTACCGCATCGGTGCAACAAACCTACCGTGCATTTCGCTCGAAAAATGAACCGTGCAACGAACCTACCGCCTATCGTGCACTAAACCTACCGAGCTGACATATGGTTATCCACAGCCTGCTGCATTCATGGACATCATTTTTTGTCTTTTTTTTGTTCGGTTCTGCATTGTTCTGATGAGTCAACCTTTGACAGGTTTCGTCAACTGGATGTTTTCGTGCAACAAACCTACTGTCGGCCTTCAATCGTGCAGTAAACCTACCGTTCTTCGCCTGCACTGCATATCTCCTATCGTGCAGCAAACCTACCGTCTCTAACCCGCATCTTTTTTGTCCTGGAAACCACATTCCTCGGTCTTAATTCAGTTGTTGCGGAGCCGCATGAGGCTTTAATGCAAGCAAGGCCCTCCTTCCGTGCAGCAAACCTACCGTGATCCTGGTTGCTATCGTGCAGCAAACCTACTGGCCTTCGTTATCGTGCAGCAAACCTACTGCCTGGTTTATCGTGCAATGAACCTACCGTGCAAACACCTCCTCATGTGTGTTTTTTGTTCCGGTTGAACGTAAAGCATACCGTGACGTGTTTTGATGGTTTCTGTATGAATCCGTTTGGAGTGATTTGGCAGTCGATTCGAGCTGTTATCGTGCAACGAACCTATCGCCTATCGTGCAGCAAACCTACCGTCCCATCTCTCAGCGGCTTCAAGGCGCATTGCAGCAACCTGTTTCAGAAAGCCAAAAATTAACATAAAAGCCACTGTTGTAGGCAACAGTGCCAACGTTAAGCCATTGCAGGTAAATATCCAGCGGCGCTATTGTACTAATTCTTTTTTTGCACAAGGGGTGTGCTCGATGTTTATCTCGCCCATGGATCTCGCAACTTATTACGGTGTCGACGACATTCCTGCTGCCATATCGATAGACGATAACCTCCATAGTTTGCTCGTAGCCATATTCAGGAATGAGCCTCTGACTTCGCCCCGCTACGACATTCTAGCCAGCTACGGTCTCAACGCCTTGGGGGGCTTTATCAACGGCGATATGACTCTCCCTGAGTTCAGACGCCAATCTGCGGTAGAACAGGAGCAGCGCGGTTCTAAATCTCTTTACTATAAGGGCCGAAAGATTGTGCATCGCTACCAACCTTCAATCACGAAGCCCTTGGCTGCTCAGCCAGACGACAAAGCTAATATAGAGAAGACCAGTCAAAATCCCACTTGGGATTACCTGCAAAAATTCCGGATCAAAAATGGGCTGGCCAATGGCAAGAATTATTTGTCCCTCCCCCCGCATGAACTGGCCAGACAATTCTGGGTGGATGATATTACCAGTGCGATCACGGGCGGTGCTAGGTTGCACAGCCTCCTTGTCGCTGCCGGACAAGGCGCGACGATTTCAGCAGCTAACAGACAATTTCTCTTGAACAGGGGGTTGAATGCCTTGCTGTGCTTCTTGACCGGCGAACTCTCCCAAGAGCAGTTCGACCAAAAAGGGAAAGCGGAACAGGAGCAACGAAACGAGCTTGCGCAACAGAAACAACGCGAGATCACCGCTCAGAAGGCCGCAGATGAAGAACGTTATAAAGCCGAACAGAAAGCCCTATGTGTGCGACTTGAGGCTGAGCGGATTCAGCGTGAGAGTGACCCCAAGTACATCGCACGGATGAAGAACCAAGCACTCAGGGTGAAGAACCAAGCACTCAGGGTGAAGTATGGTGTCACTGGATATGTCGAATCACATCACCTCAAACAGCTCATGGCAATCCTTCTCAAACTGGATGCAGGTACGCGGCTACTGGAGACTGAAACCATCTGGCTCAAGAGCAATGGCCGTGAGTACCAGACAAAAGAGATTCTCCATAGCTATAACCGACTCGAAGCTGATCACTGGCTAGCAGAGTACCGCAACAGCAAGAACCCATGGAGTGCAGTCAATGCCAGCGGACACTTGCGTAAATGCGCAGCATCGAATGAGGCGATTGCGCTGCTGAGTGCCATACCAGCCAAGAGGCAGGGTCAACCAAAGCTGAAATCAGCCATTCTCACCACGCATGGTGGTGCGTGTCGTGACCATGGCGAACATACTGCCGCATTGAACATGGGTGTCGAAGCTCACCGCCTTCAACCCAACAACTTTCGCCCCTGCACACTACTTGGTGCAGTCTGTATCGAGCTTGGCAATATTAGTGAGGGACATGAGTGGTATTGCAAGGCGGAAGCCAGAGGCGCTGGTCGTGACAGTATTATGTCGGATGTCAGGTCGCTTCTTACCCGGATGACAGCCGATAAACGTGAAGCGGTTATCGCGGAACTGTTGCGCATTCATCCCGAACAGTATCGATGGCTAACTAAGTGGCGTCAGGCCAAGGCGTAACGGACATTTCGGGTTCGAGGTTAAGCTGGTGGTGATCATGGCTACCGCTTGATAGCGGAGGGGCGGGCGGTGCAGTGAAGTTTCAGCGGATCCACCAGCTGGCAATGGCCTCGTAAGGGTTACTCGATACCGGTCGATGTGGCACTCACCCCTCTGTACTGGCGGGCCCTTATCATGGCCGGGGGCCTGCGGCACCCCGGCGCTCGATGGGCAGCAGCCGGTGGCGGCGCCCCAGGAGTTCGTCCACCAGCAGGGGGATCCCGGCCGGGGGCCTGCGGCACCCCGGTTCCCGAGCGAGCGAGGGACCTGATCTTGCTCAACTTAGTGGCATAGCAACCCAAGGTACCGTCGTACTGCTTGGGCTATTGCCGGTGCACATACTGATCTGCTTTGTTCGCTGCCTTCCTGTCAGTCGGTCTTGAAATCCTATCAGGGGGCAAGCGGTCCCGGAAACCAGATCGTCGGTTTAGGGTATACGGGATCTCCTGTGCTGCTCCACCAGCCTACCTGGCATCTGTGCCGATGCGGCTTACTGGGCGCCGGTACTTCGTGGCCTCCTGATTGATGATGTGCAGCCCCTTACCTGGTCAGCGCCAAGCGCCGATCCGTCAATGGTAATGGGGCCCGGTCTTGTTGCTGGTGGATTGCACCTACGCTTTGCTCATAGCCAATATGCGGCCTCAGGAGCGCCGTGATGATGCCGGGGCCTTGGTCAGATGAACACGTCTGAGTTCGCCTCAGGCGGGCCTGAGCGCCCGTGTTGACGTTTGATGACCATGAGTGTGTGGTAGGGGTGATGAGTCTGAACGGTGGATCAATCAAACCGTGCAGCAAACCTACCTATCGTAGGGGGGTTGGCAGGGGGGGTGTCTGGTGCGGGAGCACAAGGCCAGCACTGCTGGCTCTGTCTGTAATGTGCAGTGTCATGCTCGGGTTATTTACCCTTTGTGTTTTTCATATCCTTATTATCCAATGCCTTTTGCTCAACCTGCTGTCTGCGTTTGTTAGAGGCCATCATCTGCTTTACGAATTTCTCATGCGGCAGAATTACATATCTTACATCAAGCGTCTTGCGGCCGTCTTTAATATGATTGGCCTCATATTCGCTAATTACTTGTTCCCCAGCTAAAACATCAAGAGCGTTTTTCATTGCTCGGATGTTTTCCGGCATCCTCGGACTTAATTCCCTCGGGCTTTGGCTCAAAAAGCTTTTTAGCGACGGAGTATAAGGTGTACTCAAGGATGCTTGAGTCCAGTAATGACTCATGCGCTTATATATAAATCTCGCAAGCGGCGAGCGTATATTCATACCAATTTTGTAGTTGTACTGCCGATACGTCAGGCTAACAATTGATTCGTGCACCAACGGGTGAAATTGCACATAACAGCGAGCGTCCTGTTTTTTATTTTTCAGGTCGTTGAGAGTGGTAAGTCCAACCATCGGGAAAAAACTTGAGCTGAAAATTGTTCCACCATCATTGCTTATGCACTCAAGTGTTGCGCCGCGACAAACAAGGATCGCTTCTTTGATTTCATAGAAGCTGTAAGTGTGACCTAGTTTTGCGAGTTCTTGTCGAAGTTGGTGCAGTGAGAACATTACCGAGGCTTTACCCTCAATAACAAGGCCTGCCCCCTTCACTGCAAGTTTGCGCAAAGCATCCTCAACAATCTCTTCTCGTTGCCCCGCATAAATCAGAACCGAACGACCGTCATCTTTTTCAATAATCGCTGGTTTTACTTTGACGGTAAATTGTTGACCCCTCAGGGTGCATTGTCTCGTTACGACAGCGTTAGATAAGTCCTCTTGTTCCCTCTTGGTGTCCCAAACGTACTTAGGTAACGCATCGTAAAGCTCAATTGTGTTTGAGTATTCGCTCTCTTTGCCTGGAGACTCAATTATCTCAAAAAGACTCATCTGCGGAGAGTTTTTCTCAATTAGCAGCTTCTCGACAGCTTTGTCTTTCGATTTTCTGGTCATATCTCGTCAGTGCCGTTTAGTTGGTTGTCCATGCAGCAAGTAACGTCAGCAATCCCATTGCTACCGTGGCCGAAAATACCACGCGATAGATCCGGTGCTTTGCCTGCGCGGCATGATTCATGAATCGTAGTGCCGCAGATTCATATCGTAAATGCGCCATCTCACCCCTCAGGGTGTTTTCGTTGTGAGTCGCCAAGCTTTTACCCAGCTTCACAGGACGTACAGTTCTAACCGCAACTGATCCCTTGCTGACGGATTTTATCAGTGAAGCGCATTTACCCAGTTTCGCCAGTTCAGTTGCCGATACAGATGCGGTCATTGTGTCATACCCCGTCGCTATGTGTCTTGTTAAGTAATCTCTCGTATTCGCATAACGCTCGACGGACTTTCGAAAGAGCTGCGGCCCGTGTCCTGAACATCACATAGCGGGACTCTACTTGCTCGATGAGATCTCGGGCCCACTGTGGCTCGTTTTTGAAGTTTGTCATGCTGTACTTGAGGTTTTTACCCTTCTTGATGTATGTCGAAAAAACGAGCTTCTTCTCATTCGGAGCTGCGCTGACGAATCTGTTTCGATACCACTCTGCGCTTAGTGAACCCTTTCCGATGATTCGTATACGGGTGCCGATTCGCCCTTGCTCATCTTCACCCGCATCCTCCCGCGCTAGGTTGTGTGAGGCCCAGTACATATCGGCTTCCTGCTGTGCCTCGACGGCGAGCACAGCGAGAGCTCGTTCAATTTGACTTCGTACCTCTGTTACAAATCGTTCCCTCTCTACCGATAGAACATCCGCTGTGATCTCAGAACGCTCATCGACTAGAGATGGTTCTAGTAGTTCCAACCATCTAGTTGTAGGTAAACTCGCCAAACAAACCTCCCAATCCCCGGCCAATTCCTTTCCAGATAACTATCTATCTGGAAAACTGCTCGTAATTTTCCAATACAAGCTAACCCTTTGCAACAGGCTAACGCAGATGTGGAATTTGTCAAAGCGTCATCTATCTATCTGGAAAACTGAACACATTTTTCCACTTTTGGATGATGGCTCTGAAATTTTTTGTGTTTTTTTCCAGATAGATAGAAGGCTGGTTCCAGATTTTCATTTTTTGTCGAACCATCAGTGCGTGTTGAAGCCAGGCTATGCCTTGGAAATTGGACTGCTGGGTGCTACCTGGTGCAGATGCTCAGGAGTAAGAGGGGGGGGGTGGGAAAAAAAATCACTGAAAAGCGACCAAAAAGCCCATTTTGGGCAGTTTCAGAGGCATGGATTGGTCTTGGTGGACTGTATCCTCCTTGCTATCCATCGGTACAGCACCGAAATGCCACCTAAACAAAGAAGCGGAGAGTGTTATGAATCAACCTGAATTTATCTTGGGCTTAGATATTGGTTACTCGAACTTGAAGATGGCTATGGGGTTCCGGGGAGAAAAGGTCACCACTACTGTCCTGCCAGTTGGTGCAGGTCCTCTGGCGCTGATGCCTCAGCAGTTGACCGGGGGTGAAGGGAACTGCATTCAGGTTGTAATTGATGACGAAAAATGGGTGGCAGGGGTTGAGCCCGATCGTCTTCAAGGCTGGAACCGGGACCTACACGCTGATTACCCCGCGACCAAGCCATATAAAGCGCTGTTCTATGCGGCCCTGTTGCTGTCGGAGCAAAAGGAAATCGATGTGCTTGTTACGGGTTTGCCGGTGAACCAGTTCATGAATCCTGAGCTTCGGGAGGCGTTGAAAAAGCGCTTAGAGGGGGAGCACCAGATCACCCCGAAGCGATCAGTGACAGTGAAGTCGGTTGTTGTAGTGCCACAACCTGCCGGGGCTTATATGGACATTGTGAGCTCGACCAAGGATGAGGGGTTACTGGAGGTCCTCCAGGAGGGGAAGACCGTTGTCATCGATCCTGGCTTCTTCTCTGTTGATTGGGTGGCCTTGGAAGAGGGGGAAGTTCGTTATCACTCTTCTGGAACTAGCTTGAAAGCAATGTCAGTCCTACTGGAAGCGATAAATCTGTTGATTCAAGAGGATCATGGAGGCTCTCCAGGAATAGAAAAAATCGAGAAAGCCATCCGTTCCGGAAAGGATGAGATCCTTTTGTTTGGTCAGAAGGTGGGGCTCAAAGAATATTTGGATAGAGAGTCTTTCAATGTCGCTCAGAATGCGCTAGTCCAAATGCGAACCTCAATGCGGGAGGATGGCATGGACGCTGATGTGGTTTTGCTTGCTGGCGGTGGAGCCAAGGCTTACATGGCCGCAGCAAAAGAGCTTTTCCCGAAAAGCCGGATTGTTATGACCGGTGACCCTCTCGTTGCTAATGCCAAGGGATTCTGGTTCTGCGGCTAATATTTTGTTCTGTAACTGATGGAGGTCTCTATGCCAGGAGATAAATGGGATGGAAAAATCTCAAACCTGAACATTTCGGTTCAGGCTTTTCCGGAGCTTCATGCAGAGCTCTCTAAGATGCACCATAAAGCGCGTAGCGATAGGCTACGCTCTCTTGCTCTCTTGGGTCTGTATTCTCTTCAAATTTCTGTCAGAATGACGACTCCCGAGTCGTCTACGTCAGCTTTACCACCTGTACTTCCACCTGTGACGCTTGAGAATGATGGGATTAATTCAAAGAAGCAGTCACTGAAAGATTCATTATTAGGTTCGGTATGAATAAAAATAATATAGAAGATGAAAAAAAAGGCTTGAGCAAGGAAGGGCATAAAAATGAATTTATTAATCTGTCAGCATCGGAGAGACGTGAGCTTGTTATTTCTGAGCTTAAAAGAAAACATCGCGTCCTAATATTAATGAGAGGGATTCCTCTGCATGAGTTTAGGGAGATTATTGAGCGTTTGGAAGCGGTTTATTCAGAGCTGGAATCTGATCAAAAAAATCGAGATGAGCTTGATAAAATACGAAGGGCAGAGGCCGAAAAAATAATAATTGATATGTATGCCCGCGGTGTTGATATTCAGTATTTGAATGAGATTATTTTTGGTAAATCTGAGTCTGACAATGCAAAATATATTAAAGATGGTGTGCCTTGGAGTGGACAGGGCCGTCGCCCAGATGTTTTCAAAGGGCTTGGCGCCGTGGAGCTAGAGCGATATAGAGTGCCAGTGAAGAGCTAAAATAAATAAGCGCCTCAGGCGCTTATTTATTTTATGGCCGACATGCCTGTAGATTTATGCGCACTCCTTCTCAGTTTCGTTATCTAAGCTGTCTTTCAGCGGCGATTGCTCCTTACAGTAGGGGCACTCTACACATGTTCTCTGGTTGAAAGACGTGAAGTAGGTACAATTGCAATGCTTGCACAATTCCATCATTGCATCCCCAGTTCGTAGCTCCTTTGCCAGGCACCACGCATCGCTAATATCGAATGCTTCCCATCGAGTGCCATTTAGCCCAGGGATTTCCTTGCGGATGGCATGATACATCCGAAATGCCTTGCCCAAGGCCGCCACATTAATGGATCGCACAACACTGGGGCCACCAATATTTGAGTACAACTGCATCAGGAGTGACGCCTGGATTTTAGATGAATGGCTGTGTATCAGAGTGGCCCCACCTCTCACTGCCCGCGATTTGGATTGGTTTACGGTGAAACCCTCTCCTTTCAGTTCTTGCCGTAGCTTGCGGATTTGTTTGTATGTCAGCCCAGTCTCTAATGTGATGACGTAGTTGATGTAACCAGCGAGCACCATATGTCGAGCTGTAATTAACTGCCCTAGGCCTGAACCACCAGTGATCATCGAAATCCTCCTTGACCCAGAGATTGTTGAATTTTTTTCAGCAGGGGATGCGTTATGTCCTCCCGACCTTCTTCAAGAATTTCTTCGATAACGGATGCGGAACAACGCAGACCTATTCGTGTTACCGTGGTCGCAGCCATCTGCCTCAGTTGGCTATCGGTTGCTTTTGCAACAGCACTTGCCAGCTCATACGAAATACCAAAAATCTCTCTTGCGATCTCAAGATCCCGAAATGCCATCCGATTTACCAAGAGCCAATACGCCGCATCGAACTCGTCCAGTGAGCGCCTGATGGCAATGGCCGGGTCGTATCTCTCTCCGAGAATTTTGATGATGCTGCATTCCGAGGTCTTGAGCTTGAATGACAAGCAGACGCCTGACGCTAGTTCCTTGAGTTGCGCAGGTGTGGTCGATGCGAGTTTACCGATCGTCCTCATGCTGAGTGAGAACTGGCTCGCTGCCATATCAGGATGCGACTGCGAGAGCGTACTGAGCAGATTCCAGAGTGTGTAATCAAACTCGTAGACGTTGGGGTCGGCGGTCTCATCTTCCATAGTCAGGGACCGCATATCCAGAGCGCTAATTATGTCAAGATCCATTTGTTACTCCAAGTCCCTGATATTGCGCCAAATAGCCAGTATGCGAGAACCGTAGTTTCTGGCCCTATCCTCGTCGTCCCAGTTGTGGTACCGACCAATGCCTAGTTCGAGATCTCCTGGTGAAGACTCGATCGCCTCTGCCAACACCTCTGCGCCAGTCATTATGTTCTTCTCTTGGTCCAGAAGATCCTCGTAGGAAGACACCCGACTGCCATTCCAGTGCAAATTGACCTGCATGATCCCAACGTCGAATTTTTTTCCGTAAAGGCGGCGAAATTCCAAAAATTTCGCTCGGGTATCCTGTTGGTTTTGTCCATAAAATGGGCCATGAGGTCCCCTTAATGTCCATTGCCACGGCCCCACCTTTCCGTCACCACGGCCAGATGCTGACTCAGCCAGCGCGATCGAGTAAATCAGCAAGGGATCCAGCTTGTACCGTTTGGCCGCTTTGTCGAATGAGGTGCCTGCCAGGTTGATGGCGTGTGTGGATGATGACCATATTGCCGATGCGATCATCAAAATCGCGCAGGCCGTTTTCCGTTGCATCAAACCACCTCTCTAAGTGGGATACCCAGATTGTCATATCGCTCCGGCCACAACTCGAAGGGCAGCATATCCAGCGCAGAGGCGATTTCATGCTCCCATCGGGGGTTGGGGCGGCACAGGGCAGTCGAAACAGCTTGGCGAGAGATATTGTGCTCACGCGCAATATCTGCCAAGGAAAGCCCTCTAATCTTGAGTTGGTACTTGATCCATTCGCGTTTTCTTTCGAGGTCGCGAGGCACCTCTGAGCAGCTATTGCTGCTCGCATTCGATTTATCCATCTGTGCCCCAATGTGCCTACGGCATCTTTTTATAAGCCTAAACTGAGTTTTTTAACTGAGATATTCTGAACTGATCCGATGTCATAAAGTGACAATTTTTCGCCAACATTTATAAGTCCAAATTTTGATACTGTCAACACGGTGAGCTAATTGATATAGATGATTAACCGCTAATTGAAATAGATGATTAACCAGTTGTTGCAATGGTGTTTCTTGGGGGATTGAACTGAAAGTATTGAGGCTCTGACCGAGCAAATTTCTCACTCATTATTGATGTTCCATTGGAACAAAGTGCAATTTCGCGTTTACGGAAACTGCGGAGAGTGTTGCTTCGAAACAGAGGGTCTTTCTTGGGGGGGGTATAATGTTTTACCAAGACAAAGTTGCCTTGGGAGCAAGGTTACTTGCTATTAAGTGTGGCGAAAATTGCTTACTGATGAGGTAAAGGTGGCTGTGCCACCCAAAGTTTGATGAGCTGGAAAAGATGTACGGTATTGAACAGGGGCTCTGCAATTGCTAGAGGGGAACCAAAGCGTTAGCAATGGTCTGTGAAATAGCATATCGGATCCTGTTGACGTGTTCAAGAATGTAATGAGTTGTCAGCATTGGTAAGCGCCCCGTTTATCATGAAAAATTTCACATGTGAAATTTCTGGTAGCCGATTTTGAGGACTTGCCTACATTAGGGTTGCATTTTATGAGGCTGTGGTACAATTGAGTTAGATGGTGGAAAGTGGAGAGCGTGATGAGAAACGCGGTTAACCTTTTACTCTTTGCGTCAGTGCTGCTGGGTATCCCGATGATGGCTGATACGCCGTGGGGGTGGGTGTTTGTGCTAGGCCCGCTTGCTGTCTGGAGTGCCAGCTTCATTTTATTGGTGAATAAAAGCATATGGGCCACGCTCGTGCTACTGGGCGGGATGGCTTATTTCCAATGGCAAGTTGCCCTTGCCATCCTGGTTCTGATTGCGGTTGTTCGTGCCATCAAAAAGGCGAGAAGCGAAGGCGTGAACCTGCAAGGTTCGAAGCCGGATACGATTGATGGGGTATATGGGCCTACTTCTATTGACGCCGCTGAGAGAGCACGTTGGGGGAAAGGAATTGGAATAGGCTTGGGGGATGACTAAAAAGGGGCCCATGGGCCCCTTTTTAGTGTTGTGTCTAGTTGAACCCTCGCTCTGTAATATTGTATCCCCTGATGGGTGTGAGGTAGCTGCCAGCGCGATCCCCGGCACTGGAAGCATTCTGCAAGACGCTTACCATCTGGTCCGTAAACTTCTCGTTCTCCGGTGACAAGACGGGTTTCCCATTTTCAGTCATGGGTGAACCATCAGGATTGCGTTCGGCATAATCCATTTTCAGGTTGTTGACTGCTTGATCCATTTGTCCCTTATCTGTACTGAACGATTGCCCAAATACTGCTGCCTGTGTTTGGTTCAAACCATAATGGCTCTGTGCGATAGATTGCATGGTCTCTTTATACTCATCCCCGTACTGCCTCATAAATTGTTGGGTAGTTTCGACACCGGCTTCTGTCGCCGCAGAGAGGGCAGAGGCATAGAAGGCACCTCGCTGTTCTATATTCATCCCTTTTGCTGCTTCTGATAGGTCTGATTTCCCCGTCATCCACTCTTGAGCAGCATCATAGCCTGTGGCCGCAGCCCCCATAACCCCACGACCAAGTTTCGCGGCTCCAACAAGGGCTTCTCCTTGCCAGCCATACTGCTCTTTCAGTGCGTCATCGCCCCTCTGTGTGGTTGCGATGAACTCATCTCGTTGTTCTGGCGTCATTGTTCGCATCTGGTCTGCCACTTGATTGAATGCAGCCCCGCCAGCTTCACCTCCAGCGATCAGTGATTTCCCTGCGCGGCTTGCCCAATCACCACCGTTATCCATTGCTCCCCAGCCTGACGCAGACAGGGACATCGGGGGGAGAGCATTCAGCATGTTGTCCCGAGCTTTTTGAACCTCTGGAGCTGATAGCCTTTTCTCCGTGTCTTGAGCTTTGTTATCGAGTGAGCCAGAGCGAGCCTGATGGTCTTGCTGAATAATGGGGCTGGTGCTTGGAAGTTGACCAACCTCAGATTCCGGGTTCGTCCCTGCCGTGGCTGCTGTGTTGCCACGGAAATTAGGTCCAATATTCGGACCACCTCCTACTGCGCCTTGCACCTGATCCGGCAGGCCAGAAACGTTCGGGGTGCTGAGGCCACTGTTTGCGTATGCGTCACCGCTATAGCCAGAATCTCGCCCAGTAGCTGTGTTGTAGGCCTGTATCGCAGATTGGAATCCGCCAAGCTCTTGACCGGGTGCGTAGTTCGAGGTGTTGGTCATGGCCGTCATCCTCGCGGCGGACTGAGCTACCTCCGGTGACATGCCATAGGACCGGTAACGCTGCTCTATCGAAGCAGCTTCATCTTTGACTGCTGTAGGTGCAGCGTTACGGAAATATTCATTGAGCTGGCCCATGGCGGCTGGTGACTGAGCGACTGCGCCACCAAGCGTCTTGAAGTCCGTGTTGCTCATCGAGCCCACCTGGGTTTGAAGCTGGCTCATGGTGTTGAAGCTGTTTGAGGCGGATACCACTTCCGAGGCTGACTTCGACAAATTCTGTGAAAGGGTATCACCCCAGGTATGCGAGAAGCTTTCTCCACCCGAGCGACTGAAACCTTGGGCCAGTTGGTTGGTAAGTGCCTGACTGTCTGTTTGAGAGTAGCTGATGCCGTTTGCGAATTGAGCAACGTCACTCGCTGTCCGGTTTGTTGAATCTTGCGCTGCGGATTCGGTACTACCGGTTATGCCGGCTCTTATATCAACAGGACTGTCACCCCCTTTTCCAGTTGCGGCTCCAGCTGCTTTTCCGATAAATGGCATCATCATGCTGACAAATTTGGCTCCATCAATAGAGCCAGAAGCCTGCATCGCTACAGCACCTTTAACCGCATCGGAATGGGACTGGTCCACCCCGAACTTCTCCATGAAGTTCTTCGCTTGCTGGTCAACAAGCGAACTTTGCTCTGTTCCTTGGGATGATATGGTGCGACCGATATTAGAGAGCCGAGAGTAGGTCTGATTTTGGCTTGTTCCATCGGCAAAACCACGCGTAAGGTTGCTCTGGAAGGCCTCTGATGCCTGTTTCTGATTTGCTTGGGCGGAGCTGACCCCGGAGGCCATATTCGAACCCAATGACAAGGTGCTGATCATGCCTTCGGCACCACTGGCAATGGCCCCGCTGAATTGGTTCTGATTGAACGCCGGTTGAGCTTGCATCAATGGACCTTGCTGGAGGACGTCTGGCGCGGTCATCTTCTCGTTAACATGGTCACCACCGCCGATCCTCGATGCCAGACTGGTGAAGGCGTAGGTACTCCCGGAGACAATGAACAGCGAGATAATCGGTGTTGATGCTGCAAGCATTCCACCTGTTGCGATCCAGTTTTGCAGCACATCACCGCTCGATGAAAGAGCGTACATGGAGTTGAGTCCAGTAGCACTCAGGCTCGCCATCTGGTTTGTCGCGGCGGTGTGCACGAACAGATTTATTATGGAGAGCACAGGCATCCACAGCTGGATCCAAAGTATGGTCTGAATATACTTCCCGGCGAGCTGCACCCCGAAACTACCCATGACGACGATAAAGGCAATGATCGGTGTGATGGCGTAGATGAATCCCTCAAAGAAGGTCAGCATTGGACGAACAACGGTCATTAACATCGTCCCCTCTGCCGCCCACTGTGTATTTCTCTGTTGAATCGCCTGATTGATCATCAGGGCTGAGCCAAAGTCCTGTAGGTCCTGGTAACGACCCGAGGCGGCCTCATAGTAGACCGGCTCAAGCACGGCGGCTTTGACGTAATCAAAGGAGGAGGTAGTGGTTGCTCCCAGTGCCTGGAGTGAGTCTGAAATTTTGGTGAAGGAGTTATCCCCGGATGCGGGATCGATACCAAGTAAGTTGTTCAGGGCCTCTACGACAAGAGGGCTATTCAGGTTGGCCGTGGCATTGCTGATGGCTACCCATCCCTCGGTGCAGGTGTAATCTGCTCCATCTGGATTTGAAGTGGATAGATAGAGGCGTGTGCCATAAAGCTGGGAGTTGAACCTCAGTGCTGCGTCAGTCGAACGAGTCATCAGTTCGTCCAGTGACATTAGGTTTAAATCAACTTTGGTCAGGGTGCACTCGCGAATGTAGTTGTTCCAAGAGCGGCGAACATCGACATAGCCGCCGCCGTTGGAAGCGTTGAGCGCAGTAAAAACCCCTGAATCGTAAGCACGTCTTCGAACCTCATTTAAAAGTTTGAGTGTCTCAGCAAAATGGCTTTCTGTTACGTTAGGGACGATTACCCCATATCCGGTCTCAAAAAGATTGGTGATGGTATAGCCGACGTTGGAAATAACCCCTCCAGTGAAGCCTACACCGAGAGGAACGTTCGCCACGACCCGGACGTGTCCTGTATAGGCATCCTCAATCGTTACTGTTGAGGTCGGGTAAAAAAAGCAGGCGTATATAAGCCAGCCAACCAATATCTGCTGGATATTGATCTCCTTCGCGCCTTGAAAGACTGATTGGATCATGATCATCAAGACACCTAGCAGTAGGCCAATGGAGACCATCTTTTCGAAATCCCCCGTGCCGGTAATCATGGAGACTGCAATCAGAATCTGCTCAAGAAATGCCGAGTCGCCGATAGAGTAGATTGTGAACGTACCCATCTCATTGGCTCCTTAGTTCGTTGTCGGGGGGTTGGACAAGGTAGCCAGCATGTATTTCTGCTTGCGAATGTTGTCCAGAAGGTTGTTGTACTTCGTAATTTGGCTTGATAGGTCGCCATATTGAGAAGCCAGAACGGTGTATTCGCTTCGTATCTGTTGCTGCGACTGATCGAGGAGATCGAGTGCCTCTTTCTTATAAGGGGACTGGCTATTTGCCAAAGAGATCCTAGCCGCCCGGAAAAATTCTTCGGTGAAGCCGTACATCATTGCCAATGCAATGGCGCCTGACGATTCGGTTGCGAAGAGGTTCGCGCCATCTTGCGACAATACAGACAGGTTGCGAACAATCGCCCCCATCCCACCAGGTAGGTTTGTAACGAAGGCCTTCTCCGGATCTGTCAGAGTGCCGGAGTTTGTTGCGTATTTGTAGATAACCCCCGGCGTTGAGCTTGTGCCAAGCAGAATGTCAGTGATCTGGTTGCGCATTCCTTTCAGCGCGATCATCTTCTGGCCGCTACCAGAGGTACCCGCGGTCAAGCAGTCAGTGGTGTCGCTACCACAGGAATAAATTTCAACAGAGCCACCGGAGATCAGGTCTGTCAGCGAAATTTTGTTCCCAGGAAGTGTGGTCAGTGGTGATGTTTTCGCACCAGTTCCAGTCGCATTGGGATCATTGATGAGGTCCCCGATGATTACTGTACCGGTCAGGGACATGATGGACTCAAGTAAGGTGTTATCCCCGTAGGAGAACCATGTGCTGGTGTTGTTACTCTTGAGTTGCTTCCAGACAATATTCCCGATCAGCTTTTTGTACTCAGCAGGCTTGTTGGCTTTGAGCTCCTCCATCGGACTTTTGCCCGTGCTTTGCGTGTTTGAGGCGAAGAAGTCTTCGAACAAGCCTGTGGTAGTCGCTTTGAGAGAGGCATCTGTTTTGTGTTGCATGTCGAAGCTGCTGGTGGCGTCGTTCACAATGCCTTGGGCGAGTTGACACGAGTTGCCCAAGTGTTCATTAAGCGCCTGCACTTTCTTCTGGAAGTTCTCAATCCATTTAGCACCATCTGGAAATACGTTATCCAGGGCCAGCTGAAATGCGTACCCCTTGGCGTTGGCCGCGACTGAACGCAGCAACTGGACGATCTGATCAGCATTGATGAAAGACAGCGAGCCCCCAAAGAGATCCACACCACCACAACCGGCTTTCCAGGAGGGCGGCGCTAAGGCAACAATGTTTTCATCAAAAATTTTCGCCTTGCCAGTGATTCGTCCACCAGCCAGCACACCGCGGCGCTGACTCTCATAGACGCCTGGTGGCGTGGTGTTGCTCATTTGGCCGAAGAGCTTATCCATCTCGCTCTGGAGCCCATGAGCCTCAGCAGTTCCACCCGTCATCATCAAGGTACCAGCAGCGATGCAAAGCGCGAGGGTACTCCTCCTTGTGTGTTGCTTTATGTTCATTTATTGCTCCTGTAATTTGCCCCGGATGTACTGCATCAACTGATCGGGTGGAATGAAGTTGTCTTTGTCACTACTGCTCTGCGAAAGCTCTTGAAGATCGGAACCGAGCTCCTGGGAGGCCAGTCGCTCCGCAATATTGTTCTCCAGGTTAAGCACCGGGCGTGTCTGGTTGAACTCGTCGTCGGATACCCAACCGTTACGCTTAGCGGCAACCAGTATTCGGTGGTTGAGCTCAGGGAGCGACATGGGGCCTTGCCCGATAGGAGCGAACTGCCCATCAGGTGAGGCAAGATAGATAGCTGGGAACGTGATCACGCCAAGTCGCTTGGCATGGCCCTTATCGGTTTTGTAGGCCGGGAACAGCCCACTTGGGAGGGGTCTACCGTCCATTGAGACCGGCACGATAGAGAACCCCTCACCCTGCTCAAGCATCTTGACTAGCGGGGCCTGGAGGTCGCTGTATTCGTCGTCGGACTTGTAGAAGAAAAAGATGCCTACCCGGTTCGCGACGCTTTTGAGAAGCTGGTTCTTTGCATTGCCCGCATCTCGGTCAACTTGCTGTGATGCGAATGTGGCCGCGGGGCGTCGTGAGATTTCGTCCAGGAAGGGATCCCCCACAACAGCCAGCTCAGTGGTATCCGAAAATTGTTCAGATCGGTCAATAGCAAAGCGTTGGAGGTACAAAAAGGTCCGGACGTTTTCAATGGTCGGGTTATCCCATGCCAGATCTTTGTACTTGGGCAGGTTTTCACGGAACCATTTGGCCGAGAACATTTCTGGCCCTGGGATTGCGGCTGGGGCTGGTGGGGGGGCCTGTACAGGTTTGGCGGAGGCCACTGGTTTAGGCTCAGGCTTTTTGGGTTTTTTCTCTGGCTCTGGGGGATCTTCCTTGTACCAAAACCAGCCCTCTTCCTTGCGATCATAAAATCTGGATTGGCTCTCCAATGACCAAGCCGGGAGTGAGGTACCCAGAGTAAGTGCAGTGACAAGCAGGATGCTTAAAGGTGATTGTTTCATAATCTCACGCGCGTATTTTCCCATGCTTTATATGGTAGGGCGGCGAGGTGTGAAACTAGAGAGGTGTTGGCGCCCATTAAGGGCGCATTGAGCGTTTTAAAAAAATTTCACATGTGAAATTTTCTGGCTACTGAGTTGCGCCGTCCTCGGTGGCTTCTGCGGCAAGCTTCATTTGCTTTTCAACCAGCCGTTTATGTGTGATGTAGCGAATGACCATTTCAACAGCACTGTTCAGAGCCAGTACCCGCATTGCACGGGTTGAGGCGACGTAGAGTAGGTTGATCTCATCATCCCGAGTTGTAATGTCGAGCTCAGGGTCCAACACATCAGGGAAGTCGTCGTACAGCTGCACATTGTCCCACTCCAGCCCTTTGCATCGGTGAGCAGTTGAAACGGTAATATCAGCACCGAACTCCTCCTTCACCGTGTTAAGGCGGAGGAGGGTAAGAAGATCGGGAAGACTGTCGTAGGAGCCGATGATTTTGATGGCCCGTGACATCTCAGGGTCTTTGGTGGCTTTAGCCACCTCCTGGTATTCGCCGTAATCTTGGAAATCGTCCAAGAGTTTTTTGTTCCTAACCCTGTCTGGAGCTGCCATGGCGTACCAATAAATGTCCTGGAGCTCGTTGATCTGGTATGCGTCGATCCCTCCAACCCAGTAGACCTTCTTTCCCTTGGCCGTGGCGGCAAGGGCCGTCTCTATCACTCCCATCACAGTGCGATGGATAACGGTCCGGTGACCGACGTCCTGTGGGAGGAACATAACGACTTGATCACTCGCTCCTCTACCGACAACCGGTAGTGTCTCCCCTTTTAACTCCAGTAGAGCATTTGCGACGATGGCTACGTTGCGGCCAAAGCGCCAACTATGTGTCAGGTAGAGCTGGTCTACCCCGGCAAGATCTTTGCTGTCCAAGGCGTTATTGGCTCCTCTAAACCGATAGATCTGCTGGTGGCGGTCACCCACTAAAATGACTTTACAGTGTTGTTGAAGCACGATGCTGCTGGTCACAGGATTAGAATCCTGAGCCTCGTCAAACAGGATGGTAGTGTACCGGCGAGACAAATTTGGCATTCCCAGCTGGTATTGCTTGAGGTAGCAGTCATGCACAGTAGGGAATGGATCTTCTGGGGTGGTCATTTTGCTCCAGACGAACTCGGCCCCCTCGACAACCTGGGAAATATATTGGGTCTGCTTCGTCGTAAGAACCTTGCCGGTATCGGCCCTAGCGAAGTGGGTGTAGAGGATGCGGAAGTCAGCGCTGGACATGAATGCGTTCAGGGTATCTAAAATGTCTTTTGCGATCGTCCAGTTCTTGGTGTCCACTGCCTGAGCGATGTCTGTCAGCCGTAGGTTACCGGTGAGCTTGTGCTGATAGCTGCGGCCAATGGTGGCGTAGGCTAACTGGTGGGACGTTTTACAATCCACATTGGCTGGAAACTTTTCCCGTGCCTCATCACGGATCCCTCGGTTGTAGGCGATGTAGAGGATGCGGGAATTCAGGTTATTGTGAGCATATTTGACGAGAGTCGTTGTTTTCCCTGTTCCGGCATAAGCCCTGACGACAAGGAGGCTGCCCTTGTATTGGGTGATCAAGGCTTGTTCAGGTGTATCTGGAGGCAACGGCTTCATGGCGTTACGCTCAATGCCACGAGTTTGTGGCTGCGGCCACGCATCATTTGTGCCTCCGTAAAGAGATGAACCCGTTTTTCCTCTCTGGGTAGTACAGCCTCGCAGTCCAGATCACTCCACCACTCCGGAGCATGGCCCTCAGCAACCTCACACACCCAGTTATGCGTCCGATAAAGCCAGGACTCATCGCCCGGATAAGCGGCAGCCAGCAAGATGGCCGCTTCGATCTTGATTTGGAGGTCGGCGGCTCTTTCCCGCCATGATTCCGAATAATTTGGCTTTCGCTTCATCAATCACCCTTTTTTTGCTCGCCCTCCTCACGGTGAAGGGGCTTGTTTGCCTCAGCAAGCTCCTGTTCAAGCCTGGAAATTGTTGCTTCAAGCTGCTTGGAATGGTTGTCACGTTCCTGCAACTGGCCTGTCATGACGCCAGATTTTTGATCCAGGGTACGGATTTCCATCTGAGCATCTGAGAGTTTCACCTCCAACTTGCTCCGCTCACTTTCAGAGGCGTTCCCTTGGGCTTTGGCGGCGGCAAGTTCACGCTGGAGATCAGCAAGCTGGGAATGAGATGTTGCTAACTGCTCCTTGAGGCTTGCATTTTGTTCGTGAGCTGCCCGAAGCTTCTCGGCCTGCTCAATATTTTTGCCTTTCTGGGAATCCAACTCACCCTCTGTATCTGCCAATTTTTGGCTCAAGGAGCGCTTTTCACTCTCGGCCTGTTCCAGCTGGTTCTGGTAACGAATGAGGGACTCTGATTTTTCACCCAGCTTGGTCTCCAGTTCTGACACTCGACCTTGGAGTTTTGCGAAGTCAGCCAGAGCGTGTTCCAACTCAGCTGTCTTGAGAGACAGAGCTTTATCGGACTGGGTGAGAGTAGCGTAAGTCTCGGCATACTGGCGGTTGAGGTTCTCAAGCTGTTCTTCGAGCAGGTCTGCTCGTTCGGCGTCGTTATTTGCCATCTCAATGGCTTGCTCAAGCTCATCCTTCAACTCCAGCTCTTTCCTGTTCATGAGCTCTCTTTCGTGCTGGAGGCGCTCGGTGGCCGCGGTCTGAGCAGCCAGGTAGAGCCTTTTCAGGAAGACGTTGCCGTCATCGATGATGGCCTGGGGCAGCTCAACCTCGGGAGGGGATTGCTCCAGGGTGTTTTCCTCTGCCCAGCGTTTGAGGTAGGAGGATATGGTGGTGTAGCTGCCTTTTGAATCGAGGAGCTCACGGACACCTACGATAGTGGGTTTCTTGCCTGCATCTTTCAGCGCTTGCGCTGCCTTCGCGACATCGGCGTATTCAACCAGCTTTCTTGCCATGGTATTTCTCCAAAATAAGGACGTCGATTTTTCCTGAATGATAGCACAACCATAATTACGGTAAATTACCGTAATTATGGTTTATCGTAATTATCATAATTGTACGTTGTTTGAGATTTGCCTGCTATCAGCCGTGCTGGAGCTGTGCGGTACCTCTCATATGCTCACCGGCTGGCTCTGCCCAGAGTGGCGCAGGCTCTCCTGGGTCGGCGGCCATGGTGCCCCGTGCCCAGTTTTGAAGCATCTGACGGTGGCCGTAAATAGGCCACCAGCTGAGGAAGGATGAAGGCCTGTTTGTCGCTCGGCCATGGAGCAGGATAATCCTGAACAACAAGCTCGCGAGGGGCTTTCTTGTTACATTGTCACTTCACCCAAATAGAGGGCTGCGAGCAGTGGCGTTTTGGAAGCGAGCGAAGAATGTGAAATCTGCTGTCGGCAGAGAAAAAAGACACTTTGATCATCTACTCTCGGTGGCCGTGAAATTACCCCATAAGGCGCTGCCTGATCTCATTCGTGCTATCGTGCGGCCATTGCAGAGTGATCTCTTGCTTGCCGTGGCAGAAGAAGGGACTGATGCCCGCCCGGATATGACCCCTTATGAGTTTTTCTTTGGCGATCTCATCAAGTTGCAATCTTCTGAGAGGATGAAAGAGAACGAGCGGAACAGCTCTGATTATCCACTTTCACTAGCAATTGACATGGTGCTGCCGTGGCCTTGGAGCTTACCAAGATATATCGACAATATTTCTGTCACAGGTACACACAAGGGAATGCCGTGGAAGCAGGACTTTTTCAATCACTATGTTGATTTATGGCTGCCCTGGCGAATTGGCTTTGTACACGGTGGCAACCATTCCATTACTGCTGGCATTTTAGCCGGTGAAGGATTTGTGATTCCGGAACATGTTTATGATATGTCTTACCTGTTTGAGCTGGCCCGGACCGATGGCGTTCACTGGTTTGTTAACGGCAACAAGGTTGAAGCTGTGAAGTCTGGGCGGTCAGCTGCTGTTTTTGAGATTGGACGTTTAATGGTTAACGAGAAAATAACTTTGAGGGGTAACTTATGCCTGAAAACTTCATTTCTCAGCTCTTAGGGGGCGTTTTGGCTTCACTGATAAGCCAACCGTTAATCTGGTTGCTTTTTGCGGTAGCGGTCGCTGCGTCTTTTCTAAGAATGTTTTCACGAAACATCAAAGGGCGGTTCGGAGAGTGGGCGTTATCAAAAATACTGCACAACCGATGTGGGCAGGAGTGCGTTGTTTTGGATGATGTCACACTGGTGGTTTCAGAAGGGGATACGACGCAGGTAGACCACATTGTCATTGCTCCAACCGGAATATTTGTCGTCGAGACAAAGTTCTATAAAGGCCGGATTTATGGCAAGGAATCGGATAAGCAGTGGACCCAGAAAATCTTCAAGAGCACCTATAAGTTCCAGAATCCGTTTCGTCAGAACTACAAGCATGTGAAGGCTATCGAGGCTCTTCTTCCTAACGTCGGGTTGGCAAACATTCATTCCTTGGTTGTCATGCTCGGGGAATGTGAGTGGGCAAGCAAAGATCGACCAGCAGCTCTCTTCACTTCCGGGTGGAAAGCAGCGGACTACATTAACGACATGATTGCCAGTGGACAGAAGGTGCTCGATGTCGAAGAGGCCTCTGCGAGGCTCCAGAG
>NZ_JAPCIT010000035.1:10560-28749 GCF_027707385.1 Aeromonas sp. QDB54 | reverse complement strand
GTAAGCAGAGTTTTTGAAATGTAAGGCCTTTGAATAAGACAAAAGGCTGCCTCATCGCTAACTTTGCAACAGTGCCGCGCGACGAGCAGCAGCACCAGGAGCAGAAGCACGTCGAGAAAAAGCAACAGCAGATCGAGCAGCGCCCACGGCGGGCCGCTCGCATCGGATAAGTCGAAAAATCCGGCTAAAGTGGCCGAGCTGCACATCAGGCCGCGCGGTTTTCCTCCCTGATCGCCGGCGCGGTTTCTTCCTCCCTGAACCGCATGCAGACTTGCCGCCTCGGACACCCCGAGGCGGTTTTTTTTCGCCTCGCTCGAGCATCGCCGCATCCGACGATGCCGAGACGACCAGGCCGCGCACGTCGAGCTGCAGCATCGCCATTGCCGACGATGGCACCAGGTCGCCGGCGGTGGCCACCGACCTCGAGCTCGCATCGCCACATCCGACGATGCGCGCCGGCGTCGACCATCGCCAGGTCTGACGATGGCGGCCGCCCTGCCCTGGATCTCGCATCGCCATTTCTGGCGATGAGATCCACGGAGCGGCCATTTAGACCCGCCAATAACGACCCGGCCAAGATAAATCGCATGACGGCCTTTTTGGCCGGGGGTAGCATGACCGGACACTTTGCGTATGCCCAAAGGAGCCCGCAAGTATGCGCAGGACGAAGCCAGTAGCCGCGCCGATGGTGGCGCGGGTCTATCTGCGCGTCAGCACCGACGCGCAGGACTTGGAACGCCAAGAGGCGATCACTACGGCCGCGAAGGCCGCCGGCTACTACGTCGCCGGCATCTACCGTGAGAAGGCATCCGGCGCACGCGCCGACCGGCCTGAGCTGCTGCGCATGATCGGCGACCTACAGCCCGGCGAGGTGGTCATTGCCGAGAAGATCGACCGCATCAGCCGCCTACCTTTGCCCGAGGCCGAGCGCCTGGTGGCCTCGATACAGGCCAAAGGCGCAAGCCTGGCCGTCCCTGGCGTGGTCGATCTATCCGACCTGGCGGCCGAGGCCCAGGGCGTCGCCAAGATCGTGCTGGAAGCCGTGCAGATCATGCTTTTTCGCCTGGCCTTGCAGATGGCCCGCGACGACTACGAGGACAGGCGCGAACGCCAGCGCCAAGGCATTGAGTTGGCCCGCCAGGCCGGGCGGTACAAGGGCCGCCGTGCTGATCCGAAGCGCCGCGCCCAAGTTGTCGCGCTGCGCAAGTCCGGCTACAGCATCAACAAGACCGCCGAGCTGGCCGGGTACAGTGCGGCCCAGGTGAAACGGATATGGGCCGAGGTCAGCCAGGCCGAAGCGAAGCAGCACGGCGCGTTCGTGGAGGACGCATTGACGGAAGCCGATGCCCTGGCCGCTGTCGGCCAGGATGAGCGCCAGGAGGAAAGGGCATGAAGAAGCCGAACCAAGACGACGAGCCGTTTTTCATCACCGAGGAGATTGCGGCCGAAATGATCGCCGGCGGCTATGAGTTCGAGCTGCCGCCCATTCCTTGCACCATCCGCCTACGCGACGTGCTGGAGCGCATGACCGATGCTGAGCTAGCATTGCAGCCGGGCGAGATCGCCGACCAGGAGCGTGAACGCTGCCGGCGCAAGCCGTGTTCAACCTCATGATCTGGTCATGGTATTTTTCATGGCACTGAGCCTGATAGTTCTTGCAAATTGTTGTCACTAAAGGGTTTTGTGTGCTTGTTTACAATCGAGTGGGAGTGACGGGCACTGGCTGATACCAAGTGCCTTGGCCGCATGCCGAAAATTCAGATGCTCGGCGACGGCGATGAACTGAACAAGGGAAATGAGCGGTATCCTGCCAGACAGGATACCGACATTCACGAGGTTTCGATGGTTAGTGCGCCGCATCGGAGCGGGCCTGCTACCAGTCGTCGGTTAGACGACTGGCGACTTCTCGGTGGCAGCCCCACGGAGCCGAAGGAGCACCAGCCCCAACGAAACCAGTACCGCCATCGCCGTGGCGTAACAGATCACGGGCCACGCTGTGTCACCGTTTAAAAGTGCCACCGCCAATGTCCCGACAATGCTGACTATCAGGCTTTGAACGCAGAAGTAGAACGCGACCGCTGATCCCGCGATGTCGTCGAACTCTGCCAAAGCGCCGTTCGCGGTAACGGACACCGTGAAGACAATACCGACCGCGACAACCCACATCGGTAGGATGAAGGTGAGGAATGACGGCGAGCCGTAAAGTTCGCCGATCCCCAACAGGACCGCTCCGCAAACAAGCAACGCCATCCCACGCGCCACGCATCCTGCGATGCCCCATCTGGCGACAAAGGACTTCGCGAAACGGGTTGTCACGATCATTACAAGCGCGACAGTGGCGAAGGCAAAGCTGAATCCGATCTCGGAATATTCCGCTTGGCCTATGAGCACACGGGGAGCCGTCGAGAAGAAGACGAAGTAGGTGCCCATACCGGCGCTAAAGCCGACAGTGTAAACCCAAAAAGCCGGACTCGCGAAGATCGGCAAGACAGATCGGCGCGTCTTGACTTGATCCAGAGGGCGGGTTTCGTGCCACCTGAAACCCGCATTTAGGAGTGCGAGCATCGCCAGTATAGCCAAAGTAATGAATATCGCCTGCCATCCCAAGAACTCGCCGATCAATACTCCGGCGATAGGGCCGAGCGCAGGCACGAACGCCAGCATCGAACTGAAAAGGCCGTAGATGACGACACCCTCAGGACGGTTGGCATAAACGTCGCGAACCGTCGCGAACGTCGCCACCAGCATGGCCGACGCGCCCACTGCTTGAAGTAGACGGAAAGCGACAAAGGCCGGTGCAGTTGAAGACCAAGCTGCTCCCAGAGACGCAATGACGAAAGCCGTTGCGCCCGCAAGTAGAATTGGCCGTCGCCCGATTCTGTCTGAGAGCGGACCAAAAATCACCTGGCCCACGCCGAGCATCACCATATAGAGGCTCAACGTGAGTTGGATCATAGCGGGCGTCGTGTTCAGGATGCCGGGCATCGCTGGAACGACAGGGAGATAAATATCCATCGCCAGTGAAGCGAGGATGTCGAAAGGAGCCATCAGCAGCAGTGCTGCCGGCAGCGTATAGGCCCACGCGGGGCGTGTGGTGGTCATGACGAATCAACCCTCGATTAAGGAATACCGGGCGACGTCTGCTCGTCAGCAATCAGATGAGACTAGCCTTACAGAGCGCCGCAACAACAATACTGGTTGTTGCGGCTTACTTGTCTGCTGACTTGGAATTTCCCATCTGATTACTCCACGCTTACGAATATGAATTGCTACATTTTATCCGATTATCTTTTGCTTCGCAATGCGGCATGGGCGCACTCAGCGTTCCAGCCCCCTCTGCCGCCCTAACTGCCACGACACCGACCCGCCCTGCACGATGCCCATAACCTCGCGGCCGAGTTGGCGGTCGATGATCGGCCGCCACGGGACAAGGGTGAACTCATGGGATTTCTCGACCACGGCGAACTTGCCGCTCGATAGATGCACGGTTCCGGTAAACTTGCCGCTGACGCTCTCGCCGTCCGTGGCGGCGCGGAACGGCAGGCCCTTACTCAAAGCCATATCCGATCCGACGCCGGCTACCTCGCGCTCCCGCAGGATGGCGAGAAGGTTGCGCCGGTAGAAGACGCGGCTGTCCCGGCTGCGGGTGGCGTCGCCCTGTTCGATATGGTGCTCGCGGCGCTGGTCCATGGCTTCGCGGACTTGTTGCCCGAAGCCGGTTGGCGCAAGGTCGGCCGTCTCGCCGTGGATCAGCCGCCGGTCCAGCCAGGTCGCGCCGTCCGATCCGATCTGTTTGTTCAGATCGACCGGGGAAAGGACGCGAACGCTGGCCTGACTGTCTCGGCCGGCGTCATGGGCGGCGGCACGGCTGACCAGATCATCGGGGATGCGCCATTGGTCGGCGTCGATCCGCTCGACGATACCGGCCCGGCGTAGCGCCTCCAGCCGGCGCACATGGGCATCGACATAGCCCTCATAGTCGCCGCCTGGAACGCGGCACGTATAGGAAGAATAAACGCCCTTTTCACCCAAGTCCAACAGCTTTGGACCGCAGTTGACTCTTTCGACACCCCTGCGATGCAACCCAATCCGGCTGACGGGGAGCCAGCAACGCTGAAAATTTACCCTCCTCTTTCCCACTAGCGGCTCCTTTTCCGACAACCAGCACGGCGGATCCCTGCCGCGGCGCTGTGAACGCAGCATTTTGATTGGTATCGTTGGCCTTCAGGCTCGTCAGTCAAACAGACCCAGGAGCAGCTCAGCCGGTGGCGCCCGGCTTTCGGGTAACGCCCTGGTCCCGCTGGTTTCGGCTTTGTGCTTCAGGTGATCAAGGATCTGCTTGATCACTATAGGGTCTTCAATGCAGGCGATGACTTTCATGGCGCCGCCGCAGCCGCTGCAGGTCTCGATGTCGATATTGAAAACACGCTTGAGCCGTTGCGCCCATGTCATCGACGCTCGCCGTTGTGCTGGTGTTGCCGGTTCATCAGCCACCCTGACCTTGTTGCCCCTGCCCCGTTTTGCCGGCGTGACCAACGCCCGGTGCCGACTGTTGGGTGCGAACACCCCGTGGAAGCGGGTTAGGTTGACTCTGGGCTTCGGTACCAGGGCGGCCAGCCTTGCAATGAAATCCAATGGTTCGAAAATGACGTGCGTGGTGCCGTCCCGGTACGGCGTCTTGAGCTGGTAGCGCACGTTGCCGCCTCGTGTTAACGACAGCCGCTTCTCGGATACCGCCGGGCGGCTGATGTACCGGCACAGCCGTTCGAGCTTCTTGCGTTCATCGGCCCTGGCCGCCACGCCGGCGTGCAGGCTGGACCCGGCTACCTTGCCAATCCCGTCACCGAACGGATCACCACTGGTCGGCAGAGTTTGCAAAGTGAACACCTTTCGCCCCGCCTGTGAACCGACAGCGATACGGTAAGTGATCGAGTGCCCCAGCAGGGGTGTCATCGGGTCGTCATCCACCGCATCCGAGGCCAGATAGCTGTTTTCGACATCCCGTTCCAGCAGGCCTTGCCGTTCCAGATAGCGACCCACCCGGTGGGCGATGGTGTGCGTCAGCGGCACTGTTGCAAATAACCACGAATGGTAAGCTGAAGACTGTTTTAGCTAAAGGTGCAGCATATGAATCCTTTCCATGGTCGGCATTTTCAGGGCGAAATCATTCTTTGGGCTGTGCGCTGGTATTGTAAATATGGCATTAGCTATCGTGAACTGCAGGAAATGCTGGCCGAACGGGGTGTGAATGTTGATCACACGACTATTTACCGTTGGGTTCAACGTTATGCTCCTGAAATAGAAAAACGTTTACGCTGGTATTGGCGTAATCCTACAGATCTGAGCTCGTGGCATATTGATGAAACCTATGTAAAAGTGAATGGACGATGGTCTTATCTGTATCGTGCAGTCGATCAACGTGGCGATACCATTGATTTTTATCTTTCTTCTAGACGTAATACCAAATCAGCATATTGTTTTCTTGGAAAAATTTTAAATAATGTGAAGAAGTGGCAAATTCCACAAGTGATCAACACGGATAAAGCACCCACATATGGACGTGCTTTATCACGGTTAAAACGGGAAGGTAAATGTCCACCAGACCTTGAGCACAGGCAGATTAAGTATAAAAATAACGTGATTGAATGTGATCATGGCAAGCTAAAGCGGATCATCAGGGCCACATTAGGATTCAAATCTATGAAGACGGCTTATGCCACAATTAAAGGTATTGAAGTCATGCGTGCACTACGTAAAGGACAAGCATCGTCATTTTATTATGGTCAGCCTCAGGGTGAAGTGTGTCTAATCAACAGGGTTTTCGGTCTCTAAGTACTTTTTAAAGGGAACATCATCGACTCAAATCTCTATTTGCAACAGTGCCAAAAAAACCAACTTCAAGTTGGTTTTTCTTTTTTAATCATCAGTGGCGACCTTAACACCATATCCAATTAAACCTGCAAGGCTAGCATAGGCTATTTTGGCATAAATCGAACCCCACCAGACCGTAATTTTACTGGCACCAAATTCCCGAACCGTTTGCCCCATAAAATTAGTGGTTTCATAGAAATTTTTAGCAGAATAACCTAACGCAATATGATCAAGGACAGGGAATAAACTAAAAGCTAAACCTACTGCTGCTGCGGGGAAAGTAAACTCTCTTGATAGACCGAATTTTCCAGTAATAAATACAAGCGATACCACGATAATTAATCTAATGATAGTCCATAGCATCACTGTGAAAGGCAAGTTAAAGATGCCTGCTCCCTGCCACGCAAGACCGCAAACAACTAGGGGTCGTCTCAGAAAACGGAAAATAAAGCACGCTAAGCCGGTTGCAGAGGCCGTAGCGGCCTGAACTTCCCCGCGCCGATCTTGGCGCTGCTGCGCCATAGGTAATCACCGGTCAGGTTGATGTGCTCCCAGCCGAGTGGCGACAGGTACTGCAATAGCGAGTCATCGACGGCATGACCATTGCCGCGCAACGCATGCGCCGCACGCTCCAGGTAGACCGTGTTCCACAGCACGATGGCCGCCGTCACCAGGTTGAGGCCGCTGGCCCGGTAGCGCTGCTGCTCGAAACTGCGGTCACGGATTTCACCAAGGCGGTTGAAGAACACGGCACGGGCCAGCGCATTGCGCGCCTCGCCCTTGTTCAGCCCGGCATGCACGCGGCGGCGTAGCTCGACGCTTTGCAGCCAGTCGAGGATGAACAGCGTGCGCTCGATGCGGCCCAACTCGCGCAGCGCGACGGCCAAGCCGTTCTGGCGCGGGTAGCTGCCGAGTTTCCTGAGCATCAGCGAGGCCGTCACCGTGCCCTGCTTGATCGAGGTGGCCAGCCGCAGGATTTCGTCCCAATGGGCGCGGACGTGCTTGATGTTGAGCGTGCCGCCGATCATCGGCTTGAGCGCGTCATAGGCGGCATCGCCCTTCGGGATGTAGAGCTTGGTGTCGCCCAGGTCGCGGATGCGCGGCGCGAAGCGGAAGCCCAAGAGGTGCATCAGGGCGAAGACGTGATCGGTGAAGCCCGCCGTGTCGGTGTAGTGCTCCTCGATCCGCAGGTCGGATTCGTGGTACAGCAGGCCGTCGAGCACGTAGGTTGAGTCGCGCAGGCCGACATTGACCACCTTGGTGTGGAATGGCGCGTATTGGTCGGAGATGTGGGTGTAGAAAGTCCGTCCTGGGCTGCTGCCATATTTTGGGTTGATGTGCCCCGTGCTCTTTGCCTTGCTAGCGGTTCGGAAATTCTGTCCGTCCGATGATGATGTGGTGCCATCGCCCCAGTGCCCGGCAAAGGGATGCCGAAACTGAGCGTTGACCAGTTCAGCCAACGCTGTCGAGTACGTTTCGTCGCGGGTATGCCAGGCTTGCAGCCAAGCGAGCTTCGCGTAGGTCGTGCCGGGGCAGGACTCGGCCATCTTGGTCAGGCCCAGGTTGATCGCGTCGGCCAGGATCGTGGTCAACAACAGGTTCTTGTCCTTGGCCAGATCGCCCGATTTCAAGTGCGTGAAGTGCCGGGTGAAGCCCGTCCACTCATCGACTTCGAGCAGCAGTTCGGTGATCTTGACGTGCGGCAGGACCATGGCTGTCTGGTCTATCAGCGCCTGCGCGGTGTCGGGCACCGCCGCATCCAGCGGCGTGATCTTCAAGCCCGACTCGGTGATGATGGCATCCGGCAGGTCGTTGGCTGCCGCCATGCGGTTGACGGTGGCAAGTTGTGCTTCCAGCAGCGTCAGCCGCTCATGCAGATATTGTTCGCAGTCGGTGGCCACGGCCAGCGGCAATTCGCTGGACTGCTTGAGGCTGGTGAACTTCTCGGGCGGTACCAGGTAGTCCTCGAAGTCCTTGAACTGGCGTGAACCCTGCACCCAGATGTCGCCCGAGCGCAGGGAGTTCTTCAACTCGGACAGCGCGCACAGTTCGTAGTAGCGCCGGTCGATGCCGGCGTCGGTCATCACCAGTTTCTGCCAGCGCGGCTTGATGAAGCCGGTCGGTGCATCGGCTGGCAGCTTGCGGGCGTTGTCGGTGTTCATGCCGCGCAGCACCTCAATGGCATCAAGCACGTTTTTGGCGGCGGGCGCGGCCCGCAGCTTGAGCACGGCAAGGAATTCCGGTGCATAGCGGCGCAGGGTGGCGTAGCTCTCGCCGATGCGATGCAGGAAATCGAAGTCATCGGGTTGCGCGAGCTTCTGCGCCTCGGTGACGCTCTCGGCAAAGGAATCCCAGGACATGACGGCCTCGATGGCGGCAAACGCATCGCGGCCTGATTGCTTGGCGTCGATCAGCGCCTGACCGATGCGCCCGTACAGACGTACCTTGGCGTTGATGGCCTTGCCTGACGCCTGGAACTGCTGCTGATGCTTATTCTTGGCAGCGTTAAACAGCTTACCCAGGATGCGGTCGTGCAGGTCGATGATTTCGTCGGTGACGGTGGCCAGCGCCACGAGAGTGGCGTAGCGCCGTTGCGGCTCGAATTTGGCCAGGTCGGCGGGTGTCATCTGGCCGCCCTCGCGGGCAATCTTGAGCAGGCGGTTCTGGTGAACCAGCCGCTCGATGCCGGTAGGCAGATCGAGTGCCTGCCATGCCTTGAGGCGTTCGATGTGTTCCAGCATATGCCGCGAATTTGGCTTGGCCGGAGACTGGCGCAACCAAGCCAACCAGGTCGTCTTGCCGTTGTCCCGGCGCTTGAGCAGATCGTCGAGGCGGCGGCGATGCGCGTCCGCCAGTGGTTCGGCCAAGGCGTCGTAGATGCGCCGGTTAGCACGGGTGATCGCCTCGGCACTCGCCCGCTCGACGGCGTTGAGGGCGGGCAGAATGACCGACTGCCGCCGCAGGTGCCCGATCAAGGCGCTGGCCAGCACGATGCCTTTGTCGGTTTGCATCGCCAGCTCGGTCAGCATCTGGACGGCCTGCCGGTAATGGCTCATGGTGAAGGGCCGGAAACCGAACACGGTTTGCAGCTCGCTCAGGTGCTCGCGCCGGGTCTGCTCCCGCTGGCCGTACTCGTTCCAGCTTTCGACGCCGACCTTGAGCTGGTCGGCGACCAGCTTCAACAAGGGCGGGAACGGTAGTTCATCGACGCCCAGGATGACGCCGGGAAAGCGCAGGTAACAGAGCTGCACCGCGAAGCCCAGCCGATTGGCTGGCCCGCGCCGCTGTCGGATGATCGAGAGGTCGGTATCGTTGAATGTGTAATGTCGGATCAGGTCGTCCTTGGAGTCCGGCAACGCCAGCAGGCTTTCCCGCTCGGCGGCGGACAGGATGGAACGACGTGGCATATTTACTGATCCGTTCTCAAGTATTGATACAGGGTTTCGCGACTGATTCCGAATTCACGAGCAAGCTTGGTCTTTTGCTCGCCAGCCTCGACACGTTGGCGCAGTTCGGCAATACGCTCAGACGACAGGGATTTCTTCCTGCCACGGTAAGCCCCGCGTTGCTTGGCGAGCGCAATACCCTCGCGCTGACGCTCGCGGATCAGGGCGCGCTCGAACTCGGCGAACGCGCCCATCACCGAGAGCATCAGGTTCGCCATCGGAGAGTCTTCGCCAGTAAAACTGAGGTGTTCCTTGACGAATTCGATATGCACGCCGCGTTGTGTCAGCGTTTGCACGATCCGGCGCAAATCATCGAGATTGCGCGCCAGGCGATCCATGCTATGCACCACCACGGTGTCGCCGGTGCGGGCGAAGCTTATCAGCGCTTCCAGTTGCGGACGCTTGACATCCTTGCCGGATGCCTTGTCGCTAAAAGCGCGATCAACCTTGACGCCTTCCAGTTGCCGTTCCGGGTTCTGGTCGAAGGTGCTGACCCTGATATACCCAATGCGCTGTCCAGTCATGGAATTCCCTGCAAAATGTCAGGGAAGACTCTATGACCTTCAACGAGATATGTCAATAAATTCAAAATTCAATCCTATCCTGACGCAATTTACACATGGCATCTGACATCAGGTTAGGGTATAGCCTAGATTGACATGCGCGATGCAACCCTTAACTTGCTTGCACCTATCGTTTCCATGCTAGCTTTATCGTAACGCTCAAGAAATTGGGCTTAATGCCGAATACAATAAAATAAAACAGCCAACCCTTGAGGCTCTTATGCGCCAGAATTTACCAGTGACGGGTCGAAACTTAGAACTCCCAAAAGATACCAATATTCTTTCGACTACCTCCCCTCAAAGCCATATCACGTACGTTAATCCTGACTTCATTAAAATCAGTGGTTTCACTGAGGAAGAACTATTAGGCCAGCCTCACAACATCGTAAGACACCCAGATATGCCGCCTGCTGCATTTGAGCATATGTGGAGTACATTAAAATCTGGCCGCTCATGGATGGGGCTAGTAAAAAATCGCTGTAAAAATGGCGACCACTATTGGGTAAGTGCTTATGTAACGCCAATAGCTAAGAATGGTTCGATTGTTGAATACCAGTCTGTAAGGACCAAGCCTGAACCTGAGCAGGTTTTGGCTGCGGAAAAATTATATGCTCAATTGAGAAGCGGGAAGGCCGCGAGGCCGAAATTGGCTGCTAGCTTTTCCGTGAAAATACTCTTGCTCATATGGGGTAGTATTATATCAAGCGCAATGGCTGCCGGCATGCTTACTGATACATCAATAAGCAGCTTATTGTTAGCCACTTTAATGTCAGGAAGCTTAAGCTCTGTTAGTGTTTTGGCTATTCTCTCTCCTCTTGGAAGACTGGTTGAAAGAGCCAGGAATATTTCCAATAACCCATTAAGTCAATCCCTCTACACTGGGCGCACCGATGAGTTTGGCCAAATAGAGTTTGCTTTACGAATGATGCAAGCTGAAACAGGCGCCATAGTAGGTCGCATAGGTGATGCATCAAATCGGCTTAGCGAACACACCCGAGGCCTACTAAAGGATATTGAGTCAAGCAATGTACTTACAGTTGAGCAGCAGGCAGAGACAGATCAAATAGCAACGGCAGTAAACCAAATGGTGGCAAGCATTCAAGAGGTTGCGAGCAATGCACAGCATGCTGCAGATGCGGCCGGAAGAGCAGACACTGAGACGGCATCTGGCCAGCGTCTGGTAGCCCACACAAGCCAGTCAATCACTGCCCTTGAAGGTGAAATTAGGCAAGCCGCTCAGGTTATTCATGAGCTTGAAGGTCAAAGTAACGAGATATCAAAAGTTCTTGACGTTATACGAGGGATCGCCGAGCAAACGAACTTGTTGGCACTCAACGCAGCAATTGAGGCCGCGCGTGCTGGTGAGCAGGGGCGTGGTTTTGCTGTTGTCGCCGATGAGGTTCGCAGTCTTGCTGCTCGCACACAGCAATCGACAACGGATATTCAAAGCATGATCAGCGCTCTACAAGAGCGAGCGCAATCCGCTGTTACAGTCATGGAGCAAAGTAGTCGGCAAGCGGACACGAGTGTAGCTCACGCAGAGGAAGCAGCTACAGCTCTTGATGGAATTGGCCAACTCGTTAACGAAATTACCGACATGAACGCGCAAATAGCGACTGCGGTCGAGCAGCAGGGAGCAGTAAGTGAAGACATAAACCGCAGTATTATCAATATACGCGATGCTGCTGATACCAATGTACAGACCGGGCAGAATAATTTGCAAAGTGCGAAATCTGTCGCTCAGTTAGCTAGCGCTCTGAGCGAACTGGCAAAACAGTTTTGGGAAAAACGAGGATAACGCTTTTCAGTATCTCGACAGGGATAACTTACTTTACCATCGGTATCCCTTTTAGCCGCACAAATTTTAGCCATGGCTTTTCAGGAAGTCATGGCTATCAGAATGGCCTTAGAAAGCCTAGTCAAAGAGCTGTCACGAGAACACCGTTAGCTTAGCGTACGATTTTTTCCGAATTCTGCGGTTCCCCCATCCTCGCCAATCCAAGCCCGGACAATCAGCCCTTCGACTGTCGGCGGCGTTTCCCAATCATTTCTCATGGCTAATTTCCTGTGTTTTGGGTGCTGGGCCGAGCAGATGCGTTGCTTTCGGCCTGCCGATTTCAAACTTGTTTTTTGCGTATTCGCTGACTGCCCAGCCCAATGCGGCAAGCTCAGGAAGCGCCCTGCGAGCCGCTTGGCGTCGCGTCTTGAGCGTATTGGGGTTGGTTGCCTGCCCCGGCCAGACGTAGCCGCAAAGCGTGTCCAGTTCCACCCGCCCGGACTTGCCGGGGTCGATCCAGCCGCATAGGCGCTGGTGCATCAGCCGCGCCGGGTCGGTCTGTAGCGCCCGCACCTCGTCCATGTCGATGCGGACATGCTGCGCGCCACCCATGACGGCGCGAGCAATCAGGGGATTCAAGGCTACATACAGCTTTCCGTCCTGCTCGTCGCTGGCGTACTCGGACAGCAGGCGGAAGCCCTGCCGCTTCCTGCCGTTCTGGGCGATGATGGACACCTTCCAAAGCCGCTCGATGCACTCCCGAACCGGCTTAGTGTCGTCGGGGTTGGCGTAGCCAATTTCGCGGGCAAGTGCTCGATAGCTGCCCTTGACCACCATCGCATCCTGCTGGAAGGCTTCCCATTTCGGCTCAAGGAACAGCCGGAGTTGCTGCCCGGCCTCGGTCTGCGGCTCAGGTGACAGCACAAGGCCACCCGGCCCAGCCATTGCCACAAGTCCTTGCAGGATGCGCAAGTCATCAGCGCCCAGCGGCTCCGGGCCGCTGAACTCGATGCGCTTACCGTCGCCATAGTCATGCACCACGTCCAGCTTGCCGCGCTTGCGCTCGCCACGCTTGAGGCTGCGGAATAGGCCGGGGGCCAGACAATGCGCCGGGTCGTGCCGGGCGTGGGTCAGGTCATGCTTGCTCACGGCTGCCCCCCTTCTTGCCGTTCGGCACTTCCAGCAGTTCCACCGGAACCAGCACGCCGCCGTCTCGGCGCTCATACCACTGGTCAAGCGGGGTGGCGTCGTAGTTCTGTTTGCTCACGCCGAAGCGCACGAAGAAGCCGCGCCGGTCGTTGCCGATGGGCTGACGGTCATAGGCGCGGTCGCTCAGGCGCTTGGCCTCGTCCTCGGTCATCTTGGCGACGAAGCCGCACCAGCGGGCGTTGTCGATCAGTGCCGATGCGCCCCGCGCTGCCTGCTGCTGGTCGGTTTGCCCCTCGCGGGCGCTGCCCTTGCTGACGTGGTGCAGGTACAGGACAGACGCGCCAGTGCTGGCCGCGACGTGTTCCAGCGTGGCGACAAGCCGCGCCATGTCGCCGTTGCTGTTCTCGTCGAGGCTGTGAATCCGGCTCAGGGTGTCCAGCACGATCAGCCGCGCCCCGGCGCTGTACTCGATGACGCGGCGCAAGTGCTCCTCGTCCATGACGTTCAGGCGCTTGCCCATGATCGGCTCAAGGGTCAGGTTCTCGGCGATGGCTTCGCGGGCTGACTGGTTGAGGTGCTGGCCGATGGCGTGAACGCGCCGGATCAGGGCGGGTTCGGGATCTTCACCGGCCAGATAGACCACGCGCCCGGTGTGCTGCGGCTTGAGGTTCACCACGTCACCGCCTGCCACGCTGCAAGCGATGGACATAGCCGCTTCCAGCGCCCAGAAGCTCTTGCCGGTCGCGCCGGGGGCCACCAGTGCGCCCACGGTGCCAGCCAGAAAGCCGGGCCAGATGAAGTCCAGTTGTAGCGGTTCCTGCTGGAACGCCTCCATAATGTTGATAGCCATATCGGCCTCCTACTCAGGTTGATGATGGTTAGCCTGTCGGTCGGTTCATCACACCGACTGACAGGCGCTCTTATCTGCCGAAGCTGGGGCCATCATACCCCCGGCTCTTGCGTGAAAGCTCTCGATTTCGCGCTCTCTCAGCCTCGATCTCGGCCTGTCGCTTGCGCTCGATCTCTGCCACCTGCCGGGCGTTCATGTCGGCCAAGTCTTTGCCATGCTCGGGCTTCGGCGTCCATTGGCGCACCTCGCGCCCGGTGATTTCGGCCACCCGCTGCGCCTGTTTCTGGTGCCCGGCGTCGGCCTTGGCCTGCGCCTCGGGGTTCTTTTCGTTTTCCCCGGCCACGGTGACGCGCTCGGCCCGCTTCAGGATCGCTTGCACGTCGTCACGCTCCAAGAAGCTGCGCACGTTCGCGCCGCCTGACACGATGACGGTGGGCGGCTGCTGGCCGCTGCGCTTGGCGATGTCGTGCAGGGCTAGCGCATCCGGGCCACCTTCCACGATCCAGACCTTTGCCGGGTCGCCCGGCAGGATCGGCGGATAGATCTTGTCGCTGCCGCGTAAGTCGCGCTTCTGCACCGGATCAGCGGGGGCAATGGCGCGGCGTGTGGCGTTCTGCGCGGTGCCTGTACGGTCGTAGCCGACGAACAGCACGCCACCGTCTGCATAGCGCACCATGCCCGCCTTCTCGGCGTGCTCGATGGTGTCCGGGCTGATGCCCCGGCCCTTGAGGTAGTCGCGGCCATGCTCGCGGGCTGCCAGCCCTTGCGCCGGTAGCTGCGGCGGTTGGCGCTTCGGCTCGCTCGGGCGCGGTTGCTGCCGGACTGTCGGCGCACCTGAAAGCCGATAGACGGCCTCGGCGTAGCCGGTGCCAGGTTCGATCTCGCGCACAAGGTCGATATTGTCCCCGCCGTCGTTGCCGTAGCGGTCGCACCAGAGCCAGCGCCCGTCCTGCTGCCGGGTCACGCGGTACGCCTCATCACCGCCAGCCTTGACGGACAGGTGTCGCCCTTCGCGCTTCACGGTGTAGCCGCTCGCCTCAAGGTAGGCGGTCGGATCTAGTTCGCGGGCCGATTGACGATCTGTTCCAGCAACTCGCGCTCCTTGGGCGTGGCCTTGTTCCAAATCGCGTTGGCCCAATCCGCCGTCTGCTGCACGTCGCTTGGCGGCACTAGCCTGTTTAAAGCGACTTGCCCAGTCGCTACCAGCATCGCGCCCACGGCCCCGGCCAGAATCAGCCCCAGCGCCTGCCGCCAAAGGCGCGGGCGCGTCTCGTTCGCTGCCTCGGTCAGTTTGTTGGCGGCTTGCGTCATGTCCTTCTGTGCGCTCACCAGATTGCCCGGCAAGTCCGCCACCTGCTCCGCGGTCTGCTTCATGCTGCTGATGCTCGTTTCCAGCCCTGACAGGCTGTTGGACAGGTCGGAGATGGTCTTGTCCAGCTCCCCGGCCTTCTGCTCGAACGCCTTCGCCGCGCTCGCGCTCATCTGCTGCGTCAGCTCGTCCAGCGTCTTGCGCTGAATGGCCGTCACCTTGTCGTAGGCTTCCAGAACCTGCGTCACGTCCTGCTGGAGTCGGGCCAGCGGTTCCAAGGTCTGCGCCGTCTCGGTCGAGACTGCGACCGGTAGGCGCTTCAAGTCCTCGTGCATCAGGCTCAGGGACTGCTGCAACGTCCTGACGCTCTCCACGATCTGCAACTGTGGGCCTGAATCGTTCAAGGCCCGCACGGTCTCTAGCTTCGTCATAAGTCACCCCTGATTTCTGTAGTCCCGCCCATGTGTAGCCCTTGCCCAAGTCGCTGCCCTTGAACGGCACTCCGGCCACCTCGAAGGAAAAGCCGTTCATGCGCCCGGTGCTGGCGAGGTTTGCCCGGACGCCTACGCCTGCGGCATGTAGCCGGTCGGCCAGTTCTGGCGCGGTCGGCTTGTCCTTCACTGCCTCATCCAGCAGCCGTTGCAGACGCTGGCGCGGCGGTTCGTCGCCCGTTCTCACGGCCATGTTGATCTCCTTGTCGGTCAGCTTCCGGCGCTCGGCCCGCGCATCGCCCAGCCCCGGCGTCAGGGTCAGGCCGTGGGTATGCTCAAGCTCTTGGGTCGCCTCGATGGCGCTGCGGGCTTCCCACTGGCCCAGCCAAACTTTCCCGTCCAGCCCTACCCGGCTGGCCACGATGTGGATGTGATCCTTGTCCGTGTCCTGGTGGCGCACTGCCACCCACGGCGTATTGGTCTGGTCAAAGCCCATGCGCTGCATGAAGTCAGTCGTCACGGCTTCCCACTTCTCGGCGCTCAGGCGCTCACCGGGAGGCAGTGACAGCGAGCAATGCCAGACGGGCTTGCCGATGTCCGGGCGCAACTGGCGCACGGCTGAGAACTCCCGCAACAGTTCGCGGGGGTCATTCCCGGCCATGTTGCCGCCGACACGTTCCGCGTTTTTCGTGTGCGTGGCTTCCTTGCCAACGTCAAAAACGTAGTTCAGCGCACCGCGAAAACCGCCACCACGGCTAACCTTCGCTTTCATCTTCCACGTCCTCCGAGTCGTGCTTGACGCCTATCAAGTCGCCGCGCACCAGCACCAGCAATCGCAGGCAGTTGGCAAGCTCGGCGCTCAACTGCAAGCCCAGCGCCTTGCCGATGCGCTCCCCGTCGCCCCGCTGCCCTTCGTTCAGGTGCCGGGCGATCTGGTTCAGGTTGGCCGCTGTGCGGGCCAACTCTGCCCACTGTTCCCGGTTCGCTGCCGGGATGGTGGGCGGCAGGCGATGCAGAGCGGCGGCGCGTAGGTACTCGCCCCGCTGCATCTGCACCGCGTCACGCTGCGAATCCAGCCGCGCAAGCTCGGCATCGTTGAGGCGCACCGAAACGGTATGCCCGCGCTTGTCCGTGGCGTCGAGCGGCGCAGGCCCACGGCGGCGGCGCTTGGATTCGTCAGTGTTCATGGGCGAAGCCCTCCAGTAAGTGAAGCGAAGCGAAACGCGCAGCAACCCCCCGACCGAAGGGAGCGGGGGCGTAGGCCGAAGGCCGGAGGGTGAGAACCAAGCGAAGCGCAGGTTACACCTTGCTCCATGCCAAACCACCGCGCAAATACCATAATAGCACATCTCCATGCAAGCACCGAACAGCCACCCACCCGGCCCGCTCGCTGCGCTCTCGGCCCGACCGCCCAAGGGCGGTAATGGGCCAGCGGGGAGAGGGGGTGGGCAAGGCGCCGGGGCGAACTGATACAATGCAACTATGGTATCGCAAGAACGGCAGACTGTCGAGCGTTACTCAATCCGACAGTGCAAGCCTATTTGAGTGCGACGGTCGGATTGAAAAAGAGGCCGACAATAAACACTCGACAGCGTGCGACTGTCGAACTATAATATAATCACACAGTCAAACGGAGAAACCGCCATGCAGTTTAAGCGCCAAGGTCGCCGGGTTCAGGTGCTCGCCTACCGGGGGTATGACAAGGAAAAACGCCGCGCCATCGTCAAGATGATGGGGTCTATTGACGTATATTCTTACGAGCCGTCAGGCGGCCTAATTGAGAATCTGACAGACGAAGAAAAAACAGAACTACAGTCATACATCGAAACAGAACGACAGGCAGCAGAAAAGAGAAGCCGAGTGTATTCCGCTAAGTCTGCCGCCAGTCGTATTGTTGAGGTTGCCGACACGATCAAGGCCGGGGACTTTGAGCCGTCCGAGGCATGGGCGGCGGATACCTGGGCGGCAATCGAGGCGCTGACCAAGGCCATGCGCAAGGCGGGCTACCCGAAGCTCCGCAAAGCGCCCCAGAAAGCCGCAGACGCGCCGATGCCGGGTCAGGCGGGGTTGCCCTTTGGGGATGCGCCAGAAACGCCAGAAAGCGCCTCCTGAGGGGTTTAGGCCGGGAAACCGGCCCCCCCCCTCTCCCCGCTGGCCCTTTACCCCCGGAGGGGGTCGCCGAAGGCGGGGGGAGAGGTGTTCGCCTTGCGCATGGTCTTGGCCGGGCATTTGAGGCAATGCCAGACCGCGCCGAAGGGGCGCGGGCTGTGCTGCGCCTAGTGGAGATTCTTAGAGAATCTTGGATGGATTTTGCGAATCGCCAGCAAATCCGCGCCCCGTCTGGGTTTTCCAGATCGGGGCGGGTGGAGTTACCGTGGGGGTTGGGTGGAGTTACCGTGGGGGTTGGGTGGAGTTACCGTGGGGGTTGGGTGGAGTTACCGTGGGGGTCACACATACTCGCACCAGATCACGCTGCCCCAGTGCTCGCCGGTTTCCGGCTCAATGGCTACGTTATCGAAGCGCCCTCCTGAGTAGATCAGGCAACGCTTCCCAATCAGCCTAGCGGGGTCGGTGTAGCCATGCTAGCTTATCGTAACGCTAAAGAAATTGGGCTTAATGCCGAATACAATAAAATAAAACAGCCAACCCTTGAGGCTCTTATGCGCCAGAATTTACCAGTGACGGGTCGAAACTTAGAACTCCCAAAAGATACCAATATTCTTTCGACTACCTCCCCTCAAAGCCATATCACGTACGTTAATCCTGACTTCATTAAAATCAGTGGTTTCACTG
>NZ_JAPCIT010000035.1:0-10464 GCF_027707385.1 Aeromonas sp. QDB54 | reverse complement strand
GAAAGCCTAGTCAAAGAGCTGTCACGAGAACACCGTTAGCTTAGCGTACGATTTTTTCCGAATTCTGCGGTTCCCCCTACTCAAGGGACAACAAGGCAGGCGATCACTGGCCGAACTGCGCCTCGCAGGGTTCGCCGTCGTAATTACCATCTAGCTTGGTGTTCGGGCAGTTGTCGAGGAAGAACTGCGCCTCCTCCAAACTTTGCATCTGGCTGCAATATTGCCGCCCATCGCAACGGTATCGGCTGGTTGCGACATCTACCCTGACTTCCTGCTGCTCATCCCCGCCGCTTGAGTTGGCCTGGCTCACCTGCGCGATGGGGTGCGACCCATGGCCGGACAGAAATGGCTTGGCTGCCAAGTAGCCGCCCGCCAGCAACGCCACACTCATCAGCAACGAGGTAAACCTCGGGCGTGATGAACGCGGCTTAGGACGACGCTGAGCCTGGGGCGTGCTCGGCGCTCGATGTGGATGGAGGACTCTGGGCGGCACACTGCTACCGGCCCGGCGCACCGACTCGGCTCTGGGGCGGCCATCGCGCCCGGCCCCAATCTCAAAGATCAAGCTCTCATTGAGCCGGGGCGGCACACCATCTCGGGGGAAGGCCGAGATATGGACGAAATACTCCTTCTGATCCATGTCGCATCGCACGAACCCAAAGCCCTTGTCGCCGTTCCAGCGCACCAATGTTCCCTTAAACGCCATGTCTGCAATCCTTCTTATCGGCACCCATTGTGGTGTCTCTGTGTTGTTGGCTTCGGCCTGCTGTCGTCCGCATTGTCATTGTCCTTGCGGTACATCCACGCCGTTCTACTAGCTCCGGTTGGCACGACGCTTGGCCATCGCGCCTTCCTCAGCAAAGATGCTTCGGCAATATTTCATCACCATCACTTCACTTTTCCAACGACCGGACATCATGATCTTCAAGGCATTTTCACCGGATGCAGCGAGGTCTTGCGCGGCCCCAACCCGGCATGAGTGAGCAGTAAATGGCGGGATACCCAACTCCTCCACTGCTAGCACGGTCGAGGCACGGGTGAAGATCCGTAGAACAGTGGAGTAGCCCAGGTGCCTCACCCTTTTGACTGAACAGCCTTCTGGGTTGATGCCAGCAAACAGCGGATCATCGAGCTTGGTATCGAACACCCGCCCCGCCAGGCTGAAATACTCGCGAATCAACCGCATGGCTTGCCGGGAAAGCATGGTTACGTCAGGATCGCCCGAAACATTGGTTTTGCTTATCGGGATGGTGAGCACCGCGCTGCCATCGGGCTTCATCGTCAGGTGGTTGAGCTTGACCCGAGCCACCTCCGCCGCCCGCAGAAGGGTCTCGTAAGCCAGGGTCAGCAAGGCCAGATCCCGCCGGTCGGCCAGAACCGGGCTGTTTCCCCACATCCTGTCGAGTTCGTCCAGATGGTATTCGCGCAGCGGGGTAGCCTGCTTAATGGTTTCGCCATTGAGCACCTTGTCGCGGGTATAATCACCCAGCATGTTCCGTATCGTGCGGTCAGCGGTCGGATCGGGGCATCCGCACTCCTGGTGAATGCGGGAGATGGCCCAGCGGTCCATGCCGAGTGTGTTCCTGTGTTTGTCCAGGGCTCGCTGTGAGAGATAACGCTTTACCGTCTCCAGTTCCGCTGGGAGTGAGGTCAGCTCCTTTTCACGACACCACGCCTCGAACTGGAACCACATGCAGCGGAGTTGCCGGGCGGTGCGGGTGGCGCGGTTTTCCAGATGGCTGATAAACTCGCGCATGAAGCGACTTATCGTGATCTGGACGTTGGGATCCTGCTCCAGCCGGACCCCACGCAACCACCCTTGGCGCATCAGGGTACTCAGATCGTCGGGCCGCATCTGGTCCCAAGCCAGTTGCAGCGGGCCCCCCGAGCTGTTATCAGTCAGAACCAACTCGTTCATACCGACTCCTGCTGTGCGTAGTAGAGCGAGCGAAAATACTGCTGCTGGCTGGGGGTGCAGGCGCGAAAGCTGGCGAACCGGCCACCCTTGACCACCAACTCATCAAATCTGCCGTCGCTATCGCGGTAATAGACCCGGCGCAAACCGATCCCACCGTTCAGGTGGAGTTGCAACCAGGTGACCACCTCATCGGCCTGATTGGTCACCGAGGCTAACCCGGTCTCATTCCGGTCTATCAGCACGATCATGGTGTCACTGATCTCGTAGGTATCGAACCCGCAGCGTAAACTCATAGATTAGTCCTCATTTAGACCCCATATTTCATATGACATATAACCTTCATTATACACCATATGAAACGGTCTATAAAAGGGGTCTGACGCTCAGTGGAACGAAAACTCACGTTAAGGGATTTTGGTCATGAGATTATCAAAAAGGATCTTCACCTAGATCCTTTTAAATTAAAAATGAAGTTTTAAATCAATCTAAAGTATATATGAGTAAACTTGGTCTGACAGTTACCAATGCTTAATCAGTGAGGCACCTATCTCAGCGATCTGTCTATTTCGTTCATCCATAGTTGCCTGACTCCCCGTCGTGTAGATAACTACGATACGGGAGGGCTTACCATCTGGCCCCAGTGCTGCAATGATACCGCGAGACCCACGCTCACCGGCTCCAGATTTATCAGCAATAAACCAGCCAGCCGGAAGGGCCGAGCGCAGAAGTGGTCCTGCAACTTTATCCGCCTCCATCCAGTCTATTAATTGTTGCCGGGAAGCTAGAGTAAGTAGTTCGCCAGTTAATAGTTTGCGCAACGTTGTTGCCATTGCTGCAGGCATCGTGGTGTCACGCTCGTCGTTTGGTATGGCTTCATTCAGCTCCGGTTCCCAACGATCAAGGCGAGTTACATGATCCCCCATGTTGTGCAAAAAAGCGGTTAGCTCCTTCGGTCCTCCGATCGTTGTCAGAAGTAAGTTGGCAGCAGTGTTATCACTCATGGTTATGGCAGCACTGCATAATTCTCTTACTGTCATGCCATCCGTAAGATGCTTTTCTGTGACTGGTGAGTACTCAACCAAGTCATTCTGAGAATAGTGTATGCGGCGACCGAGTTGCTCTTGCCCGGCGTCAACACGGGATAATACCGCACCACATAGCAGAACTTTAAAAGTGCTCATCATTGGAAAACGTTCTTCGGGGCGAAAACTCTCAAGGATCTTACCGCTGTTGAGATCCAGTTCGATGTAACCCACTCGTGCACCCAACTGATCTTCAGCATCTTTTACTTTCACCAGCGTTTCTGGGTGAGCAAAAACAGGAAGGCAAAATGCCGCAAAAAAGGGAATAAGGGCGACACGAAAATGTTGAATACTCATACTCTTCCTTTTTCAATATTATTGAAGCATTTACCAGGGTTATTGTCTCATGAGCGGATACATATTTGAATGTATTTAGAAAAATAAACAAATAGGGGTTCCGCGCACATTTCCCCGAAAAGTGCCACCTGACGTCTAAGAAACCATTATTATCATGACATTAACCTATAAAAATAGGCGTATCACGAGGCCTGTGGGAGGAAAATAAAGTGTCATCCTAACTACAGGACCCTGCAACGTAGCAATTCCTGCAAAAATCCATTTAAAACAATGACTTATTTCAATTCTGCCATCTGCAAGCGTTTTGTGGGGATGGAGGCCGGAATCATTAAAGTATCATCCTAATTTTCGCTCAACCTTGGAAAATGCTGAGAATCGTAAAAATAAAGTTTCATCCTTTCCGCTACTAGTTCAAGGCTTTCTTCCGGCCGCCGGCAACAACGCTGCTTGGCTGAGGCGATCCACTTGCGCTACCGCTCACTGATCAGATCGAACTTGAACTCGACGAGCAGCCAACCATCAGGCCGAGCGTGATCGCCAAAAAAAACGGATCATGCGAAATCCTTCGTTGAGTTTGGCGCGGGTTTTAGCAAATCAGCTGGCCCGCGATCCGGTTGAGAGTGATCCGAAGCGGTCCTTGACGACCGGCACAAATCGGCCGATTCTGTTGAAAAAGTAGCTTTAGCGGCAGCCTGCCGATCAGGTGTGCCTGCTGTCGAAGTGGCTGCAAGCCACTTCAAGTTGCCTTCCGGCGTTTCACTGAGCGTCCTTGCTCAGGTTTAAGGGTTAATTTGAGGGTTTCTGCTCGTAGCAGGCATACCTATCCCGTCAGCGGTGGCCCTTGAGGCAAAAGCTTGGCCATGCGGCGCAGGTTCTGCACCATCGCAGCCAAGGTGGATTCGTCAGTGGCACCCGTTAGGCCACGCAGTCGTAAACGGTCGAGTTTCATGATCCGTTTGAGGTGGGCGAAAAGCATCTCCACCTTCTTTCGTTCGCAGCGAGAGACGAGGTACTCCGGTGTCTTGGCGATGCGTCGAGCCACGTCGCGGGCAGCCTCATGGATGCTGCGGACGATCTTCCGATTCGGCGTGTTGGGGCAGCATTTCGCTTTCAACGGGCAGGTGGCGCAGTCGGTTTGGCTGGAGCGGTAAATGACGGTTTTGGCCTTAGTTACCCGCGACCTTTGCTGGGTGAAGGCGCGCCATTCACTGCGTAGCGGTTTGCCGGCTGGGCAGCGATATTCATTGGCGTCCTGACTCCAGTGAAAGTCGTTACTGGAGAGGCTGTCGTCCTTGCGCTCGGTCTTGTCCCACACCGGCACATGCGGTTCGATGTCCTTTTCTTCGACCATCCAGGCCAGCATCGGGGCGGTGCCATAAGCGGTATCGCCGATAAGGCGTTCCGGTGTGAGATCGAACTGCGCCTCGACACGCTCGACCATCGTCCTAGTCGAATCGACTTCGGCGGTACGGTGCGCCGGGGTAGCTTCCACGTCCATGATCACACCGTGCTCAGTGTCGATCAGGTAATTCGTGGAGTAGGCAAAAAAGGCCGGGCCACCTGGCGCTGCTGTCCAACGGGACTGAGGATCAGTGAGCGAAATTTTCTTGGGAAGAGCCTCAGCCAGCGCCTCTTCATCAAGGGCTTCGAGGTACTCGCGCACTGCGCGGCTGCTGAGCTTTGGATCGTTCCAATCGACCTCATCTCCCGCCACCCCACGTTGCCGGCTGGCATCCGCCTTAATGATGCTGGCGTCGACGGCGAAACCTTCACCCTTGACTAGGCCGGCTGCCATGCAGCGCCGCAGCACCTCATTGAATAACCAGCGGAATAGATCGCTGTCACGAAAACGCCCATGGCGATTCTTCGAGAAGGTCGAGTGATTGGGGACTTCGTCTTCCAGACCCAACCGGCAGAACCAGCGATAGGCCAGGTTCAGGTGCACCTCTTCGCACAATCGCCGCTCGGAACGAATGCCATAGCAGTAGCCGACGACCAGCATGCGCACCATCAACTCCGGGTCAATCGAGGGACGCCCGATGGGGCTATAGAAATCTGCCAGGTAGGCACGTAGATCACTGAGATCCAAGCACTGGTCGATGCTGCGCAGGAGATGTTGGGCCGGGACGTGATCTTCCAGATTGAACGAGTAGAACAGGCGCTGCTGTCCTCCCGGTAACTGTCCCATCATGCTGTTCGCCCCCACGCTCGCTGACAAAGCAATTTTGCCAACGGCATGGGGAGGCCGCTACTTTTTCAACAGAATCGGCCGCACACAGCCATTCGGCTCAACAGAACCCTGCCTTTACCCCACCAAACTCCGGAAACTCGCCCGGTAGTCCGTCGGCTTGAGATGCACATGTTGGCTGAGGTCGCCGGGTAGCGTGAACAGGCGCGGACCGTCCCGAAACTGGAACACGCGATACAGATGGAATTGATCGCCCGCCTCCTTGGAGAATTCGAGTTCGTTGTGGCTGACCAAGAAAGACGAGCCTACCCCGCCATTGGTGGTTTTCACCTCGATGAAGCGCTCATGGGCGTCCTCTTCGAACGACAGGATGTCGAACCCCGCACCGTCTCCCTGGGTGTCGGACACCCAATCCAGCCGCTGAAAAAGCTCTGGGTGGCCGAGCTCGGTCAGGCGTTGCTGTTCGTAGCCAATCACCCACTGCTCCCCTGCCCGGCCCAGCTTGCGGTTGGCTTCATCGCGAGCGGCATAATCGAACTTTCGCGGTAGGCGTTGCCGTAGAGATGCCGGGGTACGCACAAGCACTTCACGGGCGGGTGGTTCTACCAAAGCCGCTCGGTAGGTTTTGTCACCCGGAAGTTTTACCTCCTCCAGGGCATCGACAAGAGCGCCGACCGTCTGCTGATGTTCCAGAACGTAGGCGTGTACGGATTTACGCAGCAGCAGTTGGCTGTTGCCGCGTGGCTTGTAGCCGTTGATATAGGGCAGGCCCAGGGCATCGAGTACGGCGCTAATGTTCTGGTGCTTGAGCTCGACTGAAGACTTGCTGCGACCGTTCAGCAGTTGGCGCAGTGCCTGGTTGTGCTCGGACTTGTGGTACGGCTCCCCAGCCGCCTCGGCACGCAGCATGTCGAAATAGTCTTCGACCGTGGCCAGGACCTCTTCTTCGGACCAGTCTTCGCCGATGCGAATGATGCGAAACCCGAGCCGCGTCAGCGCCGGAACGACGGTCGTCTCGCCACCGGAGAAGCTGTCAGCAGTGAGCGGGCCCTGCTCGGGAAATTGCTTGCCGAAGGCCACACCGGCGATGGCCTTGGAATCGCAATCGGTGCCGGTCTTCGGATCACGTACCAGGAAGTCGCGGGACTTGCCGTAGCCGTGGCGCGCCAGGAATTTCGTGCGGCCCAGTTGCACGAACTCATCGATGGCAGCCTGCACGGCGGCGGGGCTTCGAAGCTGGGAGAGTTGAGACACAGGGTCCTTCCTTACTGTCATGGTGTGCCGGGAACCGCCGAGCCACGAGATTATGAGTAGCCCCTGAACAGAAACGTCACGATAAAAGCCGTGAACGCCACCAGGCCCATTAAATCCCTTGCGTATTTGCAGCCCGTGCTGTCCAAACCTGTACCAGGTCCGATCAACACGCTCCAACCATTGAGGTACGAAAACACCGCCTGACCGAACAAAAAATGCGTGATAGCCGCCGCAGCCATGACGCCGGAATCGTCAGACAGGCTGTAGCTGTTGACCATTGCCCTGTACGCCTGCATCTGAAATGGCTATTGCCCTGATGGGAGCCGGCTTTTCAGCCACCGACACCAGCGATGCCGTCAATATTCTTTACCCGATAACCATGACCGTACAAGCTAACAAGGCCTGGCAAGCCAGCGGACTTAAAAAGTCTTTTTTTCTACCATCCCACAAAAAAGTTCGTGGTGGAGAAAAGATAAGCTATGCAAGGCTTTAGGAGACGTGGTTTTTCAGGATGACGAAGAACGATTCGGCGCTAGGTGCAACATAGGTGCATCGCACGAGCGCTAGGAACGGCGAAAAAAGGCGGACGTGGCGAAATCGGTAGACGCAGCAGACTTTAAAATTGGAGTGCCCGCGGGGAAATCCGCGGAGTAGAACCGCTCAAAGTCGGGGAACGCTAACGGGCAATACCCTAAGCCAATCCCGAGCCAAGCCCCTTCGGGGGAAGGTGTAGAGACTGGACGGGCGGCGCCTAAAGCCTTCGGGCAATGGCGAAGGGACAGTCCAGACCACGAACGTCATCAGACGGCGGCGAAAGTCGAGGTGGTACGAAAATCTGCTTCTCTGTGAGAGTACGGGTTCGAGTCCCGTCGTCCGCACCACAAAGCCAAACATCCCTGCGATGATCGACCTCTGGGCGTTTGGTCGTGAGCCCGCCACCCTCGCGCTACGCTTTGCGCAGGCGTCGAAGGCGATCAGGTGCGCCCATCGATTCCGTCGAGCACCATCGCTGCGAGTTCATCGCTGGTGTGTGCACCACTATCGAGAACACGGGTTGTGCATGGAAGCCGTTCCCTTGCGGCCAAGCATCGGGCGACATTCGCTAATCGCCACTCTCGAATCTCCGCATTTCGATTCGGGTCAGGATGCATGGTCTGGTTCGCGATCCGGTGACGCAATAGGTCCTCGTTGAGCGTCAGAAAGATGTGCAGCAGCTGATCGTCGATCCGCCTTACCCCGTCGAGTATCTCAGTCAGATAGTCCGGGTGCACGAGCGTCATTGGGATGATGATGTCCTGCGAGTAATTCCTTCGAATCTCCCTGACCGCCGCGATCGTAAGTCCCCTCCACAAGGGGAGATCCTGATAGTCTCCGCTCGCTGGCATGGGGACCGTTTCTTTCACCACGAACCCGATTTCCTCGGGGTCAAAGATCAGCGATTTGGAACGCCGATCGCGCAGCCGCTTAGCGAGCGTCGTCTTTCCGGCGCCGAAAGGTCCGTTGATCCAGATTATCATTGTCGACGGCCTCTAACCTGAAGGCTCGCAAGAGCGCTCGACGGCCTCGTGCGGAGGCACGATCGGAGTGGTTCCGAAATGCTTCTCAAGATAGGTGACGCCGAACGTCACGATGTCCTGCGCGTCGAACAGGTAGCACTGAGCAAAGCCCACGACACCTTCTCGATGGCGACCGAGCTTCACGTAAGCATTTGCTATAGTTTCAACCGCATCCGGCTTTCCTTCGATAGCAAAGCAATCGAGAATGCCGTTTGAATCGTAATCCGATGCCGTTTTCCAGGCGACTTCACCGTCTCTTCCAAGCATCGGCATCTCATACGTCACCCACCGTTTGTTGGGGATATCGGCAACCGCCTCGGCGTAGTGCAATGCGGTAACGGAGTTTAGCGGCGCACCCAACAGCAGGGCCTTCCCGCCAAGGCGAACGAACCGCTCGACGGGCGATCCTTCCCCCAAGGCGTGACCGAGTTCGTGAGGCTCCGTCAGCGTTTCAGCCAGCGGACCAACCGCGACCATCGATGCATCGGGGTGCGCGCTGCGCCGCGCGCCGGGGGCTTGAACCAGAAATTGATTCAGCAGGCCGAACCCACGGTAAGTCCCGGCTGTTGCGGGATCGAACGGCAGCCAGGTACGGCGGGCTTCGTCATCCAGCCGAGCGCCATTCAGAGTCTCCTCGTAGGGTGATCGGTCCCACGACGCGTATCCCATCACAGTGCCAGTCGGCCCAAGCGCGGAGCGTAACGCGGCAACGACCGTCTCCGCTCCTCCTTCGACCGGACCAATCGCTTTAAGTGAGGCATGCACCATCAAGAGGTCACCGGTTTGGACTCCGAGTTTTTGAAGCGCCTCCGTTATTGCCTTCCGCGTATGCATCGCGATATCTCCTCTAAACTGCAAAACACTATACGGGGTCTGACGCTCAGTGGAACGAAAACTCACGTTAAGGGATTTTGGTCATGAGATTATCAAAAAGGATCTTCACCTAGATCCTTTTAAATTAAAAATGAAGTTTTAAATCAATCTAAAGTATATATGAGTAAACGGCACTGTTGCAAATAGTCGGTGGTGATAAACTTATCATCCCCTTTTGCTGATGGAGCTGCACATGAACCCATTCAAAGGCCGGCATTTTCAGCGTGACATCATTCTGTGGGCCGTACGCTGGTACTGCAAATACGGCATCAGTTACCGTGAGCTGCAGGAGATGCTGGCTGAACGCGGAGTGAATGTCGATCACTCCACGATTTACCGCTGGGTTCAGCGTTATGCGCCTGAAATGGAAAAACGGCTGCGCTGGTACTGGCGTAACCCTTCCGATCTTTGCCCGTGGCACATGGATGAAACCTACGTGAAGGTCAATGGCCGCTGGGCGTATCTGTACCGGGCCGTCGACAGCCGGGGCCGCACTGTCGATTTTTATCTCTCCTCCCGTCGTAACAGCAAAGCTGCATACCGGTTTCTGGGTAAAATCCTCAACAACGTGAAGAAGTGGCAGATCCCGCGATTCATCAACACGGATAAAGCGCCCGCCTATGGTCGCGCGCTTGCTCTGCTCAAACGCGAAGGCCGGTGCCCGTCTGACGTTGAACACCGACAGATTAAGTACCGGAACAACGTGATTGAATGCGATCATGGCAAACTGAAACGGATAATCGGCGCCACGCTGGGATTTAAATCCATGAAGACGGCTTACGCCACCATCAAAGGTATTGAGGTGATGCGTGCACTACGCAAAGGCCAGGCCTCAGCATTTTATTATGGTGATCCCCTGGGCGAAATGCGCCTGGTAAGCAGAGTTTTTGAAATGTAAGGCCTTTGAATAAGACAAAAGGCTGCCTCATCGCTAACTTTGCAACAGTGCCCCCTCGGCTACCACCTCCATTGTCGTTTTCAGAAGACGGCTGCACTGAACGTCAGAAGCCGACTGCACTATAGCAGCGGAGGGGTTGGATCCATCAGGCAACGACGGGCTGCTGCCGGCCATCAGCGGACGCAGGGAGGACTTTCCGCAACCGGCCGTTCGATGCGGCACCGATGGCCTTCGCGCAGGGGTAGTGAATCCGCCAGGATTGACTTGCGCTGCCCTACCTCTCACTAGTGAGGGGCGGCAGCGCATCAAGCGGTGAGCGCACTCCGGCACCGCCAACTTTCAGCACATGCGTGTAAATCATCGTCGTAGAGACGTCGGAATGGCCGAGCAGATCCTGC
>NZ_JAPCIT010000034.1:0-35293 GCF_027707385.1 Aeromonas sp. QDB54 | reverse complement strand
AATCGGCTCAAACATGAAGAAATGAAATGACTGAGTCAGCCGAGAAGAATTTCCCCGCTTATTCGCACCTTCCCTAAAAGGAAAGATCGCAGAAGTTTCACCTTATATATTAATTTCGAATGACTCACGGAATTGGCCAAAAGCCGCTGACAAATCTGATATTGATTTTTCAGAGTTTAGGACTATAGATGCTCAAGATTTAGTGAAAATACATAATACATTTTCAGAAACCAAACTAGATGAACAATTCAAGGTATGGTTTAACGAAATGCGAAATATCCGTAACAAAATCATGCATTCCGTCAGTTCACAAGACTTTATCAAGCCTACTCATCTGGCCGAATCAATTTTAACTGCTCACAGTAATTTTTTCGGTGAAAATCAATGGATAAGGTCTCGTTTTATCTACCACCTAAACTCTCCAAGTAATCGAATAGAGTTTATGACAGAGTATGAGAAAGAAGGCTACAGGTATTTCGAAATTCACGAAGAGATATCTATCGCAGTAAAAGCCCTAAAACCAAGCTCAGTTGAAAAGTTTTTTGGTTTTAACAAAAAAGCTAAAGCCATGGAGTGTAACTTTTGTGAGGAGCACTTCGAAAACATTGCGTTTTATGATCATGGGCGCTGGCGAACGCACTTAATTGATACGCTGGTACAATCAGACATTAATAAACATTCATATACCTGTATTATTTGCAAAAACACTCTGAATGTTTTTGATGCGCAGTGTGTCGAATGTAGGAATACAAAAATTAATGTTGAGAGCGGCCTTTGTGTCTGGTGTAAAAACGATCTTTGAAATAGGGCTGAAAGATTAATTGTAGCCCGTAGGTTCGATTAGCCGTCAGGCGTAATCGGACGTTCGCGTAAATCTATTTCCCCGCTATAACGGCGACTCTAATTTCCCCTCTGGCAGATGCCGCTGACTTATGGATACAACCGGGACGGTGGCATCTCGATCGTCCGATTACGCTTCGCTAATCGAACCTGCATGGGACAGTAATATATGGTGAATGCAAGTTGGCGCGGATCAGCCAATCTGACGCCATCGCCATCGCCATAATCACAATCACCACAAATAACAGAGCCGCCCTTGTGGGCGGCTCCTGGTATCAGCTATGGATGGCTGAATCGTCTTTTTACTGAATCGTTATTGGGCCTTGGGCGCTTCAACCGCTGCGGCCACCGGTTGGTCATCTTCCTTGATCCAGGCATCCAGCAGGGTGTAGCCCACCGCCAGCACCACGGGGCCGATAAACAGGCCGATGATCCCCATCGCCAGCAAGCCGCCGATAACCCCCACCAGAATGAGGATCAGCGGCAGGTCGGCGCCGCGTTTGATCAGGAAGGGGCGCAGGAAGTTGTCCATGGTACCCGCCAGCAGCGACCAGACCAGCAGGAAGGTGCCCCAGGTGGTATCACCGCTCCAGTAGAGGTAGCCGACACAGGCCAGCAGCACCGGGAAGGGGCCGATCTGGGCGACGATCAGCAGGAACATCACCACCACCAGGATCATGGTGTAGGGGATGCCGGCAATCAGCAGACCCAGCCCTGCCACCGAGGATTGCACCAGCGCGGTCACCACGACCCCCATGGCCACGGCGCGGATCGCCTGTGAAGCGAGCACGGTGGCGTTGTCGCCGCGCTCACCAGCCAGTCGGTGGGCGAAGCGGCGAATGCCGGTCGCCACCACTTCACCCGAGTGGTAGAGCAGGCCGCAGATGCCGACGGTCAGCAGGAAGTGGACGAACAGCAGCCCCAGGTTGCCCGCCTGGGAGGCGAGCCAGCGGGCGGTCTGGCCGAAGTAGGGGGCCAGCTTGGCGAACAGCACCTGGCCACCGCTCGCCAGGATCTGCTGCCAGAAGTCGTAGAGTTTGCCGCCCACCAGCGGCACCTGCTGCAGCCAGAGCAGCTCGGGAGGTGGTGAATGGCTGACGGTGGTACCCAGTTCGATCAGCATGGGGGCCTTCTCCGCCACGTTGGCCAACGCCATGAAGAGCGGGATGACGAACATCAGCAGCAGTACCAGGGTCATGCTGAGGGCCGCCAGGGTGCGCTTGCCCCACAGCAGGCGCTGCACCATCAGCATCAGTGGCCAGGTGGCGATGGTGATCATGGTGGCCCACACCAGGGCGGGCAGGAAGGGGCGCAGCACCATGAAGCAGGAGATGATGAGGAGGCTGAGAAACAGCACTCCCAGGGTTATCTTGGCCAAATCCACTTTTTTCATATTCATAGCAATCCCTTGTCAGGGCCTGGGCCCTTGGGTAGCGGGTTATTTTTCACGAGTGAGAGTATCCACCAGAGGCCGGCGCTCAACCAGAGCCCCAGGCCACAATAGAGCAGCCACTGGCCGAGCAGTATGAGCCAGGAGCTGGTCAGCCAGAGCGGCAGTGCCCACCAGAGCGCCCCCAGCGGCAGGCCGCCGAGTAGCGCCAGCAGCGGTGTGCGCCAGCCGGTCTGCGCCGTGCGCGGCAGCGGCAACAGCATGCCGAGGGTCAGCCCCAGACTGAAGGTGGCCAGGCCCGCCAGCGCCGAGGATTGACTCCACCCGGCGGCCAGCGCGCAGGCGAGGGTCAGCCCGGCCCAGCTCCACGGCTTGGCCGCCAGGTTGGCGAGGCGAGGATGCAGGGCCAGCAGTAAGGCGCCAAGCAGCAGGCCTGCCGCCACATCTGACAGGAAGTGAACCCCGAGCCAGACCCGGGCCAGCCCGGTCAGGGTGGCCAGCAGCAGCGCCAGGGCGATACTGCGCCAGGGGTTGGCGGGCCAGCACCCTCTGAGCAGCACGCCCCAGAACAGCAGCGCCGAGGCGGCGTGGCCGCTCGGCATACCGAAGCCCTGGGCGCTGCCTTGTGCCAGCGCGGGATCAAGGTGGAAGGGTCTGGGCCAGCCAATCCCCTCCTTGGCTAGCTGCACCAGCAGGGTGAGGGTCAGCATGGTCAGCAGCAGTTGGCGCACCCGGGGCCAGCCCAGCCAGGGCAGCAGCAAGGGTAGCAGGGCAAGCTGAAAGGCGGCTGAACCGAACAGGTTGCTGACCTCGAGCCAGTGCACCTGGGCACCGAGCCAGGTCTGCAGCTGGTGGATCAGCGGCACTTCCATTTGGTGCAGTGCATTGCCCTCGCCACGAAAATCGGGCTGCCACTGCACGGGGCTGTCGGGAATGGTGGCCAGTTGGGGGGCCAGCCAGTCGAGCTGCGCCGGAAAACGGCGCTGATCATCCGGCAACCGGGCCGGAGCGATCAGCCTGGCATTGAGGATCTCGCCGCCCAGATTGGGGGCCCGCAACAGGGAGACAAAGCCAGAACCGGTCTGTGCGCGAATGGGTTCCAGGGTCTGGCAGGCGAACAGCAGGGCGCGCTGCCATGACCCCAGCTCGGCGATGACCCGGCCCCGCAGGCCGGTCTCTTCATACAGCTCCCGCAGCGCCGCCTGTTGTGGCGTCTCGCCCGCGTCTATGTAGCCGCCGGTCAGGCTGTAGCGGGACGAGACCCTGTCCTGTACCAGCAACAGTTGTTGTTGATGTTTGACCACGCAGACGGCAGCGCTTGGCGTGGCCAGGGCGGGCAATCCTGGCAGCAGGAGACAGAACAGCAAAAAACAGTAGCGCGACATGACCGCCTGACGAGTGAGGGAGAATGGGCACAAGCGTCACAGAAATCAGATAGTTGGGCAATGGTTTCCGGTCTGGCTTCGCGACTTGGGGCGGCCTGACGAGGGGCCGGCCGGCTTCGCAAGGATTGCCGTGGGGAGAGGCAGTCCCTAGTATTGGCAGCTATGTTATTTTCATGCAGCAAACCTTGGGACCTTCCATGAAACAGTTTGGCTTTTTTCTGGGTATCGCCATCGGCGTCATCCTGATCCTGTTCGGCAGCATCGTCATCTTCCAGGCCCTGCCTGCCGCGCTGGACGTGCTGGAGATGCCGAGCCGCATCCCCTTCGTGCGCGAGGTTTACACCTGGCTGATGACCAGCGCCAGCGGCCTGACCGGCCAGCTGGAGCAGAACTTCCTGGAGGCGTTCCAGACCGTGCTCAAGCTGATCCTGCTCATCACCTTCATGTGGGTCTGCGTCAAGCTGGTCAACATGGGGGTCTTGATCATCCGTGCCGGGGTAGACCTCATCCGCACCGCCATCGAGCACAGCGAAAGTGCCCAGGCCAAGAAATCCGATCACGACCACCACTTCCAGTGAGCGGAGCGCACCATGAAACAGGCCACCCTCGGGTGGCCTGTTTGCATCTTGGGTTTATTCGATCGTGGGCAGGTGATCCGCCGGCGGTGACTGCACCACATCCTGATAGCGGGCGATGAGCCGCTTGAAGGCCTCCCCCTGTCTGACCTTGTCGAGCGCCTGCTGCAGGCGGGCGACCTGCTGTTTGTCCGCCGCCGGGTTGAAGGCGAAGCAGTTGTCCTGATCCGCCAGGGTGGCGACGGTGACGAAGGTATCGGGTGAAAAGCCGAGCTGCCTTGCCTGGTGGAACAGCATGACTTCGTTGCCGGCCACCAGATCGGTGCGGGCCATGATGAGCTGGCGCACCACCTGATCCATGCGCTCCACCGACATCAGGTTGGCGGGGCTGATGCCCCGGTTGAGCAGCAGCTGCTCCCCCACGTCCGCCTGCATGACCCCGATCTGCAGCTTGGTCAGATCCGCCTTGCCGGTCACCTTGGGGGCATCCCGCTTGCGCCCTACCAGCGAGACCCGCGAGTGGCTGATGGGGCAGACCCAGAGAAAGTGGGGATCCCGCGCCTGGGTGTGGGCTGTGGTGAACAGCACCGCATCCGGCTGCTGGGTCAGCAGATACCAGGCCTTGGCCCAGGGCATGAAGTGGATGGGCTGCTCCGGCTCGCCCATCTCCTGCCACATCAGCCGCAGCAACTCCACCGCCAGGCCGGTGCTGTTGCCCTGCTCATCCTGGCCGTTGAACGGCATGTTCTGCTCGGAGTAATAGGTGAACGCCGAGGCGGGCAGGGCTGTGCCAAGACAGCAGCAGATCATCAGGCTGAGCAGACGCGACATGGCAGCACTCCTTGCAACAAATCGTCCTTCCAGTTTAGGGGGCTATGTCGAGAAGTTCATGATTTCCCGCGCCTGGTAGCGTGGATGGCAATTGGTTGTGGTGGGGAGCGGGAGGGCGGAAAACAGCCAGGCCGTCTTGCGATGGCCTGGTGAGGGGCTTACTTGAGCAGGGCTTCCATCTCGGCTTCGGCAGCGGCGCGCGCGGCCTCGGCCTTGGCGGCCGCATCCGTTGCGGTGGCAGTGGCGCCGCTGACCGCCTGTTTGGCGGGCTCGGTCACGGCCTTGGTGGCCTGTTGCTGTACGGTGGCAGCGGCGCTGCTAGCCACTTGCTTGACTGGTTCGGTCACAGCCTTGGTGGCCTGCTGCACGGTGGCAGTGGCGCTGCTGACTGCCTGCTTGGCCGGTTCGGTCACGGCCTTGGTGGCCTGCTGCTGAACGGTGGCAGTGGCGCTGCTGACCGCCTGTTTGGTTGGCTCGGTCACAGCCTTGGTTGCCTGCTGCTGCACGGTGGCTGTGGTGTTGGTAGCCGCTTGCTTGGCCGGTTCGGTCACGGCCTTGGTGGCCTGTTGCTGAACGGTGGCAGTGGCGCTGCTGGCCGCCTGCTTGGTGGGCTCGGTCACGGCCTTGGTGGCCTGCTGCTGCACGGTGGCAGTGGCGCTGCTGACCGCCTGCTTGGCCGGTGCGGTAACGGCCTTGGTGGCCTGCTGCTGCACGGTAGCAGTGGCGCTGCTGGCCGCCTTGCCGGCCTGTTGCTGGGCCGAGGTAGCGGCGCCGTTCACGACCTGCTTGGTGGTGTCAGCCATGGTCTTGCTGGCGCCCTGCTGCAGGGAACCCAGCACGCTGCCAAATACCGAGCTGGTGGTGGCGGCGCCAGTCAGGCCCTTGGTCGCCGAGCCGGTCAGACTGTTGGTGGCGCCGGTGAGTGCGCTGGTCGCCGGATTGCCCTGTGTCTGCCAGTTCTGCATCTCGGTCGGCCAGCTCGGGGCGCCGGCCGCCAGGTTCTCGCCAAAGACCTGGGGCGTACCGTCCCCCTTGAGCAGCATGACGGACATCTGGTTGGTCTGTGAGTTCCACACCATGCCGGCCTGCTTGGCGACGTCCGGCACGGGGGCGTAGCGGGAGACCACGTAGAACAGTGGCCCTTCCTGCTGCAGCTCGTTGGCGGTCTTGAGCAACTGAATGGTGCTGTCGTAATTGGGGCCGAGGATGCTGGTCATCCGGTCCTTGATCAGCGGCTGTTCAAACAGATTGGCTTCATTGGGATCGAAGCCGACCAGGGGTTTGAGCAGGGCCCACATCAGCTGGCTGGTGGGGCTCATCATCAACAGGGGGGCGACGCAGGCGGACAACATCAGGCTCAGGCAGGCCGCCTGGAGCAACGGCATGATACGCATTGGGATAATATCCAAATAACGATTTGATTAATAAGGTTATATTCGTCGAGAACCGACAAATCCACCGGGGTTTTCCTGCACCTGTTTTGACGGGTATGAGCAGGCGCTGGCAGGCTATCATATTGGCTTGGGAATGCCAGCGAGGGCGCTGCTTATTAATCAAGTTTGTGTCGTTTCCGGTCGCCTGAACCTTCTATCGAGTGAGGAGAGACATCATGTATCTGGGCAAGAGGGTAGGTGGCTGGCTGTGGCTGGCGCTGCTGGGCGGTGCGACCGGCACCGGCGTGGCGGCAGAGCCAAAGCGGGCGGAAGTGGGAGCCGAACTGGTGTTGCCGCTGGGCTCGCTGCCGGAGCGAGTCTGCTGGTATCAGGATCAGAAATATTCGCTGGGGGCCAGGATCCAGCAGGGCGACAGCTGGCTGGAGTGCGCCCCGCAAAACGAGCTGGAGAGCAACGGGCCACTGGCCTGGCGCGAGCCGCAAAGGGCGTTGCATGAGGCCGGAAAGGCGACGAAGAGCGGTACCATCAGCGTCGGTCAGTGAGGCTTTTCTTGATCCAGCTAAAGACATGGACGTGACCTCTATCGCATAATGCGGCTCTTTTCCTCTCTTGGCTGGAACCTAAGAAATGGCTCGTCGCTCTTCCAATGCACAACGTCGTCGCAGTAGCTGGTGGTACAAACGCCTGTTGGCAAGGGAGCGGGAAGAGCGCGAAGCGCGTTCCGTCCGGGATTGATACAGCAGTGAAAACAGAGCCTTTGGCTCTGTTTTTTATTCATCACCGCAGACGATCACCGTGACACTCTGCCTATGCACAGCATGGTTGCCGTAACGGGTAGTACAAACACCTGTTGGCAAGGGCGCGGGAAGCACGTTCCGTCCGGAATTGAGACAACAATGAAAACGGAGCCCTGGGCTCCGTTTTTTTATTTATCAAATACCGTCATGACGAGAACGGGGGCCAGCAGGCCCCCGTTTTGCTTTTGCAGATGTTGGCTGCCTGCGACTTAGCGCTGCAGGGCGGCCAGCGCCAGCTCGACCCGCTTGGCGTACTCGGGGTCGGCCTGCTCGAAGTGCTTGAGCTGGGCCGCGACGATGGCGTCATCCTCCACGTTGACGAGGGAACGCGCCAGGTTGGCGGCGAGGCGCGAGCGCTGCCCCTCGTCCATGATCCGGAACAGGTTGCCCGGCTGGCTGTAGTAGTCGCTGTCGTAGTCGCGAAAATCGTAGTGCAGGGCGGCCCCTTCCAGACTCAGCGCCGGCTCGTGCTGCTCGCTCGGCTGCTGGGTGCCGAAGCGGTTCGGCTGGTAGTTGGGGCTGGCGCCGCCATTGCTGTCGGCCCGCATGGCGCCGTCGCGGTGGGCACCGTGGTGGAACGGGCAGCGCGGGGCATTGACCGGCAGCAGGCCGTGGTTGACGCCGAGGCGATAGCGCTGGGTGTCACCGTAGGAGAACAGCCGTCCCTGCAGCATGCGATCCGGCGAGAAGCCGATGCCGGGCACCACGTTGGCCGGGGTGAAGGCGGCCTGCTCCACATGGGCGAAGTAGTTGTCCGGGTTCTGGTTGAGTTCCAGCACGCCGACCGGGATCAGCGGGTAGTCGCTGTGCGGCCACACCTTGGTGAGGTCGAACGGGTGGATCTGGTAGGTCTGGGCTTCGGCCTCCGGCATCACCTGCACATAGACCTTCCAGCGCGGGAAGTCGCCCCGTTCGATGGCGTTGAACAGATCGGCCTGACTGGTCTCCCGATCCTGGCCGACGGCGGTGGCAGCCTCTTCATCGGTGTAGAAGCTGTGGCCCTGCTCGGTCTTGAAGTGGAACTTGACCCAGAAGCGCTCGTTGGCGTCGTTGATGAAGCTGAAGGTGTGGCTGCCGTAGCCGTTCATCTCGCGCAGGCTCTTGGGGATGCCGCGATCGCTGAACAGTATGGTGACCTGGTGCAGGGACTCGGGATGGCGGGACCAGAAGTCCCAGGCGGCGGTGGCGCTGCGCAGGTTGGTGCGCGGATCCCGCTTCTGGGTGTGGATGAAGTCGGGGAATTTCAGCGGATCGCGAATGAAGAACACCGGGGTGTTGTTGCCCACCAGATCCCAGTTGCCCTGTTCGGTGTAGAACTTGAGGGCGAAGCCGCGCACGTCGCGCTCGGCGTCGGCGGCGCCCTTCTCACCGGCCACGGTGGAGAAGCGCAGGAACACCGGGGTCTGCTTGCCGACGGCATTGAACAGGTCGGCCTTGCTGAAGGCGCTGATGTCATGGGTCACGGTAAAGGTGCCGTAGGCGCCCGAGCCTTTAGCGTGAACCACCCGCTCCGGGATCCGTTCCCGATCGAAGTGAGCCAACTTTTCCATCAACCAGATGTCTTGCATCAGCACCGGGCCGCGGGGGCCGGCAGTGAGGCTGTTGTTGTTGTCGACAACGGGGGCGCCATTGGCACTGTGCAGGGTCTTGTCGTTCATGGTGCTTCTCCTTGTTGGTGAGCCTTGAGTCTATAACAAGGAAAAACCAGGGAACCAATGGGCCCTCCCTCGCCCTTTGATAGGCATCACAAATGGGTGGCGCTGGGGGGATGACCGGACCCTTCTGATGCTGCATGATGAGGTTTTCGAGAAGGAGCCTCAGATGCAGATCACCATTCGTCACGCCGAACCGGCCGATGCCCCCGCCTTGCGGGATCTCTATGCCATGCCCAACGCCCAGGCGGGCACCCTGCAACTGCCCTATCCGACCCTGGGCGTCTGGCAGAAGCGGCTGGAGAGCGGCAGCGTGGTGGCGTTGGTGGCCGAGATCGATGGCCTGCTGGTGGGCCAGCTCTCGCTGCATATGGAGCCCAACCCCAGGCGCAAGCACGTGGCCTGTATCGGCATGGGGGTGCGGGATGACTGGGTCGGCAAGGGAGTGGGCTCCGCCCTGCTGGGGGCCGCGCTGGAGATGGCCGACAACTGGCTCAACCTGCAACGCGTCGAACTCACCGTCTACACCGACAATCAGGGGGCACTGGCGCTCTATCGCAAGTTCGGCTTCGTCGAGGAGGGGTTGGCCCGCGGCTACGCCTTTCGCCAAGGTGAGTACGTGGATGCCCTCTACATGGCGAGGATCCGGCCATGATCGACTACCGCCGCCGGCTCATCCCGGTGCTGCGGGCGCTGGAGCAGGATCCGGATCTCTCCATCGAGGCGCTGGCGGAGCGGGCCTGTCTCTCCCTCTACCATTTTCATCGGGTGTTCACCGCCGTGGCGGGGGAGGCGCCGGGGGAGATGTGCCGGCGCTTGCGCATGCAGCGGGCCGCCTGGCAGCTCTGCTACACCGATGCCAGCATCACCGCCATCGCGCTGGGGGCGGGGCTAGGCAGCTCCCAGGCGTTTGCCAAGGCCTTTCGTCGCTACTATGGCTGCACACCGGGCGCGTTTCGCAGTGACAAGAGCAAGAATGGACACCTGGAGAGCAAGGATGGACACGCATGGGATGGCCCGTCCCCTTATGCTGAAGGCCACTCATCAGCAAGGAGCAACACCATGAAAACTGTCGAGATGGACGCCCGCACCCTGGCCTATATCCGGGTCACCGGTCCCTATGGCGAGGGTTATGATGCCGTCTGCGGCCGCCTGCAGCAGTGGGCCGCTGTGCGAGGGCTGGAGGGCGGGGAGTGGATCTTCATCTACCACGACAACCCGGAGGTGACGCCGCCGGCCCAGTGCCGCACCGACATCGGCATCACTGTGCCGCCCCAGACCCGGGGTGAGGGCGAGGTGGAGACCCAGCTCATCCCGGCTGGCCGTTATGCCCAGTCTCGTTACCTCATCACCGACCGCAACCAGTACGGACCGCGCTGGCAGGAGCATGTGGGCGACATAGTGGCGGCCGGGCTGGAGTTTGGCAGCGGCCCCTGCTTCGAGCTCTACCACAGCGTGAGCAACGATCCCCTGCGCGACGACGTGAGCTTCTGCTCCAGCGTACGCTAGGCGTGCGGCCATAAAACGAGGCGCCCTGGGCGCCTCGTTTTATTTGGGGTCACTGGCGTTCCGGCATGCCTGTAACGTCAGGGTTGGCTCGGCACCTTGTCCCGCCGGGACTTCCACCACCAGCGCAGGCGGATCTGGGAGATCAGCATGCCTGCCAGCATCAGGGCGCAGCCTACCATGGCGCGCTCGTCGAGGGTTTCTCCCAGCAACAGCACGCCACCGATGGCGGCGAACACCGTCTCCAGGCTGAGGATGATGGCGGCATGGGCCGGATGGGCGCCGCGCTGACCCACTACCTGCAGGGTGTAACCCACCCCGACCGACACTAGACCGGCATAGAGCAGGGCCTGCCAGCCGGCCACCGCGCCGCTCAGACTGGGGGTCTCGATGACCAGCGCCGTGCCCAGACTGAGCAGGCTGCACACCACGAACTGAACGCCGGCGAGGCGAATGGGGGCGACCCGGCTCGAGTAGTGATCCAGCACCAGCAGGTGTATGGCCCAGAACAGGGCGCCCATCACCTGCAGCAGGTCGCCGTAGCCGATGGTGAAATCCTCGGTGACGCTGAGGTAGTAGAGCCCCGCCATGGCGATGAGGGCGCCAACCCAGGTGTTGGCCCCCGTCTTGTGGCGCAGGGCGAGCCCGATCACCGGCACCAGTATGATGTAGAGACCGGTGATGAAACCCGCCTTGGCTGCCGTGGTGTAGAGCAGCCCCACCTGTTGCAGCGAGGCGGCGCTGAACAGCACGGTACCGGCGATGAGGCCGCCGGTCAGCAGCAGACGCCGATCACCGGTCTGTGCGGTGGGTTGCCGGGATTTGAGCCACCATAGTAGCGGCAGCAGGGAGGCGGCCCCCAACAGAAAGCGCAGGCCGTTGAAGGTGTAAGGCCCCATGTGGTCCATCCCGAGCCGCTGGGCCACGAAGCCCAGCCCCCAGATGGCGGCGGCCATCAATAACATCATGTTCGAACGCATAGATTCATCCCTGAAAGACGGACGGGCAGGGCCGTGCCGCAAAGCGCCAGCCTCCAAGATAACCGTGCGCGGGGGGATTTGTCTTTAGCTTCGATGAGGTTGGCAGTGTGAGCGGTTATCCCACGGCCTTGCCGCAGCTCGTGCGGCTCAACCGTTGGCGATGCCGGCCAGCAGGGGGATGAGGGCCAGCAGCAGCAGGTTGCCGCGCAGGATCCAGATCACCCAGAACTGCTGCTGGATGGAGACCATGGGGGCGCGCCCTTGGCGCAGGGAGCGGCGCCAGCGGTAGAAGAGACGGCTGGGGTAGCCAAAGCTGATGGCCATCACGCAGAACAGCAGCAGCTTGGTGCGGTAGCCCGGATTGGCGAGCAGTACGGACGGCTCGTCGGGGTGGGCAAGCACCTGCAACACCCCGGTGATGAAGATGAGCAGCAGGGCCAGCGCCGCCAGGCCGTCGGCCAGCAGCAGCTTGCGCACCTGCTCGATGGACATGCCGCGACGGAACAGAAAATATTCGGAGGTGATCGCTCCGGTCAGGGTGATCACGGCGCAGTAGTGCAGCGCCATCAACAGATCCGGGTTCAGCATCCTTGTCGATTACCTCTCGTTGAGCAGATGGTCAGCTTCCCTTTGGACGCCATCTCGCGCTGCTGATATTCTGACACTACGCGTTGTCTGGCAATAGCAGGAGTCAGGATTGGATAAACGAGCGGTCTCCAAAAAAACCTGGTCCCTGGTTGCCCGGATGCGTCTGGGCCTGCTTCTGCTGTTCATCCCGGTATTGATGCTGGGGGGTATCTACTACCTGCACATGGAACGCAGCCTGCAAAACGAGCTGCAGCAGCGCCTGCTCGCCACCAATCACCAGCTGCGCCACGTCTTCATCGAACCCTATCTGCACGAGATGGAACGCCAGTTCACCCTCATCTACGACCAGGTGCAGGTGGCGGACATCAGCGGCCCCCGTCTGCACAACACCGAGACCTATCTGAAGGAGTGGCAGCTCTACAAGGGGGTCATGGCCGATCTGGTCTACATCTACATCGGTACCGCCGAACGCCAGATGCTGATCTACCCCGCCTGGCAGGCGGATGCCAACTTCGATCCCAGGGTTCGCCCCTGGTATCAGCTGGCCAGCCAGCACGTGGGCAAGATGGTCTGGACCGAGCCCTATTACGACTATACCAACGGCAATCTGGTGATCGCCCTGGCGCGGGCCCTGACCGACAAGGAGGGCAAGGTGCGCGGGGTCTTTGCGATGGATGCCATCCTGGCCCCCTTTTCCGCCCAGCTGAATCGCCAGCTGGGGGATGGCTACCAGATGGTCGTCAACCAGTCCGGCAAGGTGCTGGCACATCCTGACACCGCCCAACTGCTCAAACCCATGGCCCACCCCGAGTGGCTCTCCCGCTTCAGCCAGGAGGACGGCATCTTTCTGGACAAGGCCTCCAGCCAGTTCGTGGCCTACAGCAAGCTGCCCGAGCGCAACTGGGTGCTGATCAGCGTGCAGCCGGCGGCCAGCGTGATGGCGGTGGTGGAGCGGGTCTCCCTCAACGTGCAGCTGATGGTGGCGCTGGCCTGCGTGCTCTACGTGATGCTGGCGCTGGTCTGGTCCCGCTATTTTCGCCGCATGCTCGACGAGATCTCCAGCATGATCCGGGCGAGCCGGATGCAGCCCGATGACGTGCCGCAGGGGGGGATGCGCGAGCTCAGACACGTCTATGCCGAGCTGGCGGAGGTGAGCAAGGATTATCACGAGGCGCGCCAGCAGGCCAATCTCGACAAGCTGACCGGCCTCTACAACCGCCGTTTCTTCGATGAACGCGTCAATCGTCTGCTGTTCGAGCATCAGCCGTTCTGCCTGGCCATGGTGGATCTGGACGATTTCAAACGGGTCAACGATACCTTCGGCCATCAGACCGGGGACGTGGTGCTCAAGCGGGTGTCCAAGCTGGGCATGCGACTGCTGGGGGATCACGGCTGGGTCTGCCGCTACGGCGGCGAGGAGCTGGTGGTGCTGCTGGTCAACCCGGACATTCACTTCTGCCAGATGCTGCTGGAGCAGTTCCGCAAGGGGGTGGAGTCACTGGACTGGCGCGAGCCCGAGCTCAGGATCACCTTCAGCGGCGGGCTGGTAGCCAGTCAGGCGGGGATGGATGGCAAGACGCTGCTGGAGATCGCCGATGCCGAGGTGTACCGGGCCAAACGCGACGGCAAGAACCGCATCTATCTGGGCAGGCCGGAGGCGAAGAGACAGGAGGATGCGCCCCCTGCCGACGATGCACTGCTGAGCAAGGAAGAGGCCTGAGGGCCTCTTCTTCATTCAGGAGGCCAGCTGCCAGTCGAGGGTGGGCCAGGCCTGCTCGATGGCGATCTGACGCAGACCGGGCGCCGGGTTGACCGCGTGGGGGTGGGTTACCGCTTGCAGCAGCGGTAGATCGTTGTGGGAGTCGCTGTAGCCGTGGCTCTCCTGCCAGGGGTTGGCGCTGGCGGCAAACAGCTGGTTGATGCGGGCCACCTTGCCCTCGCGAAAGCTGAGGGTGCCGCGGGTCTGGCCGGTCAGCATGCCGGCCTCCTCGTCCAGCAGGATGGCCACGCAGTGATCCATCCCCAGCATCTGCGCCATGGGGGCCACCAGATGTTCGCCGGAGGCGGAGATGAGCACCAGTTCGTCGCCGCGCTGGCGGTGCCACTCGATGCGTGCCAGCCCCTCCGGGTAGATACGATCGCGCAGTACCTGCTCGGCAAAGCGGGCGCAGAGCGAGTCGAGCCACTGGCGCGTCTTGCCCGCCAGCGGTTGCAGGGTGAAGGCCATGTACTGGTGCATGTCCATCTTGCCCTGATGGTAGAGGGACATCATCGCCTGCTCCTCGGCGATCATGCTGGCCGGAGCCAGCTCCTCGGCCACCATGTACGCCAGCCAGAGGCTGGCGGAATCCCCGGCAATCAGGGTCTCGTCCAGATCAAACAGTGCCAGTGCCATGGGCGCTCCTCGCAGTAAAAATGGAAATGAAATGCGGTGTCATGCTACCTCACAGAGCTGATCCCGGGCCACCACCAGGGTCACGGCGCTGCCCACGGCCAGCAGATCGCCGGCGGAGCGGTTGAGGCAGTCCACCGTCAGCAGGCCCGCCGCGCAGGTCACCTGATAGCGGATGACGTTGCCGAGCAGTTGCCGCCCGCTGATGACCCCCGGCAGGTGAGGTTCATCGCTGTGGGCGCCGGCCGGCAGCAGGGAGAGAGACTCGGGTCGCAGCGCCAGCTTGCCCTGAAAACGGGGGCCAAACAGCGACTTGCCCTGCTCTGCGCCAAGCAGGTTGTAGTTGCCGATAAAGCTCGCCACGAACTCGCTGGCGGGACGGGTGTAGATCTGCTCCGGCGTGCCGCTCTGCACGATGGATCCCTTGTTCATCAGGAAGATCCGGTCCGACATGGTCAGCGCTTCCTCCTGATCGTGGGTGACGAAGATGGTGGTGAGCTCAAGGCGCTGCTGGATCTCGCGGATCTGCTGGCGCAAGCTGCGGCGGATGCGGGCATCCAGCGCCGAGAGCGGCTCGTCCAGCAGCAGGATCCGCGGCTGCACCACCAGGGCGCGGGCCAGCGCCACCCGCTGGCGCTGGCCGCCGGAGAGTTCGGCCGGATAGCGGCGCTCGAAGCCGGTCAGCTCCACCAGCGCCAGCGCCTCTTGCACGCTGGCGGCGAGATCCCGTCCCGGCTGGGGCTTCATCTTGAGGCCAAAGGCGACGTTGTCCCGCACCGTCATGTTGGGGAACAACGCGTAGCTCTGGAACACCATGCCGATGCCCCGCTTCTGGGGCTCCTGCCAAGTGATGTCTTCACCGGCCACCCGCACCTGACCGCCATCCACCGGGGTGAGCCCGGCCAGCGCCCGCAGCAGGGTGGACTTGCCGCAGCCGGAGGGGCCGAGCAGGGTCACCAGCTCCCCCTTGCGGATGCCGAATTCAATCCCCTCGAACACCTTGGTGTCGCCGTAGGATTTGTGCAGTTGATTCACTTCTAGATGGAACATGTTGATTCACCGATGAAATCTGTTCGCCGCCCAGGTGAGCAGCAGGGTCAGCAGGAAGTAGCTCATCACCAGCGCGCTGGTGAAGTGGCCCGAGGTTGAACGCATGTTGTAGAGGTAGACCTGCAGGGTCTCGTAACGGGTACCCACCAGCATGTTGGCAAACACGAACTCGCCGAGCAGGAAGGAGAGCGAGAGAAACAGCGCCGCCAGCAGCCCCTTGCGCAGGCAGGGGATCACCACCAGCAGGAAGGCGCGGGCGCTGCTCGCCCCCAGCAGATGGGCGGCATCCATCAGATCTTTCAGCGGCACCCCCTGCAGGCTGTTGGCCAGCGCCCGGTACATGAAGGGGAGCACCACGGTGAACCAGGTGCCGATCAGGATCCATGGCGTGCCGATAATCGGCAGGGCGCCATCGGCGTAGATCTGCAGCAGCCCGACCGAGGAGACCACCGGCGGTACCGCGAAGGGGAGCAGGATCAACAGGTTCATCCAGGGATCCAGCTTGGGAAAGTAGTAGGCCACCACCAACACGGTCGGTACCAGCACCAGAGTGCCCAGCAACAGGGTGGCGAAGCAGACCAAGAGGCTGCGGCCAAATGCCGCCAGAAAGCGCGGATCGCCCCACAGCTTGAGATACCAGTCGAGGGTGAAGCCATCCGGCAGCAGGGTCGCCCCCCAGCGGGTGGAGATGGAGTAGAGAAAGGTAGCCAGCAGCGGCAGCAGCAGGGTGGCGACCAGCGCCCCCAGCACCCAGCGGGGCCAGCTCGGTTGCAGATCACGCATGGGATTGCCCCTTGTTCACATAGCTCTTTTTCAGCAGCCACTGGTTGGCGGCCGTCACGACCCCCAGCAGCACCATCAGGATCACCGCCAGCGCCGCCGCCATATTGGGCTCGAGGAAGATGTCGCCGGAGACCAGGCTGGCCACCCGGATGGTCACCAGATTGAAGTTGCCGGTGGTGAGGGCATAGGCGGAGGCATAGGCCCCCACCGCGTTGGCAAACAGGATGATCAGGGTGCCGAGCAGGGCAGGGGTGAGCACCGGCAGCGCCACGTGCCACACATACTGCCCCTTGCTCGCGCCGAGCAGTGCGGCGGCCTGCGGCCACTCATCCTGCAGCGCATCGAAGGCCGGGTAGAGCAGCAGCAGGGCGAGCGGGATCTGGAAGTAGGTGTAGATGAGGATGAGGCCGCTGCCCGAGTAGAGGTTGAAGCCGTCGATGAGGCCCCAGGATTTCAGCAGCAGGGTCACCGCGCCGTTGATGCCAAGAATGATGATGAAGGCGAACGCCAGCGGCACCCCGCTGAAGTTGCCGGTCATGGTGACAAAGGCCAGCAGCACCCGTTTGACCCGCTCGCCGCTGTGGCGCAGCGCCGCGGCCCCGAGCGTGCCGATGGCAAGCCCCGCCAGACTGGCGATGCCGGCGATGCGCAAGGAGTTGCCGAACGATTGCAGGTAGAAGGGGGAGCTCAGGATCTCCCGGTAGTAGTCGAGGCCCCAGCCATCGGGGGTCTGAAAACTGCCCACCAGCACCCACACCATGGGGGCGAGCTGGAACAGGATCATCAAGAGGACAAACGGCAGCAGCACCAGCGCGGGCAGCCAGTGGCGGCGCAGCCGGTGCCGGGTGATGGCGGGTTGATCCGCCAGGATCTCGGTGGTGGCGGGCATCATCAGTGCACCTCCGGCTGGTTGCCGGCCTTGAGCAGCGGCGGGCCGCTCGGCTTGTCGTGGGGTACACCCAGCAGGTCGGCCATCAGGGCGCAGAGCTGAGTCTGCTGCATGGCGGGGCCGGCGGGCCACTGGGCCACAAACGCATCGCCAAACAGCCAGAGCGGTACCCGGCGCTCCTCGGCCAGGGTGCCGCCGTGGCTCAAGTCGTTGTTCATGCCGTGATCCGAGGTGATCACCACCTGATACCCCTCCGCCAGCCACTGGGGCAGCAGGTCGGCCAGCAGGCTGTCCATCCGGCGCGCCTGATTGCGGTACTGGCGGGAATCGAGACCAAACTGGTGGCCGGCATCATCCACCCCCATCGGGTGGATCAGCAGGAAATCGGGGTCGTACTGGCTGCGCAGCCACTCGCCGTCCATCAGCAGATGGCTGTCGGGGTAGTTGTCATCCCAGTAGAAGCAGCCGTGCTGGATGGGCAGTCGCTCGTCATGGGTGAAGCGATCACGGGCCGCTTGCCAGGGGCTCTGGTTGTAGAGCTCGCTCACCCAGTGGTAGGCCGCCGCCGCGGTTCGTTTGCCGCCCACGCGGGCCAGATGGAAGATGGACTCCTGCCGGCTGAGACGGCTCACCCCGTTGTGGGTGATGCCGCTCTCCACCGGCGGGACGCCGGTCAGGATGCACTCGTAGAGGGGCCGGGAGAGGGAGGGCAGGGCGCAGCTCAGGGTTGCCTGCAACCCCTGGCCCGCCTCCACCATGCCCGCGAGGTAGCCCATGCAATGGGCTACCTCGGCAGAGAGGCCATCCACAAGTACCACTATCACCTTGTGTTGCACTGGCCGCTCCTTATTGCATGTTGATCATGACGGTTTCCTGCCACTGGCGCGGCAGGGCCTTGGAGCTCTGCTCCCAGGCGGCGTGATCCTGCACCGGCTTGGCATTGGCATACTGCTCGGCCGGCAGCAGCTTGGCCTTGACGTCGTCCGGCAGGGTCACGTTGCTGCGAATGGGGCGGGCATAGCCACGGGCCAGGTTGATCTGGCCGGCGTCGGAGAGGATGTATTCCCGCGCCAGCTTGGCGGCGTTGGGGTTCTTGGCCCACTTGTTGATGATGGTGGTGTAGCCGGCGATGACGGAGCCGTCGCTCGGGATCACCACCTCAAACTTCTTGGGGTCGATCTGGTCGCGGTAGTTCAGCGCGTTGAAGTCCCACAGCACGCCCACTTCCACCTCGCCCTTCTCGATGTTGGCGATGGTCGGGTCATTGAGCGACAGACGGCCCTGCTTGGCCAGCTGACCGAACAATTCCAAGGCGGGCTTGAGATTCTTCTCGCTGCCACCGGTGGCATAGGCCGCCGCCAGTACGCCGTTGTTGGCCTGGGAGGCAACACCGACGTCACCCAGGGTCACCTTGTAGTCGCCACCCAGCAGGGACTGCCAGCTGGTGGGGGCTGCCTTGACCAGATCCTTGTTGATCAGGAAGGCGATGGTGCCGGTATAGGCCAGCATCCAGTGACCGTCTGCATCCTTGGCCCAGTTGGGAATGTCCGCCCAGGTAGAGGGCTTGTAGGGCTGGGTGACCCCCTGCTTGACCGCCACCGGGCCGAAGGCGCCGCCCACGTCGCCGATGTCGGCGGTGGCATTGGCCTTCTCGGCGGCGAACTTGGCGATCTCCTGCGCCGAGCTCATGTCGGTATCCTGATGCTTGATGCCGTAGATGCTGCCGAGCTGCTGCCAGGTATCCTTCCAGTTGGCCCAGCTGTCGGGCATGCCGATGCTGCTGAGCTGGCCTTCACCGCGAGCGGCTTTCTCGAGATCCGCGATGTTCTCGGCGGCAAACAGTGGCTGACTGATGGCCACCAGGGCCAGTGCACTTGCGATCACGCTTTTCATCATCCCATCCCTCTGGACTAGGTCAGTTAAGGTTCGAGAGGGATGCTAGAGGGGAAATATGACGGTGGCGGGGCGCTTTGATGGCAGTTTGATGACAATCGCCCTGTCATGGCGCTGTCATCCACAGCGGTTACAACTCTGAACCCAAGTGAAGCTGGACTACTCCAGCATTGGCTGAACCAACAAGAGCTAAGCCAGCCGCCGCAGTCAGGATGAGCGACAGGGACATGAGCGTGATTGAATCGAGATTGAGCGAGCGGGTCGCGGGCGATGGCCGCGCCTCCAAGTGTGAACAGATTTGCCAGACCCTGCGCCGCTATATCGGCAGCGGGCAGCTGGGGGCGGGGCAGCAGTTGCCCGCCGAGCGGGCCCTGAGCGAGCGCTTCGCTACCACCCGCATCACCATCAAGGAGGCGCTCTCCAGCCTCGAGGCGGATGGCCTTATCTACCGGGCCGAGCGGCGTGGCTGGTTCGTGGCGCCGCCAAGACTCACCTACGATCCCGCCATCCACACCCACTTTCACCAGTGGATTGGCGAGCAGCAGCGCACCGCCGAAACCCGGGTGCTGGCCCACGGCAGCGAGCTCGCCAGCAGTGAGCTGTGCCGCTGGATGGGGCTGGATCCTTTTACGCCTTTGTATGAGATCCGCCGCCTGCGTCTCATCGACGGTCGCCCTGTACTACACGTCAGCCACCACCTGCTGGCCAGCCGCTTTCCCGATATCGCCAGCGCGCCGCTGGCCAGCTCCCTCACCGAGCTCTATCAGCAACGCTATGGCATAGGCCAGGGTGGGGCGAGTCTCGAGATCACTCCCTCGGCGGCGCGGGGGACCATCGCCCGCGCCCTCAATCTGGCGGAGGGGAGCGCCGTGCTGCGGCTGGTGCGGGTCAATTATGACCAGCGGGGAGGGCTGGTGGATTGCGACATCGAGCACTGGCGACCGGATGCGATCCGTATCTGCCTCGATACGCGAGCATTGCAGCCGCCTGCATTCGACAGGCCGGCGCAGATCCAGCTCGCGGATCAGGGATGATCCGGCCCGCTCTGGCGGGCCATGCCGGTGTGGAAAGAGAGGCGGATCCCGCAGGATCCGCCGGGATCAGTTGTCGATATTGGGGATCAGGTCATCGAAGCTCTGGTAGCCGCAGTCGGCCAGCTGCAGCGACATGGTGTAGGTCTTGCTGCCCTCCCGCTGGCCGATGGCGGGGCGGTTGAGCTTGAGCTCCTGGTGCCAGTACTCCTTCATCCGCTCGATCAGCGCCATCGCCTCGCTCTCGTCCAGATGGAGCTGGCACAGCGCCATGTAGTTGTTGGACTTGTGCATGTTCTCCACCAGATAGTCCCCCAGCACGGACATGGCCTGGCGCGCCTGCTGGCGGGCGAAGCGGCTGTGCTGCTCGAAGCTGATCCGCTCGCTGATGAGGAAGTGGTAGCTGTTGTCGATGCCAAGCTGCAGGATGCCGAGCTTCTCCAGCTTGCGCAGATAGAGGTAGCAGGAGGCATCGGTCAGACCGTACTCCCGCTTGAGATCGATTAACGTCTTGTCGCGCCAGAAGATGTTGGCGAGAAAGGCGTAGAGACCGGGCTCCTTGTGGAATGCCTCGTCCTGCTCCTGGGTGAAGACGGCGCGGCGGCTCTGGGCATCCTGAGTGCGGTCCAGCAGCTCCTCGAACGACAGCCCCACTAGGTGACAGATCTCCAGCAGGGTATCGAACGGCAGGGAGGGCTTGTTCATCATCCGTTTGACGGTGGCGATGGAGACGCCCATGGCTTCTGCCAGGGTCTGATAGCGGATCCCCTTGTCGGTCAGGGTCTTCTTCAGGGTGTCGAGAATATTGTTGGCCAGGGTCTGGCTGTAGGTCATGCAACTATTCCTTTATCTGCATCTTTATGTTGTGTCAGAAACTGAGTTCTTTTGTCGTTATGGGCTCAGATACTGACACTTAAAAAAACCAGAGGAAACAAACCCGGCGTAATCGATGGAAATGGCCAGACCAGTCTGAGTGGAAGGTTGCAGATAGTGATACTCTGCGGTGCATATCCTTCAACCATTCAACATTTTGCTGGTGGCGCATAAAACATCGCGCATAATTCAACACGAATCGGATTCAAGACCTTCCTGGTTGAGAAATCGATTGTTTGCTTCCAATTTAAGGGTTTTTTAAACCGCAAGGTTTTTATTCTTTCCTGGCATTGAGCGGAACTCGCAAGAGGGCCGCTTTTTTCTTTTCTCCGAATTTGCGCCCGCCGTCAAGCGGCGGGGCACCGGCAGCCCGCTGTCGCTGCTTGCCCCCTCCTTTCTGTTACCGCCCGTCTTACTCCCCCTTGCAGGGAAACAGCTTGGGGATCTCCCGGATCAGCCAGCTCTTGGCCTTGCCCATGGTGTCGCGCCGCCAGGCCAGCACGACCTGGATCTGGTGGCGATACTCGGGGCTGATCACCTTGAGCCGTCCGGCCCGGATGTCCTCTTCTATCCAGCTCAGCGGCATGGTGCCGACCCCGATCCCCGTCAGCAGGGCGTCGCGCTTCTCGCCCATGGTGCTGACGGTCAGCCGCGGCTGCTTGTCGAGCAGGCGATAGGTGAGCACCGGCTTGCGCAACGCCGTGTCGGCCACCGCGATGGCCCGGTAGCGGCGCAGGGTATCGTCCGCCAGAGGTTCCGGCTCCTGATGCAGGGGATGATCCGGGTGGGCGACGTAGAGCATCACCTCCTCCTGCAGCGGCTGGTGCTTGATGCCGGTCATCATGATGTCGGGATTGAGGGAGGAGATGAGCAGGTCGGCCCGGCCATCCTCCAGACACTCCCAGCTGCCCGCCAGCACCTCGGCGCGAAACCTCAGCCGGGTATCGGTCAGCTCGGCCAGCCGCTCCACCAGCGGGTAGAGCGCCTGCAGCGGCACCAGGGCATCGATGGCGATGGTGATGTCGGTCTCCCAGCCGCGGGCCAGCGCCCGGGTCTCGCCCACCAGGTGCTCGGCCGCTTCCAGCAGAACCCGACCGCGTTCCAGCAGCATGCGGCCCGCCGGGGTGAACTTGGTCCTGTGGCCGCTGCGGTCGAACAGCATGGCGTCCAGCTCGTCTTCCAGCTTCTGTACCGTGTAGCTCAGCGCCGAGGGCACCTTGCCCAGTTCGTCGGCCGCCGCCGCGAAGCTGCCACGGCGGTCGATGGCATCCAGCACCCGGATGGCTTCCAGGGTCAGCGCCCGTTCCTTGTTCAGTTCCTTGGCCATAAATTGCCTTCAATTTTTTTGAACATGTTTGCCAGTTTATCTCGCTAACAAGTTAGGCCAAGTGTCTTTAATATTCAATCAACGCTTAGGCAGGAACGCCAAGCAGCCAAATAAACGGGTAGTTCCAGACTGTGACTCCATCAATCAGGGAGTCAGACTTCGGTGAAAGAACAACACACTATTTGAATGACCTCTTGCATGGATGCATTGATTCTGGCCACAGCGGCCTTGGCAATGACATAAAACCAAGAGAGTGAATGAACATGAAAAACGTAATCAAGATGCTGGCCGTTGCAGGCCTGATGACCGCAGGTTTTGCTCAGGCTTCCGTCCCGGCTGACCTCAACGCCGCCCCGGGCGTGCTGTTTGTGAACTGGCACGCGACCGCTGCGGTGGAAGGCAAGGGCAACCCCATGCTGGAAGTGCGTGACGAGTCTGGCGATCTGGTTGCCTCCGTCCACGCCAACCTGATGGGCAGCCAGCAGGTACAGATCCCGAGCCGCACCCAGGGCAACCTGACCGTGAGCCTCGGGGATCAGAGCAGCGACTACCGTATTCCGTTCGGCATCGGTAGCGGCAAGCAGCGTTAATCAACCGTATCGGTACGTGAGGAGCACACCATGATGAAATTGAGAGCCGCAGAAGCGCGCGGCAAGGCCAACTTCGGCTGGCTGGATGCGCGCCACAGCTTTTCCTTCGGGCACTACTACGACCCGGACTGGATGGGGCATTCAGTGCTGCGGGTCATCAATCAGGATCTGGTGGCGCCGGGTGGCGGTTTCGCGACCCACCCTCACGCCAACATGGAAATCCTGACCTGCGTGCTGCAAGGCACCATAGAGCACAAGGACAGCCTCGGCCATGCCGAGCAGATCCCGGCGGGGGATTTCCAGCTGATGAGCGCGGGGTCCGGCATCCGGCACAGCGAGTACAACCCCTCGCAGACCGAGCCGCTCTCCCTGCTGCAAATCTGGATCGAGCCGAACGAACACGGCACGACACCCGGCTATCAGCAGAAGAAGATTGAAGCCAATCCGGGCATGACGCTGGTGGCGTCACCGGACGGCGAAGCAGGATCCTTCAGGATCCGCCAGCAGGCCCGCGTCTGGCGGTTGCAGCTTGAACCGGGTGAGAGCCTCACCTGGGAGCTGGCCGGCCGACACGGCTACCTGCAGATGATTTCAGGGGAGCTTGCCGCCAACGGTCTGGCTGCCCGACCCGGCGACGGGGTTCTCAGTCGTGATGAGCCCAAATGGGATCTGGTGGCCGCGAGTGCCAGCCAAGCCCTGTTATTTGACCTACCCTGAAGCAGTCAGCGGTGATGTGACGCAAAACGAGGATATTGAAATGGACAAGATGAAAGATTTGGCACTGCTGGTGGGTCGCGTTCTGCTGGCTCTGATGTTTGTGATTGCGGGCTGGGGCAAGATCGGCGGTTACGCCGGTACCCAAGGGTACATGGAAGCCATGGGCGTGCCTGGTTTCATCCTGCCGCTGGTGATCCTGCTGGAGCTGGGCGGTGGCCTCGCCATCATGCTGGGCCTGTTTACTCGCAGCCTCTCCGTGCTGATGGCCGGTTTCACCCTGATGGCCGCCTTTATTTTCCACTATCAGCCTGCCGACCAGATGCAGATGCTGATGTTCATGAAGAACGTCTCCGTGGCCGGTGGTTTCCTGGCCCTGGCGGCAGCCGGTGCAGGGGCCTTCAGCCTGGATGCCCGCTTCGGCAAGAACTGGTAAACCCCGCAGGTTCGAGTTTTCCAACGCCTTTTGGCCGGTGCAATCGCACCGGCTTTTTTATGCCCGTCACATTTGCCTGCGGCAGATGACGGCGACGTGATCGGCGACAACAAGCGCCTTTTGCATCTTCCCCCCCGATCCCCGACAATCCCGATACCTGTGAAGTGACGGGGATCCTTGAGGTTTTCCCGCGCTGACCCCTCTTTTGCTCTGGCGGGAATTGCCCATGTTTACCCTCTACCACTCCAATCAGCTGGATCTGCTCAAAGAGCTGCTGGTGAGCCGCATCCGGCAGGCCCCCCTCTCTCACCCCTTCGAGCGCGAGCAAATTCTGGTGCAGAGCCCGGGCATGGCCCAGTGGCTCAAGCTGGAGCTGGCCCAGGCCTTCGGCATTGCCGCCAATATCGACTTTCCGCTGCCCGCCAGCTTTATCTGGGAGATGTTCACCCAGGTGCTGGCGGACGTGCCTCGCCAGAGCCCCTACAACAAGGGCGCCATGAGCTGGCAGCTGATGACCATTCTGCCCGCCCTGCTCGATCGCCCAGCCTTTGCGCCACTGGCCGCCTATCTGGGCGGGGAGGATGCGGATCCTGCCAAGGATCCCGAGCAGGTGCGGCTGTGGCAGCTCTGCCAGAAGGTGGCGGATCTCTTTGACCAGTATCTGGTCTACCGGCCGGACTGGATCGCCCGCTGGGAACAGGGGGAGGGGTTGAGCCAGGAGCTGGCCGGGATGAGCGGTCAGGATTGGCAGCCCGAGCTGTGGCGCGAGCTGGTGGCTCGCACCCTGGCGCTCTCTCCGAGCGGCTACCACCGCGCCAACCTCTACGAGGAGTTTATCCACGAGCTGGCGCGTACCGCCACGCTGCCGGGCAAGCTGCCGCAGCGGGTCTTCGTGTTCGGCATCTCGGCACTGCCACCGCGCTATGTGGAGGCGTTGCTGGCCCTCGGCAGCCGGCCGGAGGTGGAGGTGCACCTGTTCGTCACCAACCCTTGCCGCTACTACTGGGGTGATCTGCTCGATCGCAAGACCCTGGCGCGCCTCGAGAACAAGCTCAAGCCCGGCACCGACATCGAGACTCTGCAGGGCCCCGCCAACCCGCTGCTTGCCTCCATGGGCAAGCTGGGGCGCGACTACCTGCATCAGCTGATGGAATTGGAGGTGCCGCAAATAGAGGCCTTCGTCGATATCGACGAGCTGGATGCCAAGGGCAATATCAGGCTGCTGCACGCCATCCAGAAGGATGTGCTGGAGCTGGCCGAACGGGGTGCCGGCCAGTTCGATCTCGACGCCAGCCACCACAAGAGCCCGCTCGATCCGGCGGATGGATCCCTGCAGATCCACGCCTGTCATGGCCCGATGCGCGAGCTCGAGGTGCTGCACGACCGGCTGCTGGCGCTGTTCGAGCAGGACAAATCCCTCACCCCGAAAGATGTGGTGGTGATGATGCCGGACGTGAACAGCTACGGCCCCTACATTCAGGCGGTATTTGGCGCGCGCGGCCAGATCCCCTTCGCGGTGTCGGATCGGGCGGCCAGTCAGGAGAGCCCGCTGCTGCAGAGCTTCCTCGCCCTGCTCAGGCTGCCCAACGCCCGCTTCGGGGCGGGCGAGCTGCTCGCCATTCTCGAGGTGCCCGCCGTGCTGCGCCGCTTCGAGCTGGATGACGAGGAGTTCAACCAGCTGCGGGTCTGGGTGCAGGAGACCGGCATCCGCTGGGGGCTGGATGACGGCTACCCAGAGCGCTTCGATCTGCCGCGCCTCTCTGGCAACAGCTGGCTGTTCGGCCTGCGCCGCATGCTGCTCGGCTTTGCCATGGGTGACGGCGAACCGGTGGTGGGCATCTTGCCTTACGCCGATATCGAGGGTCAGCAGGGGTTGGCGCTCGGCAAGCTCGCCTGGTTCGTCGACTCGCTGGCCGAATTCTTGCCCCGCCTGCAACAGGCGCAGCCGCTGGGGGAGTGGGTTGCCTGCCTCAACGCGCTGCTGGAGCGCTTCTATCTGGCCGACGAGGATGAAGAGCGCCAGCTGCAGCTCATTCGCAGCCAGCTGGCCGACTGGCTCGCCCAGCTCGGCGAGGCCCGCTTCGAGCAGCCCATCAGTGCCGACTTGTTGCAGGATTACCTCGGCAGCGTGCTGGGGGAGTCCCGCTCCAGCCAGCGCTTCCTCGCCGGTCAGGTCAACTTCTGCACCCTGATGCCGATGCGCTCCATCCCCTTCAAGCAGGTCTGCCTGCTCGGTATGAACGACGGCGTCTACCCGCGCACCCTGCCACCCATGGGGTTTGACCTGATGGCGGTGGCGGGCCGGCGGGGGGATCGCTCCCGTCGCGACGATGACCGCTACCTGTTCCTCGAGGCGCTGCTCAGCGCCCAGCAGGGGCTCTACATCAGCTATCAGGGTTTCAGCGCTCAGGACAACAGCGACAAGGTGCCCTCGGTGCTGCTGGCCGAACTCATCGACTATGTGCGACAGGGCTTCGTGCTGGCGGGGGATGAGCAGCTCGATGACGAGCGCTCCGGCAAACGACTGCTGGCGCACCTGATCACCCAGCATCCGCTCACCCCCTACAGCCACGCCTACTTCTATCCGGCGGCGGGCTCCGGCCTCTTTACCTATGCCGCCGACTGGCTGCCGGCCCTCCATCCGCAGCGCGGCGCGGCCAACTTCCAGAGCGGCGAGCTGCCGCTGCCTCCCGAATGGGGCAAGGAGCAGGGGCTGGAGCTGGCGGAGCTGCTGCGTTTCTATCGCCAGCCAGCCCGCTATTTCCTCAACCGCCGCCTCAAGGTGTGGTTTGAGCTGAACGAAGCCAACATCGAGGAGAGCGAACCGTTCGAGCTGGACGGTCTGCAACATTATCAGCTGAAAGACCTGCTGCTCGATGCTCACCTGGCACAGGGGGACAGTGCCATGCGCCGCGAGCGGCTGCAGCTCACCGGCCTGCTGCCGCAAGGGTGGTTCGGCAGCCTGCTGCTGGAGGATCTGGACGAGCAGATGGGCAAGCTGGCGGAGCGGCTGCGGCCCTGGGTGGCGGCCAATGAGGCAGAAAAACAGGCGGTGGAGGTCGATATCGCGCTGGCCCAGGGTCAGCTGCAAGGGTGGATCGACACCCAGAAGGGACGCTTGCTGGTGGTCAAGCCCGGCAGCTTCAACGGCAAGGATCTGTTGCTGGGCTGGATCCAGCACCTCTGCCTCTCCTTAAGCGATGCCCCCGGCGACACCCTGCTGTTCGACGCCAAGCAGAGTCTGCGGCTGGCCAGGCTCCCGGCCGATGAGGCGCGGCCCAAGCTGGCGGCGCTGGTGGCGCTCTGGATGCAGGGGATGAAGCGGCCGCTGCCCTTCTTCCCGAGTACCGCCTGGGACTGGCTCAAGGCGATCGAGAAGGATCCGGAGAAACCGGAGGCGGCCGACAAAGCGGCTCTCACCCGCTTCAACGGCGGCTACATGGCCAAGGGGGAGGGGGAAGACGCTTATGTCGCCCGCTGTTTCCCGGAACTCGACGAGGCCGTGCTGGCCCAGCTGCAGGCGCTGGCCCGTGAACACCTGACCCCGCTGCTCAAGAGCCTGGAGGAGTTGCAATAATGGCCAACCCGCTCAATACCCTGCGCTTTCCCCTTTATGGCGAGCGGCTGATCGAGGCCTCCGCCGGTACCGGCAAGACCTACACCATCGCCGGTCTCTACCTGCGGTTGCTGCTGGGCCATGGCCCGCTCATCGAAGAGGGGGAAGACGCTGGTCAACCCAGCGCCCACGAACGGCCGCTCTCGGTGACCGAGATCCTGGTGGTGACCTTTACCGAGGCGGCCACCGCCGAGCTGCGCGGCCGGATCCGCGCCCGCATCCATGAGGCGCGGCTCGCCTTTATGCGCGGTGAGAGCAAGGACGCCCTGCTGAGCCAGCTGCTGGCGGAGGTGGAGGATCACGAACTGGCGGCCCGCCGCCTGCTGGCCGCCGAACGGCAGATGGACGAGGCGGCGGTCTTCACCATCCACGGCTTTTGCCAGCGGATGCTGAAACAGAACGCCTTCGAGTCGGGTGCCCTCTTTGAAACCGAATTTCTCACCGACGACAGCCAGCTCAGGCTGCAGGCGGTGAGCGACTACTGGCGATCCGAGTTCTATCCGGTCGACAAGCCCCTCGCCAGCGCGGTGCGCGCACTCTGGCCGAGCCCCGCCGCCCTGCTGCGGGAGATGGGCAGCTGGCTCGACAACAGCGAGCTGGAGATGCGCCCGCCGGCGGGGGACGAGACGCTCGCCGCCCGCCATCAGGCGGCCATGGCCCGCATTGAGGCGGTAAAGCGCGAGTGGCTGGCGCAAGGGGACGAGATCCGCCGCCAGACCGATGGGCAAGTAAGCCGCTACACCGGCAAGAACTACGAAGGGTGGCTCGCCAAGATAGCCGACTGGGCACAGGACGAGACCAGCGGCTACGCCATTCCCAAGGAGCTGGAGCGCTTCGGCCAGACGGTGCTGGAGGAGAACCTCAAGAAGGGGGGCGCGGTGCCTACCCTGCCGCTGTTCAGCCAGATCGATGAACTGCTGGCGAGTCGCCCCGGCATTCGCGATCTGATCCTGCAACGGGCGGCGGTGGTGGTGCGCAGCCGGATGCAGGCCAGCAAGCGGCAAGCTCATCAGCTCTCGTTCGATGACTTGCTCAAAGACCTCGACGGTGCGCTCGGCTCCGGCCTTGGCGAGCGGCTGTGCGAGCGCATTCGCGCCACCTACCGGGTGGCGATGATCGATGAATTTCAGGATACCGACCCCCAGCAGTACCGCATCTTCCACCGGCTTTACGGCGGCCACACCGACATGGCGCTGCTGATGATCGGTGACCCCAAGCAGGCCATCTACGGCTTTCGCGGCGCCGACATCTTTACCTACATTCAGGCGCGGCGAAATGTGAGCGCCCACTACACCCTGGGGTGCAACTGGCGCTCCAGCCGCGCGCTGGTGGCAGCGGTCAACGGCCTGTTCGAGCGGGCCAAGGATCCCTTTATCTACGAGGCGGATATCCCCTTCCTGCCGGTGGAGGCGCAGGGCAAGAGCAAGGCGCTGCAGCTGGATGGCGAAGCCGCACCCGTGCTCCACTGCTGGCAGCTGAGCGGCCAACCCACCTTCAACAAGGGGGATTACCAGAGCCGGATGGCCCGCGCCACGGCGGTGGAGATCCACCGCCTGCTGACCCTGGCTCGCGCGGGCAAGGCGCAGATCGGCGACCAGCCGGTGAAAGCGGGGGATATCGCCGTGCTGGTGCGCACCGGCGCCGAGGGCAAGCTGGTGCAGCAGGAGCTGGCGCGGCTCGCCATCGCCTCCGTCTATCTGTCGAATCGCGAGAGCGTGCTGGCGCAGGTGGAGGCGCGGGAGATTTTGCTGATTCTGCACGCCTGCCAGAACCCGGGTGAGGAACGCAGCCTGCGGGCGGCGCTCGCCACCGGGCTGTTCGATCTGGATGCCAAGGCGCTCGACGAGCTCGCCAGTGACGAGCGGGCGTGGGAGAGCGTGGTGCAGGAGTTTATGGAATACCGCAAGATCTGGCACAAGCGCGGCGTGCTGGCCATGCTGCGCGCCCTGCTGCACCGGCGCAATCTCGCCTCCTCCCTGCTGGCCAGCCCGAATGGTGAGCGGCGGTTGACCAACTTCCTCCACCTCGGCGAGCTGCTGCAACAGGTGAGCTGCGAGCTGGACGGCGAATATGCCCTGCTGCGCTGGCTGGGGGAGGCGGCGAGTCGCCCCGACGGCCAGGATGCGGAGCAGGTACTGCGCCTCGAATCCGAGCGCAAGCTGGTGCAGATCGTCACCATCCACAAATCCAAGGGGCTGGAGTACCCGCTGGTGTTCCTGCCCTTCATCTGCAGCCACCGCCCTGCCGATACCCCGCTGTTCCACGAAGCGGACGGCGCAGGCAATCGCACCGTGCTCGATCTCACCGGCGCCGAAGAGTCCCTGGCCGAGGCCGACCGCGAGCGCCTTGCCGAAGATTTGCGGCTGCTCTATGTGGCGCTGACCCGGGGCGTCTACGCCACCTGGCTGGGGCTGGCGCCGGTGCGCTCCGGCAATGGCAAGTCGGAGCAGACCGACCTGCACCAGACTGCCATCGGCTACCTGCTGCAAAAGGGTGAGAAGGGGGATGCCGCGACGCTGGCGACCGCTCTGACCGAGCTGGCGCAGGCGCTGCCCGGAGTAGCTGTCGGTGAGCCCTCGCTCACTCGCCCGGCCCCCATGCCGGCAGAGGAGGAGCAGCTGGGCGAGCCACAGGTGCGCCACTTTACCGGTACCCTTGAGCGGGACTGGTGGATCAGCTCCTACTCCGGGTTGGCGGCGCAGGGCCACGGCCACAGCAAGGGGGTGCTGGCCAATCCCGGCTTCGATGACGAGGTGGTGACCGAGGCAGCTGCATTGGCTGCCGACCTGTCTACAGCACAACAGGAAGAGGCGCCTCAGCCCTCCATCTTCACCTTCCCGAAAGGGGCGCGCCCCGGCACATTGCTGCACAGCCTGTTCGAGACCATCGATTTTCAGAGCGCCGGCGGCGAGCCGCTGGCAGAGCACATCGCCACCCTGCTGGCGCAAGATGGCTTCGACGAGAGCTGGGCGCCCGTGCTGCAACAGCAGGTGGAGGCGGTGCTCAATACCCCCCTTGAAACCGGCTTTGGCGAGCCGGTGCGGCTGCGGGATCTGGCCCCCGAGCGCAAACAGGTGGAGCTGGAGTTCTTCCTGCCCATGGGGCGGGTGACGGCGCCGGCGCTGACCGCGCTCTGCCAGCAGCACGACCCGCTGTCGCGGGGCAACAAGCCGCTCAGCTTTGCCACCGTGCAGGGGATGCTCAAGGGCTTTATCGACCTGGTGTTTGAGTGGCAGGGGCGCTGGTATCTGCTCGACTACAAATCGAACCACCTCGGCATGAGCCCGGCCGATTACAGCCGTCCGGCGCTGGAGCAGGCGATGGCCGAGCACCGCTACGACCTGCAATACCAGCTCTACTCGCTGGCGCTGCACCGGCTGCTCACTTTGCGCCTGCCGGGTTACGACTTCGATCAGCACTTTGGCGGGGTCTTCTATCTGTTCCTGCGCGGCATGCCGCAGGGGGGAATTTTCCATACCCGCCCCAGTCGTGAACTGGTGCTGGGGCTGGATCGGTTGTTTAGCGAGGGGGCGGCGCCCGCCCTCGCCGGGGTATCGGATAACGGGGTAGAAGCATGAACGGCACCATGATGATTGAACGGCTCAAGGCCCTGGCGCTGGCCGGCCGCATTCGCCAGCTGGATCTGCAATTTGCCAAACTGGTGGCCGACCTGGGCGGCAGCCCCGAGCTGGTGCTGGGGGCGGCGCTCGCCTGCTTCGAGCTGGGGCGCGGCCATGTCTGCCTGCCGCTGGAAATGCTGGCACATTCCGGTAACGAAAAGGGATCCTTGCGCCCGTTCGGGCTGGATCCGGATCAGAGCCGGGATCTGTTGGCCGATCTGGCGGACCCTGCCCGCTGGCCCGCCCTGTTTGTGGCAAGCCCGCTGGTTGGCACCGAGCAGCATGATGGGGAAGCCCCGCGCTGGCCGCTGCGGCTCTGGCGCGGGCGCCTCTACCTCACCCGTTACCACGACTTTGAGCTGGGGGTGGCCCGCCACCTTCGAGCCTTGAGTGAACGCGCCGAATGGCCGGAGATCGCCCCGGCCCTATCGCGGCTGTTTGCCCGCGACTACGGCCTGGTGTTCGCGGCCCTGCTCAAGGCTCGCCTCGCCCCCGACTTTTCGGCCCGTCACTTTACCCTGAAGTATCTGGATCTGGTGTTCCCGAGCGAGGTGGATTGGCCCGCCATCGAGGGGCTGCTGGCCAGCGCCCAGGCGGCGAGCGACTTGAGCAAGCTGGATATGCTGGTGCCCGAGGCGCTCTGCTGCAACGGCCAGAAGTTGGCGGCGGCTACCGCGGCGGCGCGCCCCTTTGCGGTGATCTCGGGTGGCCCCGGCACCGGCAAGACCACCACGGTCGCCAAACTGCTCGCCATTCTGGTGGAGACCGGCCTGCAAGCGGGCAAGGCGCCAGCGATCCGGCTGGTGGCCCCCACCGGCAAGGCGGCGGCGCGCCTGACCGAGAGTATCGGCTCTGCCCTGCAGGCCCTCGATTTACCCCCCGAGTGGGTCGAGGCGATCCCCACCGAAGCGGGCACCCTGCACCGGCTGCTTGGGGTCATTCCGGGGCGCAGCCAGTTCCGCCACCACTCGGGCAACCCGTTGCACCTCGACTTGCTGGTGGTGGATGAGGCCTCCATGGTCGACTTGCCGATGATGGCGCGTCTGCTCGATGCGCTGCCCAGCCACGCCCGCCTGATCCTGCTCGGCGACAAGGATCAGCTCGCCTCGGTGGAGGCGGGGGCCGTGCTCGGCGATATCTGCAGTTTTATCGAACAGGGCATCAGCCCGGCGCAGGCGGATTGGCTCTCCCGCCAGACCGGCTACCGCTTGCAGGGCACGCCCGCGGGGGCGCCGGTGCGCGACAGCCTCTGCTTGCTGGCCAAGAGCTGGCGCTTCGATCAGTACTCGGGCATCGGCCAGCTGGCGCGCGCCTGCAACAGCGGCGATGCCACTGCGGTGGAATCAGTCTGGGGCGCAGGATTCGCCGATATCAGCCTGCATCCCTGGGCCGGGGAGGCCTACGACGCCCTGATTGCCCAGGGGGTGGCCGGTTACGGCAGCTATCTGAAGGCGGCCCGCGCGGGGGAAGCGCCGGCCGCCGTGTTCAAGGCATTCAACAGCTTCCAGATCCTCTGCGCCCTGCGCGATGGCCCGTTCGGCGTGCTGGGGCTAAACGAGCGGCTGGAACTGGCCTTGTCACGGGCCGGCCTGATTGCCCGCGACGGCGACTGGTATGCCGGTCGCCCGGTGATGGTGGTGCGCAACGACCACGGGGTCGGCCTCTACAACGGTGATATGGGGCTCTGCCTGCCCGATGAAACAGGTCGGCTCAAGGTCTGGTTTGAGCAGCCGGACGGCACCCTGCGGGCGCTGTTGCCCAGCCGTTTGCCACCCCACGAGACGGTCTACGCCATGACCATCCACAAATCTCAGGGCTCCGAGTTTGCCCACACCGTGCTGGTGCTGCCCGACAGCCCCAGCCCGCTGCTGACCCGCGAGCTGGTCTATACCGGCATCACCCGCGCCAAGGCCAGGCTCGATCTCTACGGCGATCGCGCCCTGTTGGCACAGGCGGTGCGGAAAAAGACCGAGCGTTATTCCGGATTAGCAGAGAGATTGGGGGAGTGAATTAAATGGGAGGCGGTAAAGGGATTTACCGCCGTTTTATTAGGTTTTGCAAAACGAGATCACAAATATTGAATAGATGACTTTTACTATGATTACAGGATTATGATCTATGAAATATACTAAAAATCAGCATATGTTATCTCAATGGGTATTGAGAAACTTCCGCAGTGATGATACGGCTTTTCAACCGAAGGATAAGCAACGGGTGTGGTGCCATACAGTATATCATTCTAAAGATAAGGAAAATGATATCAAGGAAATACCATTGCCAATATCTTCGGTTGCGATAAGTAAAGATTGCTTCATGTTAGTTGATGGTGAGACAGGAAGGAAGTTTGACATCGAAAATGAGCTCTCAAATTATGAAAAGGACACCTCGATCATCTTCAATGAACTTGTCCATGGACATGAATTCAATAAGCTTTTAAATGTTAGTGAGAAAGGAAACTCTTTGGAGAAAATGGTTAACTTTATGGTTATCCAAATGTTCTTGGGGCTTCTCAATCCTCAAAACAGAATGGAGGGTAGATATGAAGTTCTGAACCAGATTTTGGAAAGCATGGTGGATAAATTTCAAAATATAAAATCTCTGTTATCTAATCCTCCGAGTGCAGTAAAACCATATTTTACTCATGATGTTTTTAGGAAGGCGTTAAGAGTCGTCAATTCAAGTTCTGATGTTTTAGAAAAATGCAAAGCATTATTTTTCTTGTTTATGCTGGCTGAGGCCAATAATATCCCTTCTCTATTAGGGCATCTGAGCAGTTTCAGAAAAAGTATTTTTTCAAAAATAAATATAACTGGAATTTATCACACAGGTTATGATTTCGATAGTACAGAAACTAGACCGGTCTTCACAATTAGTCCAAATGTAATCATTCTTAATCCAGAAAACGATTTTAATTTACTACCTTTGGCTCACAATTTAGCAATCGGATTTTCTCTATGTCAGCATAATCACTATAACTCGCATCTTGATATATTTAGTGTTGACCCTCGCAAATTGAAATGCGAGAGTAGTAAAAATCTCCGTATATTTAAGGTTTCTCATGATTATATCGATGGGATAATTGGTTGGGTTAGCATGATTGGTGTCGGTCAAACAAATACAATGTATACACCATATGAATTAAAAGATATTGAACGTTATTTGAAACTACAAAATGAGAATTATGAGCACCACTATACTCCAGAGAATCCTGAGCTTGTGATGATAAGGCATAAATAATTGTATGAATTATCGTATGTTGGGCTTCGCAGGCTGAGCACCAACCTACCGATTGTGTAGGTTGTAGTTGAGCGAAGCGAATCCCAACGTTTACCGCGAAATCTCTTTTTCCCTCCCCCTCATCCCCAACCCTTCTCCCGCAAGGGGAGAAGGGGGCAAATACGCCCGTCCGATTACGCTTCGCTAATAGAACCTACGTGGTTGGCTATTTTGCCTTCAACCGAATCAATATGGCTGGCGATCATATCTTCGATGTTGTTTTATCCCCTCTCCCGTTGGGAGAGGGCAGGGTGAGGGGAGCATTCAGGTATTAGATGGTCAGCTCCAGCCGGTTGCCTTCCGGGTCGAGGAAGGTACTTTCGTAATAGCCGTCGCCGGTCCAGCGGGGGCCGTCCAGGTGTTTCACCTCGGCGCCCTTGAGCAGCTTGAGACGGGCGGTCATCTTGTCCACCTCCTCCACGCTGCCAAGGGAGAAGGCGAGATGGGCCAGCCCCTGCAACGGGTGCGGCAGGTGCAGATCCGCCGGAAACAGGATGGGGGTGTGCATCAGCTCCAGGCTGGCGCCCCCCTCGAAGCGCACGAAGTAAGAGCTGAACTGCTTGCTCGGGTTGTGATAGCGCTCATTGGCCTGCCCGCCAAACAGGGTGCAGTAGAATGCCTTGAGCGCCTCCAGATCCTGTGCCCAGATGGCGACGTGATGGATATGCATGGCTGGTCTCCTGTGACTCGTTGCCCTTAATGCTATGCTGGGGCTTGTCCCTTCGACATGGCTGAGCCCGTCCTGATGATGTCTGAAACTGCCAACACCGATCTTGTCGATGTCTCCCCCGCCCCCGGTGTCAGAATAGTTGTCGCCTGACCTGAACCATTTAAAAGTGAAGACCGGGGGCGGATAAAGAGTGTC
>NZ_JAPCIT010000033.1:0-35762 GCF_027707385.1 Aeromonas sp. QDB54 | reverse complement strand
CTCTGCTGTCTGAATGAACAATATTTGTTCGAATGTATGGGGTTGTTCAAAGTATAAACACTGATGCGTCAGCCCTGTGGAAGATAGAGAGACGACCCGCCTCCCGCTGCCCCTGGATTGTGCGAGTCGTGCTCCTGATGCGACGCGGGAAATTACAGCTACCGTTACCTTCAAATGGCTGGAGGCTCAAGCTGCCTACTCGTCGCGATTGGCGAGACCTTGCAATGATGCACCATGCGGTACTCTCCCCTCCCGGCTATCCAAGTGTTGAAATCACTCCACCAGCAGCAAGACTGCTCAGGGATTAGTCACAGGTTGTGGGGGAGCTATCCCCAGAATTTGTGGATAAAACGAGCTCAACTTAGGCCCCTAATCGGGGCCTTTTTTTTGCCTACAGAGCCGCGGAACTGTCTGCACAAAGGGAAAAAAATTTCACATGTGAAATTTTTACGACTTGCCGAAAGAGAGGTAGACATATTTGACTGGTTGAGCCACCAAGGGTAAACTAGACATATATGACTACAAAAGGGCATTAGGATGAAAAACGGGGTAAAGCTCGATAAGAGCATGGAAGGCCAAAGGCTCTACGCAGTAGGGAGAGGCAATGCCAAGGATCGGGGCACCACTACGGATGCGCTGCACCCCATTGAGGTTGTGATGGAGGATGCAGACCCTTTGCTGATGCCGATGTAGTGCTTGCTTGGAAAATGAAGGAGCCAGACCCAGCTGGTCAGGCTGTTGAAAGCAACGACGAGACAACCATCAATTCCTAGGGGTGATGACCATGGCTAAGCGCACCACGATTTGTATAGATCGACTGATCCATGACTTCCAGCTCTGCCAACACTTCGGCTATCCCTGCCGTTTTACTGTTGGCCGCAACACCGGGTATGGACCCAGCGTGGTAGCGGCGTTGGAAAAGCGTGGATACACCCTGGTCAAGGTGCGCAAGAGTTGTTTCGAGATCACTGGCGTCCAGGGTGGGCCTGCCAAGACAAGCTGAGTTGGCCCACCAGCAGTTTGAAGGGGAGGCTGCTACTTCGCCGCCTCCGCACGATACTTCACCAATTTAGCCTCCTTCGTCATACTGGCCTTGGTCAGCAGATTGATCAGCCTCGCATTGAGCATGGCCGCCCTGATCCCCTTCAACATGGCCTCCCCTTCCTCGGTAACCATCAGAGCCAAGAAATCACGAATCTGTGCTGCATAAGTGATGGCCCACTGGTCAGGATCTTTGATCTGGGACTCTCGCGGCATCGCGGACAGAAGGTTGTAGAGACGATTCTCATTGCTGGTGCTCATGGCTCCCCAGAACTCAGCACACACCCCGGCCATAACCGCCTTATCCGGCCCATCCAAGGCTACATTGAAGAGGTTTGCCAAGCGCTCACGTCTATATCCAAGAACCGACTTCATGGTTTTCCTGCACAACGCGGTATCAAGCTCACGGAGAAGCTTGGTTCTGACCGCCACCTTCACCAGGTCGGCCCTATAGAGCTCAACAATATCGGGCATGGTGAGATAACGAGCGCGGCCGAAGTCTACCGATTTCAGGATGTGGGTGATCTCGTTGCTGAGAGTCACGGCTGATACATCGCTGAGTTCGTCAAACTTCTCCTCCTGTAACCCCTTAGGCAGTTGCGCGGAATGTTCTCCAGCATCCTCACTCTGCCCATTATGGGGCGAGTGTTTATGGGAGATCCGGTGGCGTGTCAGCTCGATCTCGACCTTTAGGCCATCGAGAATGAATAGTTTGCAGTTCTCAGGGGTAATGGTGGTGAATTGCGTATCGGTGTGTCTACGATAGGCGCACTCCAGTACCCCGCAGCCCACCAGCTCGACAAGGGCTACCTCCAGCATTTTGACGTGCCTCTTCTTGTAGTACCCGGCTTCTGTTAGGGGGTGAATACCCTCAAGAATCTCTCTCACAGACAATTTCTTGTTGATGTAGACCCAATCTTGCTTGAACTGACCATTCCCGATCGTTGTCAGCCAAAGGCTGAATATCCGGCTGATCGGATGCTCAAACCCAATGATGGTGCTCCTGTTGACTGCGATGAGACGACTTGCGGCTCTGTACATCTCACGCATTGGCAAGTTGGGCGTGATCCGGATGATGCCGTCCCCATCCAGGCTAATAACACTGACGAGGCCAACGATCATCACCGAGCCTTTCATCCGGGAGCCATCCTTACTCTCCTTACCACTATGGACCTCTGCGTCCTCAGGTTGCCTGAACAATGTCATTTGGAAGGCATGAAGACGCTTCATGGAGTGCAGGATCTTATCGGTCCGCATGAAGTCGCTGATGTAGTTCCCAAATTCTGCTGGAGATAAAAACTCCGCTAATGGGGAGTAGAATTGCTCCGGGGTGACCTCGATATGCGACGCAGCGGCTCTCTCATACTGAGCATCAGTCATCGAACCAAGTAACTTGACTAGGCACAGGTACGTCTTGATGTCCAGGTCTGTATCCAGCACAGGCCCAGCCAACGTCATTGCCTTGTACCCATTCATGAAGCGTGGATCCACCTCATAGATGATCTTGCTGTCCAGCACCGGGCGCAAGGCGGGGTTGTTGATCAGGTTTCTGTTGAGTGTGCGAAAAATACCGGTCCCGATAACCAGCTGGGTGTGATTGTCCAAAGTCACAGGTAGAGGCCCCCTTTGTTCTGACGTGTCAAACACCCTGGTTGCACTCTCCGAAGCGGAAGAGGGTAATTCCGGCTCTGACTTACCTGCTGGAGTGAGAGGCGGTACCCGCGCTGGCTCGGCTTCGACTTCGAGTTCCGGCTCAAGCTCCGGTTCTGGTTGAGGGGGTAAAGGGTTATCACCAATCTGTGCTGATGGGGCCGAAGATGGTAATACGGGGACCAGCCTAGGACTTTGCTCGGAAGGTTCGCCCTGTGTCGTCAACGACGGTTGAGGGTCACTATCCTCCTCCTCGATCAGCCAAGAGCTATCATCAAAGAAGGCAACGAACCTTGCTACCACTTGGTCAGGATTCCGAGAGGGAGAGTCCCTGAGGAATTGGCACATGGGGAGTATTTTGGCTCGGTCCACAAGGCTGCTAAAGAAAGCGATGCTCTTCTGGTTGGCAGGCAACCCGATCTTCTGAGCCTCATATTTAGCGATTGCCGTCACAATTCGCGCTACCGCATCATCTGTCATAACACATCCCTAGCGACCTGTAAGTAAGCTGTACATAACTGCGTATAAGCTGTTGAAAAGCATAAATTAAGACCCCGTTGAGCCCCGCAAAAATGACCTATTTGGGGGTTAAAACTGGGCTGTTTGGGGGTTAAAACCACCTTGTTTGGAGGTCAAAAAACGCTGTGTGGGGGTCAAAATACCCAATATGGAGGCCAAAATATACTGTTTGGGGGTTAAATTGATGTGTTTGGGGGTTAATGTGGGCTATTTGGGGGTTAAATTTAAGATTTAATTCAATTAAAACAACCTGTTGCGAGCTCTATCTTTTATCCTTGATCCTTTATCTATGATCTTAGGATCTAAAGAGGATCTACAGAAGATCTACAGATCAGGGATCTAAATAATTAAAGGACTCAAAAATTATAAGTTGTTCTCTCAACACATTTTTCGACGCTCTCGTTTGGCTTCCATTGTGGAGAGCAAGCAAGTCCCTGGGAGGCGATATGAGGCCATCCATGCAAGCTTGCTGCGATAAGTCATTACCTATACTAAAAAAACGCCGCACAGAGCGTCACAGCGCCGCTGTGTGGCATCCTCAAGGTGGGGCGTGGTGCATCCAGCAGGTTTTGCCGGGATCCAAGCCTGCCCATGATGGATCCTCGCTATCCTGTTGTCGGTTCCCGTGAGCTTCACTCTCATCTGACTTAACAGCCAAATTGGAACGATCCACCGCTTGATTTAACCCCCAAACACAAAAGTCCCTGTTCGCTGGGAGCATCACTGTTAACAAGCCGATGACCATCTTTGGGCATGACTCAATCCCTCCATTCCCCACTCGCAACACCTATCAATCCGCAACGAACACGAGTCGTACTAGCAGAACGCTGGTGGTTTACGTTGTTTACAGTATCATAAAGTGATGCTATGTTTTTACGGGGTAGCTTAAAGCAAACAGGTAACAGCGTGGTGATGCTCGACCCTGTTCGGCGTTGCATGTGCCGCTATACCAGCAGGAAAAAATTTCACATGTGAAATTTTAGCGGTGTTGGTGCCCAATCCGGGCAGTTTCGCGGGCTTGCATTTTTGGGAAATCCTGTAGGCTTGCTGGCATGAAAAGGAGATAAGCAGTGACCCAGTTTAAATGCAGCCGCGTCATCATGTTCGGCGCCTTTGCTCTGTCAGGAGCTTTAGCAATCAGTGGAATGAATCTCCTAGCGTTGCTCTTTGGTTGGGTTGCTGTCTGGCAACTCACATCGAGCGCGAAGTCAGAAATGGTTCACACCAGTATCCAGGCGGCGAAGAGTGCATTTGAGTCGCTGAATGTGGTGATGTTCGATAAGCGCTGGGTTGGCGATAGAGCAACAGTAGCGAAGGTATTGCACCAACAGCTTCCAACAGTTGAGTCAAATGGGCTGTCAGTGGTGCGGGTCATAGCTGTAGCTCAGGGGGGAACTTGGTTCAGTCTGGACATGGCTGTATCAAGAGCCCAAAACGTAGAATTGCTTAACCTGCAACCGCTCAGCGAACCCGAAGCGAAGTTCATGTTGGCCTCAGACCTTGAGGCATACGAAACCTTTTTCGGAAAGCCCGATAATGCTTGAGGACAAAGTGATGGAAAAGACCAATGAAGTAAGCGGCGCGGAGTTCACGGCCGAAGAAAAAAAAGCAATGAACCATGCTGCCTATGCCCAGTGCATCTTCATCCTGGCCCAGGTTCTGCTGTACCCGGCCCTCGGGGCGACTGGCGCCATCTTGGCCGCGTTCTGTGGAATGATGCCGTGGCTGCCCCGCTTCGTTAAACAAGCACCGTCGAAGGCCTTTGGTATGGTGCTGGCCTCTGTCTGCCTGGCTCCACTTTATGCCAAGGTTTGCACCTTCATCGTAACAGCTGTCCAGGGCATTTGATTCACCTGGCCTGGACGCAGGTTTAGTGAAAGGGAGTGCGGTAATCCCAGAAAGGAGGTTTTGGCCTCCTTTCTTTTTGAATGGAAAATCCTTCCTGCCTCATCCCCTCCAGCAGAACTCAGCGTCCTGACTATTTTCCCATCAGGAGTGGTTTGACATGACCGTACTAAGCAGCAAGAAGATCCAGATAGGTGTTATCGCAGCAATCGTATTGGGGGCCCTCGGTACCGGTATAGGGGTGTACCAGTCAGTGAAGGTGGACCAACTGACGAATGACCTCGCCAAGGTGAATAATACTCTCAGCAACATGAATGCCATCACCACCAATTCAATCACTTTCAAGAACCAAACCGAGTTTGATACAGCAGTGGCCGCTAGTATCAACAAGCTGGTGGATAAGCAGCAGCAGGAGAAGATGAGCCAGAAGTATGCTCAGTTCGATGCGGCGGCCGAGAAGGTAGCTGATGGTAAACACATCTACGGTGACCTCAACGCCCGCTTCACCTTGGTCGAGTTCTCTGACATCGAATGCCCCTATTGCAAGCGATTCCATGACACACCAAAGCAGCTTGTTGATGCCAGCAAGGGGAATGTGAACTGGCAGTGGAAGCACATGCCACTCGATTTCCATAACCCAGCTGCATTCAAGGAAGCTGTGGCCGCTGAGTGTATTTCAGAACAGAAGGGTAACCGCGGGTTCTGGGTCTTCATCAATGACATGTTCGAGCACACCCAGGGTAATGGGGCCGGGGTCAAAGATCTGCCTCAGGTGGTGGCCGGTGTTGGAGCCGATTTGAGTGCGTTCCGCGAATGCCTTGCCGCTGGAAAGATGGATGAGAAGGTTCAGGAAAATATCCAGCAAGCGAAGAGCCTTGGGGTCAACGGCACACCGGCCACCTTTGTCGTTGACAACAAAACGGGTAAGAGCCAGCTCTTGGGTGGCGCTCAGCCGCCTGAGGCCATCATGGCGGCGATGAGGAAAATGGTGGTTGAAGACCAGGAACAGAGTGCAGCGAAGCAATAAAAATTTCATATGTGAAAGTTGAGTCGGGCGCATGGGGGATGAGCTTCGTTGGGCTGGTGCCAAAGATGACACCGCCAAGCGGTTTGACATTGAGGGAGAAGAAGATGGAAATCCGTGATCAAATGAGAATGTTGCTGGAGGCATTAGGAAAACATGATGCCGTTACTCGTGATCTGCTCATAGAGCACAGTGATCTGATCCGGGCAATCAGCAAAAAATGCCAGAGCTCTGGCCTGTACCTGGACTTTGAGCCAAGAATCCGCCAAGTTGCTCAGAAAATCGAAGCTGACCACAAGGCTGATGATCGCCTGATGTATGTCTGGAACTGGTGTATGCAGCTCATTGTCAGTGCTCGGTCTCAGTTCCAGCGTGATGGCGCCATCATTCTTACCATACCTTTGGTCGCTAAGTATCTGCCTGAAACGACGGAGCTGGAAAAGCCAGAGGCAATAATCATCAACCTCGATCTGGACTACCGCGCACCAGAAGGGAGTAAAACACTGCGTCAGCTGGTCAGCGAGCGGAGGGCATGGCCTAGCGGCGCAACCTGCGCGACCCAGGATGTCGAAGGCGAGATTCTCTATTGGGATGCGGAGGTTGAGCATGTGAAAACAACCGCAGGGGAGAGTCGTCGGGTGGAGTTCAGGCACCAGATCGATGCCTGGTTCGCAGATATAGACAACCCACTCTTGGCAACTGACTGGACTACCGCCGTCGTTACCCCCGAAGAGTTGGATGATGAGTACCAGCTTGATCCGGAGTGGGTGTTCTCTCACTCGGGAGCATGATTTAACGTCCAAATAACTTGGCTGGTGGGCGCTGAAAAATTTCACATGTGAAATTTATTTTGCCTATGAAGGCGCATTTTTGCAGGGAAGAGGTTCGATCAATGACAGTCGATGTGCAATCAGTCCATAAATTTGGCAGGGCAATCCTGCTGCTCACTCTTGGCTTGACTTCGCCCTTTGTGTCGGCCGAGACCTTTACTGGTCAAGTCGTCGGTGTTTCCGATGGCGATACGGTCAAAGTTCTGACAGAACAAACCTGTAATTCCGGGGAAGAATGCCGAAGTGGTAAAGTGCAGTACCGGGTTCGGTTGGCCGAGATCGATGCTCCCGAGAAGAAGCAGCCATTTGGCTCAAAGGCCAAGGCTGCACTGTCGGAGCTGGTGGCTGGGCAGATGATCACCGTTGAGCAAGTGGACAAAGACCGCTATGGCCGTCTGGTTGCCAATCTCTACGCCGATGGCAAATGGGTAAACGCCGAGATGGTCCGCTCAGGTGATGCCTGGGTGTACCGCCAATACGCTAAAACCCCTGAGCTATTCCAATTGGAAGAAGAGGCAAGGGAAGGGAAGCGCGGCCTCTGGGCTCTGCCTGAACAGGAACGGACTCCTCCCTGGGAATGGCGTAAAGCGCACTAATCACAACCCCTTCTGTGATAAGGAAGGGGGCAATTATAACCACGACAGAGTAGGAAGACGTATGAACAAAAGTGATTTGATAATGGCGATAGCTGAGTCAGCTGACATCACCAAGGCTAAGGCAGAGGCTGCGGTTAACGCTTTGATGGCTACTATCACCACCGAACTCAAGGAAGGTGGTTCCGTAGCTCTCACTGGCTTCGGAACCTTCCAGGTGAGAGCTAGAGCCGCCCGTACTGGGCGCAATCCGCAAACCGGAGAGGCAATTGAGGTTGCCGCGGCAAACATCCCTAGCTTCAAGGCTGGCAAATCACTGAAAGATGCGGTGAATTAACCAATTATTCATGTGCCACATGAATAAGAATGGTGTTTACATTGGGCTCCTCTCGTGGGAGCCTTATTCATGTGGCACATGAGTAAGGTGAAAATATGAGGCTATCGGCAACGCAAAAGGACGTGTTGTACATCCTGTTCTCTATAGAGGCTAGGGGAAGGTTTGACCCTGTACCTGGTATGAAGTTGCTGGGGATGCTTAATCTGACACGCAGTAGCGAGATTCACGATACGAACTTTCGCACATCATGCCATACCTTAGTCGCCAATGGTCTGTTGAGTAAGTACCGATCGTCATCGCTGATGCTGGCCTTCACGTTGACTGCTGACGGGCGGGAGAAGGCCAAAGATATTTATCAGACCAGGGCGGAAGCAACAAGTTAGCGTTTTGAGAACCCGAGATCTTACCAAAATACTGAGCCGACGTGCTCCCCTGTCTGCACGTCACAGCCATCGGAAACAAGCCGGATAGAGCTCTTTTTCTTTTTTCTGGCTGCATTTCCCTCAGTCTGGTCTTTTGGTGCGGCGAGTAAACCATAGAACAGCCCGCCTACAAGGGCCCCTTGCCAAGTGAATAAAGCCACCAGCCCCCAGAAAGCCAAACCCACCCAGTAATTCTTGTGGAGCAGGTCCAGCACGGTTTTTACCCAGTAAACCACTGCAATCGCGATCACAGCGTAACCCCAACCAGTCGCTTGCAGCATCGCGGTACCAAGGACAACTACGGCCATCAGGAAAATGTTGATTAAGTCTTTCATGGTCTATCTCCTCACAAGTTATGTATCCACTTTATCACGGGTGCAAATAATGCAACTGTAATTGGCCTATAAAACGAGCCTTTTGTGATGTTTTTTCACCGCACTGAGCGATGAGGTCGCTAGCGTTAACGTTATCAATCACCGCTAAATCAATGGGTTCAAATAGATACTTGAAATGTGCTGCCCAATATTTACTGGGTCATTAAGTGGTGCTATTGTTTATCTCGATTTTGATTTGAACTGGTCGCATTTTGGATGACGTAGCCGGTGATGTGCAGCTAGGTAAGCGCAAAGTTATTTTGGATTAGTGGGCACGTGGTCAATGAAGCAAAAAGAAATGGATCGAACAGACTGGCTCATCAAATTTCGGCGGGCCAAGTGCAATGAAACCCTTGATGTGATGCGTGATGCAGCGCTTCGCGAGCTGACAAATATCAGAGAAGTAGCCAATATGCTCTTTGCACATGAGAAGAGAGAGGATGAAATTGAGATAGGGCTGTACTGTCGGAAAATATAAGGCTTCTAGCCTCTCGTTTTGATGATGTTCCAGATGCGGTCTGGTCTGATAACCGGAGCTTTTTCACTGACTTCAATGAACGGATCCGTCGGTGTGTGACCTCGCCACCTTATCCACTGCGGGTCACCCGCGGCTATGGCAATGTACAGGAGATGCAGTGGGTCGATTTCATTACCCAGACGCTCGAACCTATCGTGAAGAACTTGGTTCCCGGTGGTAGTGTCGTGCTCAACGTGAGCAACGATATTTTCGAGTCAAAGCGTCCCTCGCGCTCGATGTACCTGGAGCGTATGGTGCTGGCACTGCATGACAGACTGAGGTTATCGCTGATGGACCAATGGCCGTGGATCAACACCTCCAAGCCGCCGTCGCCCACGCAATGGACGTGCGTGAATCGCGTCCAGCTATGTTCAGGGTGGGAGCCGGTGTACTGCTTTACTAATGACCCCAGTTGCGTCCGCTCGGACAATCGCAGGGTCCTGCTTCCTCATATCGACGCCCACCAGAGCCTGATGGATTCGGGTGGCGATCGCCGTGTGGTGAGCTACGGCGATGGTGCTTACCGGCTACGGGGTAATGCTTTCGGAAAACAGACAGAGGAACGTATCCCAAAAACGTGGTCCAGCGGGGCCACCGTTGTGCTGACACGATGGCAATCCGGTTTCTCACTGAGGCTGGCGATCTCGTGGTTGATCCCTTCTGCGGCTCCAACAAGAGCTGCCTCGCGGCAGATCGATGACCGGCGCTGGGCAGCCTGTGACAACACCTTTGAGTACATCAGGCAGCAGGACGAGATGTTCACCGTTTTTGATGGATTTTGGATGAACCCTGCAATTGCAATGGTGGGCAATGGGGGAGCCTGTAATTGAGTGAAGTGAACGAGAAAGACATGGAACAACGAATTGCGGCGGCACAGCCAAAGCTCAAAGCGTGGTTCGCGTGGAATGAGCCACCACAGATTAGATTTGTACTGACAACACAAACTCTTACAAAAAACGGCCATTGGCCGTTTTTGCTTTGTGAATGTTTTTACAGCACCATCATAAGAGATTGCAGCATCATTTTATGAACGATAGAATGTTTCACATGTGAAAGTTTGGGGGTGATTTGGATCACCTGGAGAAAACAACATAGGGGTCGGTATGGCAAAAGTCATCAGCTTCGCCAACCAGAAAGGCGGAGTGGGTAAGAGCACCATATGTATCCAGCAAGCCTTTTATCTGTCGATGAAAAAGAAGAAGAAAGTGCTGGTTGTGGACATGGATGGTCAGGGCAATACGTCCTCTCGGCTGGCTGCCAAGCGCGAGCTTGAAGATGGCGAGTTCGAGCCGGTTTTTTCGGGCACGAAGACAGCAGAGCTGTTTGCCCATGAGATCTCGCACATCGAAGTCATGCACTGTCCATGCGGGGCGGACCTCATTCACACTCCAAAGAATGACCCGGATTTGTTTGAGATGGAGGCGGTGCCTCTGGATCAAGCTATGAACCCCGCCCGTCACTTGGCTGTGCTTTTTGAGCAATATGACTATGTGCTGATAGATTGCGCACCGAGCCTCGGCAGAAAGCTTGTGGCCGCGCTGGTGATGTCTACCCATGTTGCATGTCCGGTAAAGCTATCAGGGTTCGCTGTAGACGGCGTGGAAGGCCTACTCAACACCATCATCGGTGTTAGGGCCGAGTACAACCCGGAGTTGGAGATCCTAGGGATTTTAATTAACGATATGGATCGCTCTGTCAACCATGACAAATCCCTAAAGGCACTTCAAAAAGAAGTGCCGGAGCTCCTGTTCCAGAACAAGATTATGCACCGTCCGCCTCTGGACACCGCAACCACCGATGGCGTTCCTGTTTGGGAATTGCAGTACGGCCATGTTGCAGCGAAAGAGGTGCAAGCTGTGTTGGAAGAAATGATAGAGAAGGTGGGTTAACGATGGCTCTTGGTAACCTCAAAGGTCTTTCCGAGCTCGCTAATGTCGCGAAGGGAAAGACAGGCAAGCAGGTATTAAGTGTGCCTGTTGAAGATGTGGTTTCGAAGGCGCAGGTTCGTAAGCGCTTTCGGAACATTGAAGAACTTGCGGCAACTCTCGTTACAGAAGGCCAGCAATCACCGATCATTGTTTCCCCCAAGGGCGAGGATGGTAAATACGTCATCCAGAAGGGAGAGCGACGTTGGAGGGCCTGCAAACATGCAGACATTCCAACGATCGACATCATTGTCAATGATAAGAACCAAGGCGAACTGGATGAGACCGCTGGGGAGCTGATAGAGAACATACAGCGTGATGATCTTACACCGTTGGAAATAGCAGAAGCGCTGGACAAATTCGTCAAAGCGGACTGGAAGAAAAAAGACATCGCTCTACGTCTGGGCGTGAACAATTCGTTCGTCTCGTCGCATTTGTCATTATTGAAGATGCCTGACTGTGTGCGTGAGCTCTATGACGGCGACATCTCTTCTGACACTGAAACCTTGAACAACCTGCGTCTACTGTTCGAACTGAATGCTGAGCGCTGCCGAGCCATCTGTGCTGTTGCTATAACTGATGGGATCACTCGTAAGCAGAGTCGTGAGCTGCTGAATGACGCTAAGCGCATCCAGGAAGGGCTGGAGAAGGCTCAACTTTCTGGACGTGGCGGAGATAATCCTGGTGCCGGGGCAGAGAGCAATAGCGATCATCTTCCTCCAGAACAAGAACATGTCACGTCAGTACAAGGTGACGGGCATCAGGTTGGAAGCAGTAGTGGGAATCGCAACCTCGATCCTCTTGAGGAAGGTGCAGGAACCGGTACAGATAACTCTACCCCTGGAGCTCCCGAAAAGCAGAATAAGGCCAACAGGACCACGATTACCGAAGGTGGGGACGCGCTTCCTCCCCTGGAAAAGGATCGGGAATGGAAGACGGCTAGGGCCGATAATCTGATCTTCGCTGTGCATGTGCTGGTGGACGATGAGGTGAGGAAGGGTGTTATCATGACTGATCGTGTAGCGCTCAATCCGTCTACCGTCTGGGTTAAGACGCTGGACAGTGCTGGAAAAGAAAAGCATCTTAATGTGCCAGCATCAGATATCGAGATTTTGAGTATCGAAGGTTAAGTGACAGTCCCATCTTCTAAGTCGGGACTTTATGAAAAACGGGGGCTTATGGCGATTTCGCGAGACATTAAACGTAAATTTGAGCTGGTGAATGCCCTGTCGAAGAAGAACAGGCCTAGTCTCAATGATCTGCATCTCGAAACGGGTATCCCCGAATCAACCATCAAGAGGCAGATCTCCGCACTACGCGAAGAGTTCGGGATGGAGATCTTGTTCATAAGAGGGGCCCGAGGCGCACCGGGCGAACCTGGTACGGCCGGTTACTACATGCTGACGAACTGGGGAATTCTGGAAAGAGCCGCGTTCTTGAGTAGGTATGGCAAGCTATAGCAAGCCTCGAAATGAAAACCCGCCATTACGGCGGGTTTTTTACTATGCGGCTATGCTGGTGTCCACCCTTTGCTGGGCGTAGTAGCCAATCCCGGTAGGGCGCCGTGAGAGAGTATCGATCCCAACAATGCTGAGTGTTTTAGGCGAGACATTACGGGACTCAAAGAAGTGGAACAACTGCAACATACAGCACTTGACCATTAATCTATCGATGTCTTCGAGATAGATCGATGCACTACTCAGGGCTTCCGGCCCTTGGCTCTCAAGCAGATGTTCCATCCATTGGATGGCATTTATTCCCGATCCGCAGCACGGTTCGAAAAAATCTGCCGACGGAGTTGAGCCAACCAGCTGTGACAGGAGGCGGCCAACCCCTGGAGGTGTCGGAAAGTAGTTGGTTCCCTTCTTGTGAAAACCGGACATGCTAAGCACGTAACCAATTACATCGCTGGTAGGATCTTGCTTCATGGCCGCAGAGAGAACGTGTGACAGCTCGATAGCGACGGGCTGTAGTTCATCAGGAATGGTGTTGGCGGGAGGATAGAGCCCAGTTTGGAGGTAGGCCCATTGGTCGATAAACGCCTCAACAAATGCCGAGGTACCCATCCGATAACGCGCTTGCTCAATGAGTGTCAGCGCCTTGTTAGCTAGGGGGGTTATCTGAGGTGTCATTGGATGCTCCAGTGTAGTAACAGAAAAAGTTGTTTGCGCCCAAAGAAGACCCCCGGCCAAGGCCGGGGGTCATTGAGACAACCTTAGGAGGGCTGCCTGTTACCTATCTGCGAGCTACACATCTTTGCAATCGCCTCCCCACACCATTCCGGCATTGTAGAAATCAAGGGAAGCGCGGTCTCCAGCGGCATATTGGGGACATCGATCAGGCGGACCCGCTTTGCGGATCGACGGGCGTTGTTACTTACAGTATGATGAGATTGCATACGAACTCCTCCGATAAGAGTGTGTGTAGGCCCCCTGTTCGCCCAGGGGGCTTTTTTTTTGCCCTCACATTACAGCACCATAAAGTGGTGCTGGTCAAATCAAAATATGACCTAGTAAAGATTGGTGTATGTCGGCCATCAACAACTTGACGGGAGAGGTGAGTGATTTAATATGAGCTCATTATTTGAGTTAGTAAAAGGTAGGGCGAATCATGCGTACTTACGTGATCGTGCCCGTGCGCAGTCGGGCAAAAATTTCACATGTGAAATAAAAGAATGAACCGGTAGTACAAAGCGTGAGACTACAGACCTACACGGTAGCGAGGAAAAACAGATAATGGCTTTGGATCACGGCATTCTCAATGTCCCGCTCGCCAAGCGAAACGGCGATATGGACAAGCAACTGGCCCAGTTCACACAAGAGCGGACCAAGGCCAGAAAAGGAGCCCACAAGGAGGCGAAGGCTAGGTACCGTGACGAGAAAGCCATTGCGCAGCGTATGCTCGACATAGCAGGCCCTCAGTTGCTTGCAGAATGGGCTGTGAAGAAGGGCATGACCGAGCGGGCCTTTCGCACTTTCTTGGTAGAGCTGATTAACGACAAGCCCGGCAAGGCCAAAAAGGTACTTGAGTTGATCGTCCAGAACGGGGCACTCCCACCTCACACTCAGCCTACCGAAGACATAGCTAAAGCCGCTGTGCGCGGGCAATTGTTTGCCAGCATCTCCAGCCTCAATGCTGTGAGCAAGGCCCTTGGCTTCGATCAGAGCAAGATATATGTGACCCTTGATGGGCAGCAGATCCACGTAGCTGAAAAGGTGGCCTCTGACAATCTGGTTCAAGCCAGCGGCAAAGCGATTATGAAAGCCGTCCAGGGACAGGAGAAGATATGAGACGCTCAGCAGCTGCGCCGCATAGAGCGCATCAAGCGAGGCCGCACACGCGGCGCCGGGGCGGGAGGGTTTAACCGGGACATCGGTAACATCGAGCACAGAATCAACGATGCTAACACCAAAATAAGCTTGCTCCAGGGGGAACTGAAACGTCGGATCTCTACGACAGCCGTCCAGTGGCAAGCCAAGTAAGGGAAAATAGATATGGAACTGACAGATTCAGTCCTTCATCAGCTGCGCTACTTGGCAGAGCAAGCCACAGCCGGGGAGTGGGAGGCCGTCAATAACGGCGTGGTGCGTATCAAGGGCACTAATAGCCAGATCGCTGCTTGCACCATGTCAGATGACTCACAGCGCTCAATCTCGCCACTGGAAGCAAATAGCCGGTTTATTGCCGCTGTGCAACCTGCCGTTGTCCTGGCGATGGTAGAGCGCTTGGCCCGTTTAGATCACCTGGTCAAGGCGAGCAAGCAGCTGGTGCTGGCGGAGGCCGATAGCTCCCCGACTGGTGCTTTTAAAGATGCCATAGACTGGGTTATTAAAGAGACTAAGGAGCTTGGTTAAAGGAGCAGGAACGATGATGGCTGGAATCCGCCCTCAGTCGATATTGATGTTATGTGCCTATGCTGCCACGCCACTCTGGCTGGTGTGGATTTTTGGTCACCTCTACATGCAGGACTTAACCTTGAGGCAATTCTACGGGGAGGGGGATTATGTACGCTCTCCAGCAGATCATATGGTGATGGGCAACAGCGTAGGCGTCCACTACCTCAAGGAACTGAGGGCCAAACAAGGCGACGACATGCAGTATCAATGTCTCGGAGTAACAAATGCCGACGGCACCAAGCCAAGTTTGTCGTTTCAAGTCAAAGGTGAGCCTGTATGCTGCTCGTTGGCAAAAGATCAGTGGAGCATCCCCTTCAAAACTATTGGTGACAGCCTCCACCTGCTATGCGGAAAATGGCCCGACGAGAATGAAATTGTGATGACTCCCATACCTGAAAGGATGAATAGATGAGCGCGGATTTTAAGCATGGTTCGGAGGGGTATCCCTGCGGCCAATGTTGCGGTAGCAAGGGGGAATTGAGCACGGGGGGGTGCGAGCTCTGTGAAGGGGAAGGGGGGTTCGCTGATGCAAAGGTGATGGTTACCCGCGTGATCAGCTACGCCAAAGATAACCGACTGCCGGTGATCGCTGCCTTGTCGTCTTTTGCCTTTCGCAGCATTGCCACGAAGGGCCATGAACCGCGTGAGCTATTTAAGCTCAGCCAGGAGCTCAATGCCCCCCGTAACCTGATGAGGTATGGGTGGGATGCCTGGGAGATCTATGCGCGACATGAAGGCGTGATACCCGAACTGGCTGATCTGGGGCGTAGCGTCATGCGCGAATGGTATAACCACTCCTGGGAACATTTCGAGGATGAGGTCGGCTTTGACGCGGCCGAGCATATGATCGCTCAAGCTAAGGCGGAACCAGATAAAACAGAGGCTCGCTGGGCTTACCTGCTCAGTGAAGAGTGGATGGTGGCGTAGTCTGTAATGTGGGATGAAACCTGTGTCATCCCTGAAAATAGAGTTTCATCCTTGAAAATAAAGTCTCACCCTAATTTTATCATGACCCATCGAATCTTATGGCAGGCTGGCGCTGGTGTGGGAGATCAATAAAGTATCATACTAAGTAATAAAGATTCATACCGAGTATTAAAGTATCATGCTGAAGTGGCAGCGATCACATAGGTACGCTGCCATTTCTAAACCCTTTATGCCCCAAAGCGAGTTACAACCAAACTTGCCCAAGCGATCTAGTTCGAACATGTTGACCAAATTTTAGTAATGCTACAGAATGACTATTTGCGAAGGTTAAATATGAATGAAGCTCAAGTATTCAAGCAAGAAGATTTCTTAGGTGAGATTTTTGAAAATGAAGCGAAAGCGTTACTAAGCCGCGAATTCAACTTCGAAGTGCAATTCCCGATTAAAAATCAGGCTGCTTTCAGAAGTTCGTCAAAAACCACCTGTGGCTGTTTAAATCCCAAGCATTTGCGCGGCCTGAAGTTCAGCCGCTTTTCGACGGCTGACAGTGCCTCTGCTGTCACCACACTCAAATCACTGCCTTTGGGCACATATTGCCGCAGCAGACCATTGCTATTCTCATTCTGTCCCCGTTCCCATGCACTGTATGGATGCGCAAAGTACACCTGCGCTTCCAGCTCTGCTGCAACACGTTCATGTTCGACAAACTCGCTACCATTGTCAGCTGTGATGGTATGGACATGTGCCTGGTAGGGTTTCAGCATGCTGATAATGGTGTCCGCCACCGCGCTGGCTGTTTTGCTGGGAACGTATTGAACCAGGTAGAGCCGGCTCTTACGCTCCAACAGACTCACTATTGCACCGCTGCCTTGCTTACCCAACACGGTATCGACTTCCCAATCTCCCACACGGCTCCGCTCATTGACTATCGCAGGGCGTTCATCAATCGATACCGGATTGGGAATGACACTGCGTTTGCTGTTCTTACCCTTGCGATAGCGTTTGTGACCCTGACGCAGATGCCGGTATAGCGTGCCACCGTTGGCCTTGTCGCGTGCCACATAGCGGTATATCCACTCGTGGCTAACCGGGCAGTTAATCATGTCTCCAACGCCACTGATTTGCTCGGGACTCCAGTCCGCGACCAGCGCCATGCAAACAAAGTCGATGGTATCAGACGGGACAGTACGCTTCTGACTCGTCAGCCGTCGTGCCGTGGCAAGTTGGTGAGCCTGCTGCGGCTGATAGGCCTGCCCAGCACAATTACGACGAAGCTCACGACTGATAGTCGATGGATGAACCCCGAGCTGTTTGGCAATGCGGGCCTGTGACAGGCCATGGTCACGGAGGCAGGCAATCTGGTATCGTAGCCCCTCGGTCAACTGCTGGTATTTCATGGTGTATCGCTTTGTTTCTTTGGCGAGAAGAAGCGTACCCTAACTGGTAGTTGACCGCCTCTCTCCTATGCACCATGGGCATTGCACTTATTATCTGAATTCACGGCGATATTATGTCATCGACTTCCTTAGTATCTCTTATGTATGCATTTGAGGAAGAACAAGTACATAAGGCCATTGAATACATTGTTGGAATATTTAATGAGTGCTACAAATTCGGTCATCTTAAAGTTGCCACATCAAGCTCCGAACTGACGCTTTGTGGGTATGCAATGATTTTTGTTCATCCACATCATCAATCGGCATATCTCCATAAAATACAGATTTTTGAGCAGTTTAGAGGGCGTGGGCTAGGGACTGAAATGTTGCAGTCGCTTAGTCAATCATTTAGCGATTTGGGGCTAATTTGTAATAACGATAAAATCAAATTTTATGAACGTAACGGATTTAAGTGCGTTGGCGATTATAAAGTGCCAGACAGTGACGATTTTAAAATGTCCAAACATATGTATACAGGTCTCTACTTGATGTCAAACTCTCAAAAAGTTGATGGCTGCCCTGTGTTCTTTTTAAATGATGCCGACTTAAGGGCTATTGGCAGCATTTCAGAATCACTTTCTTAGCACTTGATGCTTGGCAGGCTGTGCCATTTAGTTGAGTATTGCGGCGTTAGGCACTCTCGCCGCATAACCCATTTTTTGCCCCGAAGTGAGCCACAACGAGTATGATACTTTATTACTCGGTTGAAGCTCGATTCGGACTTCGTAGTAGCAATTAGTATGAATCTTTAATTTTGGTCATGTTTCATATAAAACGGTATGAGCAGGGGTGCTTGATTGTTCAGTATGAAACGTTATTCCTCTCCTACAGCTGGCGACCGGCCTGCTCTTCCACAACTTCACTCACTGATGCCGAGTTATCCAATGCCGCGACTCAAGGCAATGGTAAGGCTCAATATGAGTTGGCCAAACGTCTGGCCAGCCAACCTGATTACCCCAATGCCATGCACTGGATGCAGCAAGCGGCAGAGCAGTCGGGCCCTTTGGCTGCCGATGAGCAGGTCCGTGCCAATGCTGCCTGGCATTATTACGCATTATTGGTCGTTTTTTTTGCAACAACCTTACCGGTAGTATTGTCCATGCGGTACTGCGAGATTGTTCCATCCAAAATGTGGTGAATAACTTCAAGGATGGTTGTCAATGGAGTATGGAACCACTCTCTCGGGGCATAGCTGGTGCCATCAACCCCCTTCAAGGTGATATCGAGGCGCTGCTTGGCGAGAAAACCGTGCACCAAGGTCTCCAATTTGTGGGTGTTCATGTTGAAACACTGGAATGTCGTGATGATCCTAACCGGGGCTTGCAGGAACGTCTTGTCTTTCTCGGCGTGCTTTATCCGGTCTTCGACGGTACCCTCGGTGAAACCTATCTTGTAGAGATTTTGCATGAAGGGCATCAATATAGGGTCCGTGCTCTTTGTCGCGAGCACATAGACAAAGCCGCTTGGAATGGGCGCGTAATTTGGCAAGAGGAGTTTGTCACCTAGCATGACCTTACGGCCCTCCTTGTCACGAATAAGCCCCTGGGTTAGTGACTGGTAGAGCATATGCAGCTCAGTGCCATTATCAAAAACCAGGTGAAGTCGTGCGTTATACCTCTCGTACTGTTCCAATCGTTCCCCAGCACTATGCACATAACCCATCACCCCATTCAGGATGAAGAAATCCCCAACCTGAAAACCATGCTCGTTTCGATAGCGCACGAGGGAGAACTCTTGGCCTTGCAGGCCCGTTTTCACGGTCTCAAACAGCGGCGCAAAACGAGCGAAATCTGGACAGGGCTGGCGCTGGGCTATCTCGTCAGGTAACGCCTTTTTTTCCCTAGGCACATGCTGCATGCTGAATATATCGGGAGCATCAAAATCCAATAACCCGAGGTCATCATCGGCAAAAATATCGTCCAGCGAGGTCACCAGCTCCGACGTATCAACGGTGGGTGCATTAACAGTCTCAAGAGCTACTCCCCTGGCAGGATATTGCTCATGCTCCTCGGCAACCATCCCCACTACTTCTATGCCTACCAGCAGACCATGGATATCCTGACCTGAAAGGGCACTGCATTGCTTTGGATCCGTGCGTATCGCCTGCAAGCGCCTTGCAAGACGCTTCTCGGGCATATCGGCACAGGTCGAGTTTTGGGGGGCTCTACCGTGTTGTTCAAAAAACGCCACGATATCCCCAAACTGGTTGCTCACAAGGTCAACTGGCGCACTTTTCGGTTTTAGGGGCTCTACATTGAGCAGACCCAATACATCGTCTTCGGCAAAGATATCTTCAAGAGACGCTTTGGGTTTGAGCTGATGCGATCGCAACAGGATCATTACTTAGTCCTCCTGTTTAGCCGCAGATTGTTGTTTCTTGTGTTTGATGTAGGCGAGCGCTTCTGCCAGTCGTACCTCGATGGGATCAGGCGCATGCAACGAAGGCGCACGCTGTTTTTGCTGAGTAAACGCCTTGATCCTCGGCCATAGCATGACGGCCTCCTCCTCGGAGAGTTGTGACTTGCTGGCGCTGACCGCTTCCTGAATGGTCTTGAGCATGGTGGCCGTCACGGATTTGGAGAGGATTTCATAGGCCCCGTGGAACGGGTTAACCGATTCGATCAGGTCGATGCTCAGGTTGTCGATGTTGATAAACTTCTCGCCGATTTTTAAGAACTGCTTACTGGCGGTCGCTTGATCATTGGCGGCATCGGGGCTTGCCCCTCCGATAGAGGTGGGGTTCGGGCTTCCTACAATCTCGGCATCGGGAGGCAAGTCACTTTCATTGATCAGCCCTCCCTGTTGATTGATATACATGCTTTGTAGCAGGCCGGAACGAACTTGCTCTATCTCATGGGGCAATAGATCGGGGTAGAGCTCCTGAATGACCGAGGGCAGTTCTAACTGAGTAAATACCTCGGGCGGAGCTGTTTCAGTAATTGCCTCTTTGACCACCTTCTCCTTGGCCATCAGTGCAGCCAGGATCTCCTCTTTGCCACCATTGAGAATATCTAACACTGTTTGCGAGACCGGCACGGTCGCATCACCAACGAGCACGGTATTGGGTGGCAACGCCTCCCCAGTCCACTGCGAGCGAGGCTTAAACTGAATACTGGGGGCTAGGATCTGCTCCATCAGCAGGGATGTCGTGATCGCCTTGAGCATGTTGTTGACTGACACTTTCACATCGTCATCCTGGGCATCGGGCTGGGCAATCAGGTTCGTGAACTGGGCGTGGGTCTTACCAGGACAATCACGGGTCGCACGACCGATGATCTGCACGACTTCGGTCAGCGAACTGCGATAGCCAATGGTCAGCACATGCTCGCAATAGGGCCAGTCAAAGCCTTCTTTTGCCATGCCAAGGGCAATGATGATGTCCATATCATCAGCCGATTGAATGGTGCGCAAATAAGCCTGCACCTTGGGGCGGTCATTATCGTCATCCACCAGATTGGCTACTTTGAGCAGCTTGCCGTCCTCTTTCCGTTTCACGCAGTAGATACCGGTGTCGGGATCTTTTGACTGCACATCGCCCAGCACATCCAAGATCGCATCGACCTCGGTATATTTGTCCTTGGTGGACTCACCAGAATTCACGTTCGGGATGTAAATAATGGTTTTCAGTGAAGCGTCCAACACCGAAGGCAGAGCACCGATATATTGACCCTGGTAGAAGTGGTAACCAATCCCGAGAGATTTCAGGTGCTGATAGCCGTTCAGTTGCTCGTAATAGGTGTAGGTGACCTTGGTAAACTGGGCTTCATCCTCTGGTGTCAGGATGGGCACGGTGTCGCCACGGAAGTAAGACCCCGTCATGGCCACAATATGCGCATTGGACTGCTGGATTAAACCGTCGAGTAGCGCGCCGAGGCGGCTATCTTCACTGGCGGAAACATGGTGGAACTCGTCGATGGCAATCAGGCAATCGTTAAACGAGGCTATATCAACTTCGTCAAAAGCGAAGCGCAGGGTGGCGTGGGTGCAGACAAGGATCTGGTCATAACTCTCCATAAAGCGCTTAAACGCGGCCACCTTGCTCTTTTCACCGCCATGAATGCAGAGATTGTTTTCAGGTTTAACCTGCCAGTTCGCAAAAAATCCGTATTCGGTCAACGCAGTGTCTTTAAACGACGCGCCGATAGACATCTCAGGCACCGCGACGATGACTTTGCGCAGGCCCTGATTGAGCAGCTTGTCCAACCCCAAAAACATCAGTGCACGGGATTTGCCGCAGGCGGGTGGCGCTTTGATAAGCAGGTAGGGGCTGTTGCGTTGAGCGAAGGTGCGGGCCTGCATCTCCCGCATTCCCATGTTGTTAAGCGCCGAGCTCTGCCCGTTCTGGGCATAGGTCACTTGCAAGATGTTTTCCATGCTTGAATCCTTGTCAAAATTGGCTAGAGGGTAGCAGCGGTGAGCTTTTCATAGAGTCCGAGCAGATGACTTACCCGCTCTGCCGCATCCTTGAATGGGCGGTCCCGATACAGCCTATCGACCGCTCGATCCAGAGCCTGGTGTGCTTCAAGCAGGCCAGCAGGCATTATGTCGGGGTCATAGAGTTCGGCCAGCGTCTTGCCGGGGTAATCCTCCCGGACCAGCTCGACTTCCTCTGCCAATCGCTCAATTTCTTTACGCTGATTTGCCGTAACGGTGGGCCAAGGAAAGGTGTTGTAAACGACCTTGTTACCATAGCTGTAATCACTTTTCATCCGCATCGCAACTAGTCGCATCCAATCGTTATGGATCATTGAGGAGAGAATGCCAAACTGATACAGAGTACCATTTGGAAGAATGAAATTTCGATCAGAGGAAATAACATCTGCATTTAAAAAACCCATTGGTATATAGGGTCGACGTTCAGATGAAACTCGAGGCACCAGAATGTAATCACCGGAAGTTGGTTGACTGACCTGCATAAAAACATGTGGTTTTTCGGCCATTTTTAAAGCCGCAGGATGACCAGCTTTGAGGCGAAGTTGTCGAATAGCCGAGATTCTTTTCATGACAGCTGGCATTGCCAGCAACTCATCCTCAGAAGCATCTAGCAGCCATAAACACCAACGTTCCTTGGCATTTAAAAACTCATCCGCTCCTAATATTCTTCTTATCCAACGCTCTGCTTGTGGTTCGATTCTCAGCAGTTCGTCACGCTCATCTCGAGTCATAAGGAAATTGCCACCATCCGTTGGTTTATTACCAAAAAATAGTGGTGGTATATCGCTTGTTAATGGTTTTTTTTGTGCTGTAACAGCAATGTTACTACCTTCCACTAGATAGGGGCTTATATTTTCAACTATACGGCAATGCCACTCTCCATTAACTTGTTGGAATAGCTTTTTTGATTTTTGACTAGAATATAGCCCAACAATTACCACATGCACGGCAGCCTTGTCGCGAGCATTGTTAGCCCAAGGGAACGTTGGATAGGCAAGGTGAATACTCAGGCCAAGGTTAAATATTCGCGGCCAAAGAGTGGCCACCTGCTCACCCTGGCAGATAGAGTTAGTCGATACCAGTGCCAGCTCAGCCCGTGAGCCTTGTATATACTGTGCCCCCTTCCAGAACCAGCAGGCGACAAAATCCAGATAACCCAGCGCTTTATCATTGTTAAAAACGGCCTGCATATTGGCGCGCTGTTCATCTGAACGACCCAATGTGCCCAAGAAAGGCGGATTCCCGATCACATAGACCTTATCCTCAATCCCTTTGGGGCAGACCTTATGCCAATCCAGCACCAGGCTATCACCACTCACGATATTGCCGGATGATCTCAGCGGTAGCGCGGGGGGAGCATAGCCAAAGGTTTGCTCCCATTGCTTGTTGAGTTGATGTTCGGCCAGCCAGAGTGCAAGGCGGGCGATCTCACAGGCGAAGTCATCTATCTCGATACCGTAAAACTGATCGAGGTGCAGGCTGCTCATGGAGAAGCCCTGCTGCGGTTCGAGTTGCTGCAAGGCTTGAATGACCATTCGCTCCAGTGTGTGCAACTCCTTGTAGGCGATGATCAAGAAGTTGCCGGAGCCACAGGCGGGATCGAAGACTTTGATATTACCGAGGCGCACCAGCAGTTTCTTAAGGCCATTGGCACTCTTTCGATTTTTTTCCAACTCGGCCCGCAGTGAATCCAGAAACAGCGGTTGGATCACCTTCATGATGTTGCTGTAAGAGGTGTAGTGCTGGCCCAGATTGCCACGCTGCTCGACATCAATCACCGCTTGGAACATTGAACCAAAGATATCCGGGTTGATGTCCCCCCAGTTCATCATGCAGCACTCCAGCAGGATCTTGCGACCCTGCTTGCCGAGCGCCGGGATGGGTTCATCTACCGCGAACAGCCCACCATTTACATAGGGGAAGGCCGCCAGATGGGACGGTAGGGTTTTGCGTAACTCGCTATTGGGTTCGCTGTTCATGATGGCGAACAAGTCACTCAGGAACTGATCGAGGTCGCTGCCGTCCTCCTCGGTGTAGCCTTTAATGGCAGAGGTGAACTGACCCTGATTAAAGATCCCCGTATCTTCGGCGAACAGGCAGAACAGCAGCCGAGTCAGGAATACGTTGAGAGCATGAATATCCTCAGGTCTACTCAATTCATTGAGGCTCTTGATGAGATCGAAAAGCTTGCCCATCTTCTCGGCAGCCTTCACATCGGCTGGGTTCTCGGCACCCAGAATCGCCTTCTCAAGGCCTGCTAAGGGTAGGAAGAAACCATATTCGCGGAACAGTTCGCCGAGCTCAGTATCGAGTCTCTCTTCAGTCAGTACGTCCCACGAGAGGAAGCGAACAAAATCGGTGAGGATGACGAAGCGGTATTTGTGCTTGGTGCTGGCACATTCTGCAATCCGCTGTTCAAAAAGGAGCTCGATATCGGCGCCTTCATCCACCGGCTGAAAGTAGAACTTTGAGTTGATGCCAACGTGGCCCGCTTCTTTGGCAAGGTTGCGGCTCCCCCCTTGCCTGATATGCGTGATCGTGGCCTTGGGCAGTCCATAGGCGGCCATAAAGCCAAAGATAAATTCGGATTGGTCAGGTGCGCTGACCAGCGCTTTCAAGTCATCGGAGATTTTGGTCTGATTGACGGCCATGATGATCCTTGGTGCTCTACTGCAATGTCACATCCACGTAGGGAGGGCAGTGTTCATATTCGATTGGGCACAATGGTAAACCATTGACGCTACGAGACACGAGACACGAGACACAATCTTTGCGAGAAGCAGGCACAATCCATGTTCCCGATCTGGTCATCAGAGTTCACTGAAATCGTGTCCACTCGTCCAAATTTGTACAACTGCACCAGTATCATGACGGGCGGGATAGTAGAGGCTATTCAGCCACTGGTGATGAAGGGTAGGACAGACTGCGATCCCTTTATGCGCTATTCCATCAGTGATTTGACGACAGTCTATGGTGGCATGTTTGGCGGAGGAAGTAGGCCATTCGGCCGTTATTGGTATCTGACTGACTCCAAGCCCCCTGATCCCTACTTGCTTTTGCCAGCAGACAGGGAGGAGGTCAAAAAACTCTTCAAGTGCCGGGACTCATCACTGCCCGCCTATCTGCTTGATTACGTGCGATGCCAGAGTCACGATCAGATCATCTATCCCTGGAACATGGGACGGGACAGTGTTTTCCCTGTCGGCGTGGTCTTTTTCCACTGATTAGAATGAGAAAGGGGCCGATGGCCCCTTCTTCGTTTTCAGTTCTCAAGCTGCGAGCAACTTTGCCGGGATATGCCTTCCTGATAGGGGGCATTCTTGGTGCGCTTCAAGTCCACCAGCTCGTCCAAAATGGGGTTCATTGCGAGCTCGTGGGGTGATGCCACCTGGCGGCATTTAGTCGCGAAGTGTGAGTTCACATCCACAACGACAGAAAGCAGAACCTGATCAGCATTCAAGTCCCCCAATCCCTTTGCGATAGTGATCGCATCCTCGCTCACATAGCTACGGGCCAGCCCTGTATCAGCCGCCATTAAAGAACCGGTGTAGATAAGGGCTGTCATCATCAACAGTCGTAACATCCTCATTCAATCCTGAAAATCGGACTTTTTGAAAGGCATCGTGGTCTTGCAATCCGGGTATCCTGTGCAGCCCCAGAACTTGGTGGCTCTGACTTTTCCTGGTGCCTTGCCTTTCCTCAGTCGCATCGGGCTGGCGCAGTCTGGACAGGCAGGGCAATCCTCAGTAGCGATCCTTTTCTCGGGTTTGCCCCTGTTATCCGGGAACGTCTTCTTACAAGCCTCGTTCTTGCAGCCCCAGAAGAACCCGTTTTTTCCCTTGATCCGGCTTAGGGTCTCTCCACCGCAGTTGAAGCAGACATGCAACTGGGGTTTTGCCCCGGCAAATGCCTTTACCATCGCACCGTCATTCTGGGTGAGGACAGGGGCCGCCGTCTTGAGCTGCTCGACCATTTGGCATATCCAGGATGAGATCTGTTTCATGAAGACAGACATGTTCCCGGCGCCAGTGGCGATTTTTTCAAGTTCCTGCTCCCAGGCGGCCGTCATCCCTGGTGACTTGATCGCTGGTGGTAGTACCGCGATGAGTGCATGGGCCTTCTCAGTGGCGATCAGCACTTTTTTCTGACGCTTGAAGTAACCCTTATCCACGGCGCCCTGGATGATGCTGGCTCGGGTGGCCGGAGTACCCAGGCCTGCCGTGTCTTTGAGGATCTGCTTGAACTTCTCCTCGGTCACGAATCGGGCGATGTTCTCCATTGCGGCCAAGAGGGTGGCTTCGGTGAAATGCGGCGCGGGGCGGGTCATTTTGTTCGCAAGATCGACCCCTTTTAGTAACGCCGGTTCTCCTTGGCTGACGCGGGGTAACTTCTCTTGCTCAATCAGAGCATCGACATCCTCACCTTCTTCCTTCGGGTCACTCTCACTGTCAGAGGTGAAGAGCACCTTCCAGCCTTGCTTGGCTGGCGTTTTGCCCGACGCGGCGAAGAGGTGACGGCCACTTTGCACCTCAATGACGGTTTTTGAGAATTCAAATTCACTGTAGAACTGCGCGATGTAGAAGCGGCGGATTGCATCGTACAGGTTGAGCTCGATCTCTGACATGGCGCTGATGTTCGTTCTGGCTGGTGTCGGGATGATCGCGTGGTGCGCGGACACTTTGCTGTCATTGAACGCCCTGGCCTTGCGATGTGGGTCAGCCCCGGCCACCAGCCCGGAGACCCTTTGATCGGACAATATGAGAGCCTGGAGTATGTCGGAGATGTTCTCCTTCTGGCTCTCCGGGAGATACCGGCTGTCGGTTCGTGGATAGGTAGTAGCTTTGTGCTTTTCGTACAGAGATTGGGCAGCGTCGAGCACCTGCTGAGCGGTATAGCCCCATCGTTTGCTGCCGTACTGCTGTAGGGAGGTGAGGTCAAAGGGCAGGGGCGCCGACTCTTTACCGGGTTTTGTCTCTGCCTTACTGATGACGGCTTGAGCCCCATTGATCTGGGAGGCGACCTGCTCGGCATAGGCTTTATTGGTGCACCGGCCCTGATCATCGCTGCACTCCTCGGGCGGTACCCACTGTGCCAAAAACTGCCCGTTCTGAACAGCCACGTTGACGCCCAGCACCCAGTATGGCGATGGTGTGAAGCCCGCTATATCTCGGTCACGCTGACACACCAGAGCGACAGTCGGGGTGATCACCCTACCAACATGGAGTGTGCTCTCGAAACCAACTTGTCGAGCCAGGACGGTATAGAGGCGGCTCACGTTCATGCCTATCAACCAGTCTGCACGTTGCCGCCCAAGGGCTGCGTAGTACAGGGGCGCAGTCTCCTGACCATCCTTGATATTGCTGAGTGCTTTACGGATGCTTGATTCATCCAGGGCAGTCAGGCAGACCCGGCGCACCGGGCCTGAGTAGCGGAACCGGTCTAAAAGGGATCTCGCGATGGCCTCGCCCTCGCGGTCGTAGTCCGTGGAGATGTAGACGGTGCTGGCCTTTTTCACCAAGCCCTCAATGATCTTGTACTGTTTGGCGGAGCTCTGGCGAACTTTGCTCTGCCATGACTCCGGCGCAATGGGGAGAGTATCGAGAGACCATGACTTGTATTTCTCGTCGTAGTCGTCGGGCATATACATCTCAAGCAGATGACCTAACGCCCAGGTGATGACGCGCTTGCCTCCATCATGGATGAAGCCGTCACCGCGTTGTGTCACCTGCAACACACCGGCCAGATCTTTTGCCTGTGAAGGTTTCTCGCAAATGTACAGATCCATTACGTAATCCCCCTGATGGCTGGCGTCAGGCTTGCCAGTTCGCTCCAGTTTCGGGCCAAGTCTTTGACCTGCGGGTAGTCTTTGGAAAGGTCCACGAGGACCCCAGAGATCACATAAGCCGCCTCTTGGGGGCTGCCCCTGGACGCGGCTTCTTGGAGCATGATCGTGAAGGCATCTACGAGATCAGCGTTTTTTGTCATTTCAGTGCTTTGCATGGGTTCACCACTGAGTAGGGGCGCACAGACTCGCGCACAATGCGCCGGTCATCGGGGGTTACGCCTTGGTTGGTACAGAAATGGGTCCAAGCCTGTAAATAGCCGTGGGAGGTGTGAGCTGGTGGGATGCAACCGGTGATCACTTCCGAAGGCACATTCGTTGCCCCTTGGGCATCGATAAAGCGCCAGTCGTGCTCGTCCATCCCTTTGCCAGCGTTGCAATAGCGCTCCCAGCGGGAAATCTCATAAACGGAATAGCCTTGGCGATTGCCGGATTGGATCCCTTTAAACGCCGTCATGGCCGCAGCGATGTCACCGGGCGTCAGCATCGGTTCCAGAAGGGAAATGGTTTCTGATGTGGTGCTGGCTATGTTGGATGTCAGCGAACCATCCTGCCCCAACACATGGACAAACGCTGGTTGTCTCAGTGCCGCGCCGCCCCGCCCATAATTGTCCCATGCAACAGTCAGCTCCCGGCTGACCCTATCAGGTTTGTCGTTGATTACAGGGGCCTGTGGAGCTGGGGGGGCCTTTGGTGTGTTTGCAGCACACCCGGCCAGCATCGCGACCCCAAGAATCAATAGCCGTTGTCTCATCGCTTCATTCCTTCGTTATCATCATGAATGCCCCATTCTAACGGGGCAGGAAGTGGAACCTCGTTTCTCAAACTGCCCAAATTGGACAGTTACGCAGGTGTGAGAGGAGAAATAGTTTTGAGAGCATGTAACGACGTAAAACGATGAACATGGTCAAGTTACATGTTGAGTGTCCTGAACAAGTTGTTTGGATGGGGCGGGAGCAAGGGGGAGATCCCTCAGAGTGGCAGGCTCTTGCCGTTGAAGGACATGGATGAGGAAGACATCCCTCGCTACCCTCCTTTTGCCAAAGGCCTGCCCGTGGCCCCGATTGACAAGATACTGGCGACTCAAGCCGAGCTGATCGAGAAGGTCAGGAACTCACTCGGTTTCACCATTGAGGACTTCAACCGGCTGGTACTGCCAGTGATCCATCGCTATGCCGCATTTGTGCACCTATTGCCTGCATCGGAGGCTCATCACCACCGGGGGGCTGGTGGACTGTTTCGCCATGGCCTGGAGGTTGCATTTTGGGCCGCTCAGGCTTCCGAGTCCGTGATCTTCTCTATTGAGGGGACACCTAAGCAGCGGCGGGATAATGAACCTCGCTGGCGGTTGGCGAGCTGCTTCTCCGGGTTGCTGCATGACGTGGGCAAGCCGCTCGCTGATGTGTCCATTACGGACAAAAATGGGGTCGTGACCTGGAATCCCTACTTTGAATCGCTCCATGACTGGGCCAAACGCCATCACGTAGACCGGTACTTTATTCGCTGGCGCGAGAAGCGCCATAAGCGCCACGAGCAATTCTCCCTGCTGGCGGTAGACCGGATCATTCCGGTCGAAACCAGAGAATACCTCTCGGAGTCTGGCCCGTTGATCATTGAGGCAATGCTTGAGGCCATTTCAGGTACCAGTGTTAACCAGCCGGTGACGAAACTGATGCTTCGAGCCGATCAGGAGAGCGTGTCCCGAGACCTGAAACAGAACCGGCTCAACGTGGACGAGTTCTCTTATGGTGTGCCCGTTGAACGGTATGTGTTCGACGCTATCCGCCGTCTGGTTAAAACGGGCAAATGGAAGGTCAATGAGCCAGGGGCCAAGGTTTGGCATCTCCAGCAAGGGGTATTCATCGCCTGGCGTAATCTGGGCGATCTCTACGATTTGATCAGTCACGACAAAATTCCGGGCATCCCACGGGATCCGGATACCCTTGCTGACATTCTGATTGAACGCGGGTTTGCTGTACCTAACACGGTGCAAGAGAAGGGAGACCGAGCGTACTACCGGTACTGGGAAGTCCTCCCCGAGATGCTTCAAGAGGCTGCGGGTTCTATCAAGATCCTCATGCTGCGCCTTGAGTCCAACGAGCTGGTCTTCACAACTGAGCCACCAGCTGCCGTGGCTGGCGAAGTTGTGGGTGATGTGGCGGATGCTGTCATCGAGCTCATCGATCCTGATGAAGCTAGTGACGCTGATGATGGCTCGGCCAATGGCATGAATGAAAGCCTGCTGTCTGCTGAACAAGAGGCCATGAATGCGCTGGCAGGGCTGGGGTTTGGGGATGCGATGGAGATCCTGGGGGGAACAGCCAGTGACGACAACGCTACCCAGCCCACACCGGCATCGCCAACAGTGGACACCGCTCCACCAGCAAAACCAGCAAAAGGCGCTGGCGGTCGTGGCGGGAAGAAAAAAGCCACTCCGCCAGTACCCGAACAACAGCAGCCCGAGCCATCGCCTCAGGAGATCGCGAAAAGTACCCCGCCGCTGGCCGTGGAAAGTCCGCTGCAAGCCATCATCGATGTCGGTGGTGGCTTGGGTGGCCTCGACTTCCCGTTCGATGTATTTGTTGCAGGTACCAGCATGTCCGATGAGCCTAGCCAGGCACCGGCACCCGTACCAACGCAGGATGTTGTCAACCCAGGCACATCCAAGCTGGGTCTGATGAATCAAGTCTTCCCGAATTTCATGAATGATGAGTCCACTGGAGATGTGGGTGGGATGGATGTTCCATCACTCCAAGCCTATGAGGATGAGGTAGGCCAGCCTGGAGACCAACTTGCGAGTGAAGAACTGGCTGGCGCCGACGTTCCGGATGCCAAGGGCGAGCTGGTGGCACTGATGGCAACGTTCGGAGAGGCTGGGCCCATTCTGGAACGAGCCATTTTACCCGTGCTGGAAGGGAAGGCCACGCTAGGCGAAGTGCTATGCCTGATGAAAGGTCAGGTTGTGATTTTGTATCCGGAGGGCGCTCGGGCACTTGGGGCCCCGTCAGAAATACTGACCGCCCTGTTCCAGGCACAGGCCATTGTGCCCGATCCAGTAATGTCCGGGCGTAAGGTTCAGGACTTCAATGGCGTCAAAGCGATTGTTCTGACGGAACAATTGTCCAGCGCAGTCATTGCGGCCATCAAGCAAGCGGAGTCTTTACTGGGGGGCTATCAAGATGCCTTCGAGCTTGTTGCCTCTCCTGAGGTAAAGAAAACCCAGTCGAAGAAAAACAGAGGTCAGAGGAGGCCAAGCCAATCGGAAAGTAGCGGAGTCGATACCCAGGCAGCCTCTCCAGAAAGAGAGCTAGTGCAGGAAAAGAGCGTGATTAGCGATGCGCCGGTCATCAGTGTGCCTGTCGAGCCCCCATCACCACCAGTACCACCAATCGAGACTACGCCACAACCAGACAAGGTTGCGGCGCGGAAGGAATCGCGGAGTAAGGAGAAGGTGGACAAGCCCATTCAGCCTGCACCGGCAGCCAAGCCTGCCGAGGGTACTCAGAATCTCGCTCGCTTGCCGCAGCGTGAGCAATCTGAGCCTCAGCAAAAGCAAGCACGGGTGCTTGACGTGGGCAATATCGCGTTGCCAGGCCCCGATCTCCCAGAGGAACTGAGTCCGAGGAGCATCGTGAAGGAGGAGGCGGTTGATGAGGATCTCTATCTCCCACCGAAGATGACGCCCGAAAAAGCGATTCAGATGCTCAAGGAGATGATCAATAACCGTAGTGGACGATGGCTAGTTAGCGCTGTGCTTGAGGAAGAAGGGTCCCTTACTACTAGCGACAAGGCCTTTGAGGTTATCGCTGGGGAATATACGGGGATCAGTAAGCATGTTTTGGGTGGCACTTTGCGCCGAGCACAAAGGAGACCGTTGCTCAAGCAACGTCAAGGAAAACTCTATTTGGAGGTAGATAAATCGTGACAATGACCTATGACCCGCTCGCCTATGAAATGCCGTGGCGGCCAAATTATGAGATGAGCGCCGTCTTTGGCTGGGTGGTTGCATCCGGCGTGGCGCTGGCGGTCCAGCAAGTTACGGATATGCCGCCTGAACCGTTCTATTGGATGACGGGAATTTGTGGTGTCATGACAATGGCTCGCCTGCCAAAGGCAATAAAAATGCACCTGCTCCAGAAGCATTTGAAGGGAAGGGATCTGGAGTTCATTTCCATCAGGGAACTCCAAAAGAAGATTAAGGCGTCACCGGAGGAGATGTGGCTTGGGTATGGCTTTGCCTGGGAAAACCGCCATGCACAGCGCGTGTTCGAGATCCTAAAGCGAGACTGGACCTATATCGTGGGCACGGAGTCAACCACAAGCAAGGTTGTTCGGACTATACGGGGCAAGAAGAAAAAAGAGATGCCTATCGGTCAGCCGTGGATCCACGGGGTTGAGCCAAAAGAAGAGCACCTGATGCAACCGCTCAAGCACACTGAGGGCCATTCTCTCATCGTGGGTACGACGGGCTCGGGCAAGACCCGTATGTTCGATACGCTTATCTCCCAAGCCATCCTACGTGGCGAAGCTGTGATTATCATCGATCCGAAAGGGGATAAGGAGATGCGCGACAATGCGCGTCGGGCCTGTGAAGCAATGGGGCAAGCAGAGCGGTTTGTCTCTTTCCACCCAGCGTTCCCGGAGGAGTCAGTCCGGATCGATCCCCTTCGAAACTTCACCCGTGTCACAGAGATAGCCAGCCGCTTGGCAGCTCTCATCCCCTCGGAAGGTGGCGGTGACCCGTTCAAATCGTTCGGTTGGCAGGCGCTGAACAACATTGCGCAGGGGTTGATCCTGGCGTATGACCGTCCCAACTTGATCAAGCTCCGCCGCTTTTTAGAAGGTGGCGCCGATGGCCTAGTGATCAAGGCAGTGCAGGCATATTCAGAGCGCGTGATGCCTGATTGGGAAGCCGCTGCGGCCCCTTACTTGGAGAAGGCGGCCAATGGGTCGCGCAGTAAGCTCGCAGTCGCTCACATGGCCTTCTACAACAACGTCATTCAGCCTGAGCACCCAAGCTCGGAACTGGAAGGCCTGCTCAACATGTTCAAGCATGATGCGACCCACTTCTCGAAAATGGTCTCGAACTTACTCCCCATCATGAACATGCTGACCTCTGGCGAGCTCGGACCACTGTTATCGCCTGATGCAACCGATCTCAGTGACGAGCGTCAGATCACCGATTCCGCCAAGATCATCAACAACGCCCAGGTGGCGTACTTAGGTCTCGACTCTCTCACCGATAACATGGTCGGCAGTGCCCTGGGTTCAATCTTCCTTTCAGATCTGACGGCGGTAGCCGGTGACCGCTACAACTACGGTGTGAATAACCTCTCGGTGAACATATTTGTCGATGAAGCGGCAGAGGTGATCAACGATCCCTTTATTCAACTCCTCAACAAGGGCCGCGGTGCGAAACTGCGTCTCTTCGTGGCAACACAGACATTTGCCGATTTCGCCGCCCGCTTGGGTAGCAAAGACAAAGCGCTCCAGGTGCTGGGGAACATCAATAACGTGTTTGCGCTGCGGATTGTCGATGCGGAGACCCAAGAATACATCGCCGAAAACCTGCCCAAAACCCGACTCAAATACGTCATGCGGACGCAAGGCCAGAACACAGACGGAAGTGAACCGATCATGCACGGAGGTAACCAGGGCGAACGGTTAATGGAAGAAGAGGCCGATCTGTTTCCAGCTCAGCTGCTGGGGATGCTGCCAAACCTGGAGTACATAGCCAAAATCTCAGGCGGAAAAATTGTGAAGGGTCGCCTGCCCATCTTGACCGAGAAGTAAGGGGTTCAACTATGTGTTGTAAGCGATATGCGGAATATCAAGTTGTTAATGTCGGTGAGAACCCTTTTGAACGAGTGATGAATGTCCTGAAAAGTCGTGGTCGCAAGAATGCCCATATTCTGAGCATATTGCAGCTGGATTGGCCCGCTTCTGAGTCGGTCATCCAGAAACTGAGCGACTACATCAGTGACAGTATTAAGGCAAATCAGGAGCCGGTTATTTACCCGATCATCGAGGAGGCGTTGCTCCGCTACAGTCAGCTTGTTTTCCATGCGCAAAGGTACAAATACGAAGATCCCGCCAGGATCAGTGCCTTTTTAGACACCCTCATCACGGAGACCTGCAAGGCCCTGGAAGTACAAATCACGGCAAACAGTGGGGGAGATGCTTGGTCTGTCGATTCTGGTACCTCATTTTCAGCGTGGTGCACCGACCATCCCGGCGATCTTTCGATCACTCCCCATGCCCATGAGGATGAGCCCTCTCTGCGTGGTCTGCTGTATGACCTGCTTATCTGTGAAAGCGTGAAAAATGTTCTGAGGAGAACGGACTATGAACAAGCCGTGGTTAGTGGTCGTCTGGTTGCTCACACTTGAGCTGCTCGCAATTTTGATATTGATACCAGGGGATTGGACGGACAGAGCGATCAAGAATGAGTCTGTGCTGGTGAAGCAAAGCCTCGGCGTAGAGGCTCAGGACTGGATACATAACAAGGCCACTACATGGTACCAAGCTAGCATTATTGACTCCGGCTTCTACGACGGTATGTATAAGACGTTGATCCCCTCCGAGGCAGAACGGGCGCGGTCAAGAGGGATGGAAGGTATGGGTAAGGATTGGTTTGTGTGGGTCAATGGCCGCATGGATGCTTTTGTGAACATCATCTTCCAGTTCTACACCCGAGCGGCACTCCTGCTGGCATGGGCACCGTACATGCTGATCTTGTTTGCCCCGGCCATCTATGACGGCTGGATGACGTGGAAAATAAAGAGGACCAACTTCGACTATGCAAGCCCCGTGCTGCATCGCTATAGCGTTCGGGGAACGATGTTCATCATGGCGGGACTGTTCATCTGCTTCTTTATCCCGTTCGCGCTCGATCCGGTTGTAATCCCGTTGACGATGATGGCGTGCTGTGTGCTGGTGGGTCTTACAGTCAGCAACTTCCAAAAACGGGTTTGATAGCGAACTGCCTTGCGATCCACGTCGATTATGGCAACCCGAAAAACTGGGTCAACATGACGCAGCAAGCGATCAAAATGGAAAATCCAAAAACAACCCTTAGCTGATTTGATGTCATGGCGGCCTGAGGCCGCCAGAAATTTCACATGTGAAATTTTATTGCCGGAGTCTTGAAGCAGAAAACCAAGTTAATTGGGGCAGATTTTATGCAAACGGTAAAGTTTGCCGCAGTCTGGAGTGCTGCGAGTGCGGTGGAATGAAAATAGAGTGCCATCCAGAGAATAGAGTTTCATCCGACTTTCCGAGAACGCCTGATGGTACCTGCCTCGGTTCAGCATACTGGGCATTTTTATTGGGAACTCTCTCTGTTTTGATGCAGACATAGGCATTTAAGCTGATTTTTGGTCAAAGTTAGGTAGACGTATTTGACTGGTAAACAGGCAGGGGTTAAGGTAGACATATATGACGTGAGACATCCTTAATAAACAATGAAGAAAGACGATGCCATGGAAACGAGAAGCCTAGAAGAGATCGACAAGGCGCTGACTGAAATGGGGATGCTCACCGCCTCGCAGATGATTAACGGCAACCCACTCCAGCGCCATGCCGGGGTGTGTGACATAGACACCTTCCGCCAGTGGTTGAACATGCGGCATAAAGAGCTGCTCAGAATGAAGGCCGGGATGTTGGTCGATGGCAAAGAGGATAGCGGGCTGTTTGAGTGGGTTATGGCTCACCATGCCGCGTTTTCCGAGGTGCTGGTCAACTTCAACAGCGCGATAGAACACCAGCAGCGTGAGCTGAATAGTTAGAGGAAAAAAAGGCAGATGATTAAAACAATCGCTTCAATAGCTGTTACTTACGTTGGACTGGTTTGTTCTGGTGTCCAAATGTTTGGAGTTCAGGCGCTCGGGCCAATCACTTATACCCTGCTCATCATTCCAGCGGTAATCTTTGGTTTGATTGCTAAAGCTATCATCACCAGCCCTGAGAGTTAATAAGCAAGAGAGTATGGAGCTGCTCATGTACAGGATCTTTAGCTACAACCAATTGAAATAGATAGAAAAAAGGCTTCGTTTGTGATCTGATTTAATCGCAAAAAAAAACCGACACGCCCGAAGCCATGACTATTATCAATGCAACCCAGTACCTCAAGCAACTTCTTAGCTCTTCTG
>NZ_JAPCIT010000032.1:0-35954 GCF_027707385.1 Aeromonas sp. QDB54 | reverse complement strand
ATCGGCTCAAACATGAAGAAATGAAATGACTGAGTCAGCCGAGAAGAATTTCCCCGCTTATTCGCACCTTCCCTAACTCTGATTAGGACATAACGATTTGCCGGCTTGAGACCCCTATCATTCACACTGTTTTGTGAAAAACAGTCAACATTATTCCAAAATGCGGGTATTCTTCTTGTTGGAATATAATGAATCTACTGTTTGTATGACTAGATGCCACAATAAAATGTTACTATTCACAGGCAGTACCAGCTCGTTTGGACAAACATTGGTCAAAACAGCACAGAAACTTTATAAACATAAACGGAAATAACCATTATTCAATCTCGTGACGAACTGAAGTCGCTCGAAGTAACGCGGAATCCCAACAACTCCTCAATGTATTTTATTGATGATCTAAGAGGTAATAGCCGGCTCACCAAGTCAATGTGTTGCATCTATTATGTGGTCCATGCAGTAGCTTTGCAACAGGTTACAGCTGCTGAATACAACCCAGTAGAGTGCATCAAAACCAATGTTCATATTGCTGAAAACTCATCTAGGACGCAAACCCAATCCATTCCTACGGCGCCACTGCCGGCATCCAATAAATCCTTCATGACAGCAAACTATATTACAATTATACATTATAATCCTACCAGTTTTGTCATAACCCACTATGGCGATATGGTCAGTTATAGTTGTTCTATCGCCCCATTTTTTCAAAGAAGATGGGCTAGTGCGAAGATACTTTACCCACCATCAATTAGAAAAATGACCCGCGCCTATATCACCTTGCATCAAGGGATATACTTCATGTTGAATAATTCTGATCGCATGAAGGTGGAAGAATTTTTGTTCCAAAATTGCCATTGGTCCGTATCTCGGATCTTACCAGTGCTACGGCGCCAAACCTGTCACATAAGATCATCGATATTCATTCCGAGGAAAATTTCACCAAATAATATTCCCAAATGGGGACCATTATTACGCGTTCGAGTTCGACGACTTCTTCGTGATTGGTCCGACCATCAACTTCAATAATTGTAACAATGTGGACTGTCCCCACCCTAGTAGACGATCCAGCCCTAGAGTTTTAGCATAAGAGGGGCGTATGGGCACTCCACGATTTACACCTGAATTTTAAATGAAAAGCCGTGCGTTAGATAACTGCTCTTGGTTATTCAATGAGTAGAAATCTATGACTTGCTGGAGATTTCTGCACACAGTTTTTATAAATGGCTGAGGGCCATCAAACCGGATAATAGTGAGTAGCATGCTCGAGACTTACTGGAAGAAAAGAGTGAGGTCCTGAGGCTATGGGTACAGTTAAAATGCATCAAAGAAAAGTGGAATATACTGAAAAGGTCGCTCAGAAATTTACAAGAGAGCCCGACTGAAGTATCATTTTATTAGCGAGCACGCTCTGTATGGAGTGTCATGACAATGTGTCTGGTAATAAATGTCGCTTGGGCTTATTTTTATACATAGCAGCACCATTCGATGCTATTCACGTGTTCAAAACAACCTGCCCCCAGAAACACTCATTCGTGACCCACACACTTTAGGCCGCAGTGTATGGCTATCGCTAGATTGATGGCAACCTGAATGAGTACGGCAAAACCTGTGGTAAAAACGGGTGGGATAGCTTATGCAAATAAATCAGATCACAACGGTTTTCGGCTATAAATCGCCACGTAGGGTATCCCGTAGATCTTCCACCACTGCACCTAATTGTATACAGCGATAAGTTATTGTTATATGGGTAAATCAGGTTTGGTTACCAATACCACCTATATCCGCACTTGATTTGGCTGGCTGTATCTGGCTATAGTTATAGATATTTTACTTGTAAAATGGTGGTCTGGTGGATAAAACAGATCCTTTCACGCGAGTTCGCGTTGGGTGCACAGCTGATGGCCGAATGACAGCGTAAACCAGACAGCAAGGTCATCGTGCACTCTGGGGCCAGAGTAACTAATATGATAGTGACGACTAGCAGCCTTTCTGCCAGGCCAACAACCTAGCACCAATTATGAGCCGACGTGACAACTGGACAATGCGGTAGCTGAATCGCTCTTCAGTTTGAAGAAAAAAGATCGCATTAGAAATGCCGCTACCGTACTGATAATATCTTAGATTACATTGAAATTTTCTTAACGGGGTTCTAAGGTACAACCACGTTAGTTGCTGTCAGCCGGGAGGCCTTTGAACAGGTCTCGTCGTGAGGATAGGATGTATCTACCGTTGTGAGGTAAACCCATCCTTATTCAGTACTATACTATTCTGAACAGCAACTTAGGTATCAAACCAGCAGATTATATGTCGTTAAAACTGTCAGTCATGCTTAAAAACATTCAAGCCTGTAAAATAATTATCATCGACATTTTCAAAAGCATTACAATATAGGTCGCAAGCCTCAACAAAAAAAGAATCTAATATTTTTAACGCCTGCTCAACCTTCTCCTTAAATAGGCTACCCTCAACCTCAATGATAATTAGCATTAGTGTAATCATATTGGCATAAAAATAATTCAATGAACCAATTAGCACTCTGTATATGTGTCTTTCTCTGGTACGCCCAATATAATACAAATAATCATGGTGTTTTTGCATCAATGATAATATATCATTGAAATCTCTAGATACATCATTCCAGTCCTTTCTGAACATATCCATCAAATCAATAAACAATGGTTTATTTAGTAGGATGTCAAAATCTAGATTGCTGGCATCAAACTTGATAAACCCACAATCAAAAATATTATCAACTATCTTCTTTTTATCTATTTTTCTTGAATGAAGGTTAAGCATTTCCGCATGAAGAGGAATTGCTCCATCAATATATATCCCATCGCTACAATTCATACACATAGTATTTTTAAATTCACTAATGAGTTGGGACATTCTGTATGCTGAAAGAGAAAACAACCTATTGGTATAGGCTACACCGCCAAAATTTGCAGGGGATAAAAATGCATCTTCTACATGTGATTTAATTTTACTTTCTTTTTTATCATTATAGTATAGGCTTAATATGGAGTGATGGGTTTCTATATTTTTATAGCCATTGTCAATACCAAACAAGTATACATTTTTAAACCCTAACAACAAGGCATAATTTAAACCTGAATTACCAACAAAAGGATTGGAATAATCTAGAGTATCATATTTCTGTTCTGATAAAGCCGATAAGTATGTATAAATAGGCTCATCTGCTTTAAAAGCTAAACCTGTTTTTCTAAAAAACTTCTTACAATCTGGATGAATGACATCAACACTTAAGAAAGCCATCTCACGCAAGTAGTTTCGTGCATTCATTATGTCTAGAAAGTCAGCTGAACTTTTGGTTCTTTCAACTGCAACATATATATCAGCCTGAATTCCTTCTTTATAAAGTGCACTAACTGCAGAACCACATGCAATAATAATTACTTGATCTGATAAATTTTTAATAAAATTTATGTTTTTATCTAAAGAAGGTCCATTCCCAACAACAAAAGCTGGTATATCTTTCAAAAAAGACATATCTCTTTCTTTTTTTAAGAAAAAATCTTCATTTAATAGATGGATACGACTGTGAGCCAATGAATATATATTGTCATCGAAGAACCCCCACCCACTCCTGAGTAAGTGAAACTCCTTCTCAACCCTAGCAACCAATTTGTTTATTTTATCTGAATTGTAATGTGCGAACGAAAAATATGCTGATGACCAAAATGCGCCTTTACTACTCAGGGCATTAATCATATCTCCCACAAGGAGGTTTTCATCAACACCTAGGAATATATGCAAACTTATTGATTCCCTACTCATGAAATCAAGAAGAGCACTCCAGTCAAAACAAAAAAGAGAAGCATAAAATATATCTAAGTCAGGCTCAAAAGCAAAAAGATTTTTTATCTTAAACTTTTCATACAAATATCCAAGCTGATAACCAAGGCCTATACCATACATGACTACCATTGGTATATCAAAGCCAACAAAATTATTTAAAGTCATATCACAGCGTGTTATATCTGGTTTCAAATCAGCAATGGCATTGTTATATTTAATATGTATACGACCACCAACGAACCAGTCCTTTACAAAATTAACGCATTGTAACTTATTGTGTTGAAATATATATTTAACTTGTTCCTCAGCATCTTTAAATGGCTCATTACCATAGAGAGCCTTATTTTCTGATAACCAGAGAACATTTGGCTCTCCATTTTCAGTACAAAAAAATCGAAATGCACGTTCGGGTACATAATCTTTGAAAAAATTATATATATCTGGCATGTATTTTTCTAATGCCATCATATTCAGTTCATAACGAACTGGTAGTACATCGAGCATAGCAGCTTCCTGCTCTTTCTGGCGCTCGAGACGGGTTAACTCACTTTCTATTTCATTAATTTTTTTATTAAAATCCATCATAGATCACTAACCTAGATTCAGCTTGTAAAGATCAGATGCTCGACCTGCTTTTGAAATTTTCAACAAAGCAGCTTCAGTCTGGTTCTTAGTATTTTCTACTTGTTTATAGATAGATTGAAATTCTAACAATGCTTGCTGCTGCTCTATGTCAATCACAAGTTCTAATTTAGCATTCTGAAAAAAATCATTAAACATTTCTAGGTAACGATCAATTAACAACTCAGCTGCATTCACTTCCCCATTTTCCAATAAGGTCAGCAACTCTCGACCTACTGTCATTAATTCAGGGAAACGGTTATAGCTCATTTTGTCTACCAATATGTTGTTGAGCTAAAGCCTTTTCACGCATCTCGACAGGTATAGCATCCCAACCGCTTTTAATGGTCAGCATCAGGTTCATCACCTCGTCGATGGCGGCCATGTCCATGTCGCGACTGGCATCCATCATCCGTACCTTCATATAGTCATACAGAGCAAAAAGATCCTCTGGAACTTTACCATAAGAAAGATCCAGAGAGTCCTGTAAACCGTTGATGATGGCCATGGTCTTGGAGATGGACTGGGACTTGGCCTCGAAATCACGACGTTCGATGGCACCACGGGCCTGGGCAAGACGCTCGAGGCAACCCTGCATCAACAGCTGGATCACCCGGTAGGGATCTGCCACCGCCAGCTCGGACTGCAGATTCTGGGTGGTGTAAGCCTTGATATTTTTCCGATACATAAGAGGCACGGCTCCTGACTACGTATTAATTCGTTTTGGTATTGAGCAGATTCAGATAAGAGGCCGACTTGTTCATCTTAGCCAGCATACTGTCCAGGCTGCCATAACGGGCCCGCAAGGTCTCCTGATACTTGGTCAGCTGGGCGGTAATATCCGACTCCTTGCGGCTTACTTCGCGCAGATCGGTATTGAGCGAATCTTCCCGTTTGGCCAACAGGCCACCGGTCTTGGAGTAGGTTTCCAGCTGGCTGGCCAGCTTGCCTGCAACCCCATCCTTGCCGCCAAACACAGCAACCACCTGATCAAAGTTCTTGTCGATGGCCTCGCTGAACTTGGTATCGTCGATAGACAATACCCCCTTGTTATCCATCTTGATACCCATCTGGAAAATCGTTGAATAGGTTGAGGATTTTTGTGAGGGCTCGTTGATAGCACCGCCCATCATGTTGATCACTGCGCGTGTTGTCGCATCACCAGCCAGCGCTCCACCATCATTTTGGTTTTTTCCAGCAACGATAGAGCTACGTTTGCCCAACTCATTACTCTTCTTCACCAGCGCGTTGTAACCATCGACAAAGCTTTTGACCATATCTTTGATACCGGCCTTGTCAGTGCTAATGTCAACCTTGTTCGAGCTGTAGGTCTTGACCGGATTGCCACCTACATCGGTAGAGGTCGTGCTATCCGACTCTCTGAGCACGGTCAGTTTGAGCCCGACTATGGTGCCATCAAAGGTATTGGTCGCACTCGTCAGGGCGTTGCCATCTACCTTGATCTTGGCATCCTGAGCGCTCTGGCTTTGGGTCAACTTGGACACCAGGTTGTCGGTCAACTCGGTGGTGCTGCCGGTGATCTGCAGATCCTTGCCGTCGCCGCTGACCCCGGAGTCGATCATCAGCTTGGATTTACCATCTGAGGTATTCATGATGTTGACGCTCAGACCGAAGTTGTCTGCGTCATTGTTGATGCGCTTTCGGATGGATTGCAACGAATCGCCAGCTTTGACGTCGACATCGAACATTTTATCGCCAGCCTTGAACGTCAGTTTCCCGTCCTGGGTGATGAGGGGGGTCGTCGACGAGTCGAAGGTACCGTCAAATTTACTGGACTTCGCCAATTGTTCGACACTGATGTCATATTGACCGTTGGAGGCCCCCGCCTTGCTCTCCACCTTGAGCACGGGTTTGTCCTTGTCCTGGGTAATGTTGATGGATCGCTTGTTGAACGCATCATCCTTCGCCATGGCCTGCAGAGTGGTCACGAACGAGGCGATGGCAGACTTCAGCTGCCCCACACCGGAGAGAGTGATTTGAGTGTTGGTCTTCTTGGTGGTGATGGGCTGCATCAGTTGTGCCTTTTTGGCATCGACACTGGCAGCAATCACTGACTCCAAATCGAGTCCGGAGCCGGCACCGGCAGACGTAATGGTGGGCATACTCTCTCTCCTCTTAATTTTTTCGTATCAGATCTCGTTATCGAGCAGCAGCCCGACCCGCGAACCGCCGCCGGATACATCACCCTCACGCAGATCCTTGATCCGCTTGCTGATGGCCAGCAGCTCCTCACTCGGGATCTGCCGGATCATTGACTTGGTCTCGGCGTCCATCACCTTGATGACCACCTGATCCAGATCATTCTCAACACTGAAATTGACAGTCCAACCTTGCAACTTGCTGAACTCCTGCAAGTTTTGGACCTCATTTTCAATATCGGCATTGGATACACCCTGTTTGGCGATTTTTTCACCATTCAGAGCATCCTGCTGTTTTTTCACATCCTGTTGTGCCGTCACCCGCTGCTCTTCCGTCGTGCCAGATAGCACTTGAGCGGCCGATTGGCCGCTCTTGCTACTTGACTGAAGAGAAGAAGGAGTGACCGATGACGGGATCCCAATTTCATTGGCCATATCGTCGCTCCTTTTACTTTCTCATCACTGCTTTTCTGTTAGCCCAGCAGGGACAGAGCAGATTGCGGTCTTTGGTTGGCTTGCGCCAGGATGCTGGACGCTGCCTGTTGCAGAATGTTCTGCTTGGTTAGATTGGCTGTCTCGGTCGCAAAGTCTGCGTCACGGATACGAGAACGTGCAGCGCTCAGGTTCTCGGACACATTGGACTGGTTGCGAATGGTCGAATCAAACCTATTCTGAATCGCACCAAGCTCTGCCCTCTTTGAGTCCACAGCTTTAATCATGTAATCCAAGTTAGCCATTGATTTCTGTGCATTTAAGGCGCTTGTTATAGATTTAATATCAGTAAAAGACACATTGCCCGTAGTGGCTTTTGTCACTTTAAAAGCATCATTAGTCGTTGTGTCAGCAACCACTGTTGCTTTGCCTGTTGTCCCACCAGCGATGCCACTTAGAGTAAACGCAAATTTATCTAATCGAAATGAAATGGTTTGACCAGCATCAGCACCAACTTGAAACGTGCCTTTATATTTACCATCAAGTAAATTTTGACCGCCAAAAGTTGTATCTTTGGAGATACGATTTATCTCTGTATTTAATTGCTTATATTCAGCTTGTAATGCTACTCGATCATCCGAGTTGTTGGAGCTGTTAGCCGATTGTTGTGATAACGTACGCATACGTTGCAACATGTTGGTAATCTCATCCATTGCACCCTCTGCCGTTTGCGCAACAGAGATACCATCATTCGCGTTACGGTTACCCTGATCTAACCCGTTGACTTGTGAAGTCAAGCGGTTAGAGATCTGCAAACCAGCAGCATCGTCCTTGGCGGTGTTGATACGCAGACCGGAAGCCAGTCTGGTATAGGACGTATCCAGGGACTTGTTGGTGTTCATCAAGTTACGCTGGGCGTTCAGTGATGAAGTATTCGTGTTGATATACATGGCCATAAAATATTCTCCCGAAGAACATGCGACTGCGGGTTGCGCCGCCAAAGCGGCGTCCCACCGTTAGAAGAACAGGTTGAACGAGCCTGATTCTTCTGGCGGGTGTCTGTTTGAACGAACAGGCCACCCGCAGTAGTGCAAACGTTGGATTCCGAACACCCCTCGATTGCTTCATCTTAGTTAGCGGCAACATTCACATAAGCTTTAGGAAAATTGTTGCCTAAAGCGGCAAGTTTTATCCGGCAAGCGGCAAGATGGTGGCAAGCCGTCCCCAGTGCTCGGGAGTACGCCCTAACGCTGGTGCGAAGGAGATGAAATCAGAATGTTGGCACAGTTTGTGCTTTCTATGGTGGGGTGGCGTCAATTTGACGGCACAATAAAAAGAGGCCGGTAAACCGGCCTAAAACGAGCATACGCTCAGGAGAATATGACCAAGCGTGACAGAACTGAACAACTGGACAACACTTGGCATTGCATAATACATAAGTAGTAGAGAAGCATTTCTCTCACGATAGAACAGAGTGCGACCCGAACACCCCTTTGTTCCATCTCTTGACCAGGGCGGCCTGAACAACCGCCCTGTTTTCTTTTGTTAGCCTTGTAGTAAGGAAAGTGCAGACTGCGGCCGCTGGTTCGCCTGAGACAGTATGGTCGAGGCTGCCTGCTGCAAAATGTTCTGCTTGGTCAAGTTGGCAGTTTCAGTGGCAAAGTCAGCATCACGGATACGTGAGCGCGCAGCGCTGACATTCTCAGACACGTTAGCCTGATTACGAATGGTAGAATCAAAACGATTTTGTACTGCGCCCAAGTCAGCCCTTTTACTATCAACTGCTTTAATCATAAAGTCTAGGTTAGCCATTGATTTTTGTGCATTTAATGAGCTGGTAATTGACTTGATATCACTAAAATTTACATTCCCTGTAGTTGATTTAGTTACCTTGAAAGCATCACTAGTGGTCGTATCAGCAACTACTGTTGCTTTACCTGTAGTACCACCAGCAATTCCACTTAGCGAGAATGCGAATTTGTCTAGTCTAAAAGAAATAGTTTGCCCAGCATCCGCACCGACTTGAAAAGTGCCCTTGTACTTACCATCGAGTAAATTTTGACCGCCAAACGTTGTGTCTTTTGCAATACGGTTAATTTCTGTATTCAGTTGTTTATACTCAGCCTGTAATGCCACTCGGTCATCCGAATTGTTGGAGCCATTGGCGGATTGCTGGGACAGGGTACGCATTCGTTGCAGCATAGAGGTGATTTCCTCCATGGCGCCTTCGGCGGTCTGGGCGACGGAGATACCGTCGTTGGCGTTGCGGTTGCCCTGATCCAGACCATTGATCTGGGAGGTCAAACGGTTGGAAATCTGCAGACCGGCGGCATCGTCTTTGGCGCTGTTGATGCGCAGACCGGATGCCAGACGGGTGTAGGATGTATCCAGAGATTTGTTGGTGTTCATCAGGTTACGCTGAGCGTTAAGCGATGAAACGTTCGTATTGATATAAAGACCCATGACTATTCTCCTAAGCTATTAAATTTACTATTTAATTTGCTCGAACTTTATTGTCTTTCCTGTTCGATGCCTCTTATTTAACGGCCTCTTTTTCGATGTCTTTAGCATTATTTTCAACGCTTCATCGCATTAACGCCGCTTACCCTATTTATCGGCATGTTCTCGTTGAACTTGAGGAAAAAAATGCTCTGTTTTTCCTGCAAGGTTCATGATGCAAACAACCGAGGGCGGTGGGTGAAGCAGCGTGCGCCTTGCCGGCGATCTGGCACAACTCTGGCGCCATGACACCAACCGGCATCATCACCGCCGGCAAAAACTTGGTCTGGCTCCCACTTCTTGCTGGCAGCCATTGGTCAGACGCCGCAATCCCCCTAAAATCGCGACCCCATCAACAATTGGACGTGAGTTGTTCTCCATGCAAACACTGGTTGAGCAGATTGTTTACATCAGCGACATGTTTGGTACTGCGGTATTCGCGTTTTCGGGGGTTCTGGTGGCGGGTCGTCTCAGGATGGACGGTTTTGGCGTCATGGTATTGGCGGCAGTCACCGCCATCGGGGGCGGTACCATTCGCGACATGATCCTGGGGGCCACCCCCGTCTTCTGGGTACGCGACCCGCTCTACATCTGGGTAGTGATAGCAACGGCACTCATCGGGATGTGGATGGTCAAGCTGCCCCGTCGCATGCCCTGGTACGTGCTGCCGGTCGCCGATGCCTTCGGGCTGGCACTCTTTACCGTGATCGGGGCGCAAAAAGCCCTCAACTTTGGTACATCGGGGCTGATCGCCGTATTGATGGGCACCATGACAGGGGTGGCCGGCGGCATGATCAGGGACGTGCTGGCCCGGGAGGTGCCCATGGTCTTGCAAAAAGAGATCTATGCCACCGCCTGCATCCTGGGGGGCATCCTCTATACCCTGGCGCTGGAGGTAAACGTGGATCGGGTGACCGCCATGCTCATCTGCATGACGGCGGTGTTCGGTTTGCGGGTGGCGGCCATCTATTGGCATTTGTCACTGCCCACCTTCTCCCTGCAGCGCAATTGATATTGTGGCCAGGGGTAGAGTCGCACTCCTGGCCAGGTTGCGTTGAACCAAGCAGGCTTTTCTGTTGTCATAAGGTCCAGTGTTGTAAGCCGGAATCCCTCATGCAAAAACTTGGACTCATCACATCACTGCTATTGATGAATGTGGCAACGGCGCAGGCCGAAGCGCAGGTACTGTTTGGACGGCTCGCTTCCACCCCGGTGCAGCAGTTCAACCAGCAGATCCGACAGGCAAGCACTGCCCAGCAGAGCTGGGTCAATGACTATCGTGAAGTGGCATTGCGTTTTGTCGGCCACAGCGACATCCCCAGTCGCATCCAGGCACAACAGCTGGACAACGATCTGGTGCTCTCCGTTGCCCTCGACGGCACCAAGAGCGACATGATCTACATCTTGACCCTGTTTCGCAGCAACAACCTGTGGCAGATGCGCCAGGCGGAGATGGGGTGGCGCTGTCAGGGGCAATCCACCTTTACCCCGGTGCCCTGCCCTTAACGAACATCATCTCCCCCGAGTGAAATAAAAAAATCCGGCTCATTGGCCGGATTTTTTTATGCATGCATGAATGCCACATTACGGACGGTACACCTTGACGTTGGCAAAGCCCTTCTCTTTCAGATAGAGCGCCTGCAGCTTGCTCATCACGCCGCGATCGCAGTAGAGCAGGTAGGTCTTCTCCTTGGGCAGATCGCCAAAGGCGGTGGCCAGCTTGAAGAAGGGGATATGCATGACCTCACGCCCTTCTACCAGCAACGGCTTCTCGTCATGCTCGTCCATGGAGCGGATATCGAGGATCACCTCGTTGTCGCCGCTCTCGGCGGTAGTCTCCACTTCCTGCACCTCGGCGGCGGTCTCTTCACCGATGCGACGAATGTCGAGGTAACGGGCCTCGGCCACCACCTTGTCCAGAATGGCGAAGTCGAAGTTCTCCTCTTCCGCCTCGATACGGGAGAGCTCGGCCTTCACGGTCGGCTTCTTGGAGATGACACCGCAATACTCCGGCATGGTCTCGGCGAACTCCAGGGTGCCGATGCGGCGGGCTTCACTGATGATGTCCGGCTTGTCCCAGGTGATAAGCGGGCGCAGGATCACCTTGTCGGTCACCCGGTCGATGACGTTCAGGTTGGTGAGGGTCTGGCTGGAGACCTGACCCACGCACTCGCCGGTCACCAGTGCCGGGATCTGGAACTCGTCGGCCACCTTGGCGGCGGCACGCATCATCATCCGCTTGAGCACCACGCCCATCTGGCCGTTATCGATCTTCTCGAGGATCTCGGCCACCACCGGCTCGAAGTCCACCGCGGTGAAACGCACCCGATGGGAAGATCCGAAGCGGTTCCACAGGTGATAGGCCACCTGCTTGACGCCAATCTCGTGAGCGGCACCGCCCAGATTGAAGAAGCAGTAGTGCACCCGGCAGCCGCGCTTGATGAACTGGAAGGAGGCCACACCGGAGTCAAAACCGCCGGAGATGAGGCTCAGCACATCCTCCTGGGTAGCGATGGGCATGCCGCTCAGGCCCTGATGGATGGCGCTGACAATAAAGAGCTCTTCGCCGTCGATCTCGAGGTTGATCTTCACATCCGGGTTCTTGAGGCGCACGCCGTTGCTCACGCAGTGCTGGTTCAAACCACCGCCCACGTAGCGCTCCACTTCGAGGGAGGAGAACTCGTGCTTGCCGTGGCGCTTGGCGCGCACGCAGAAGGTTTTCCCCTCGAGCTGGTCACCCCACACGGCTTTCACCTGCTCGAAGATGTCGTGCAGGTCGGTAAACTTGCTGGCCTGTACCTCGAGGAAAGCCTGAATGCCGGGAATGCAGGCCAGGGCTTCGATGGCCTGTTCACGGAACTGGTCATTGCGCGAGCTCACGATCAGCTTGTCCCAATCCATCCGCACCCGGGCATCGTCGTCGAACCGGCGCAGGACATTACGGATATTGCCCTGCAGGATCTTGATAAAGCGCTGGCGAACCGACTTGCTCTTGATGGTGATTTCCGGGAACAGCTTGATAATGAACTTCATGGTAATGACTCGGGTGACCTTGATTTAAGGGCGCGAATTATATCAGAACTTTGTGGCCATCGCCTACTGGATGAGCGTTTGCTCACATTCCCCCACGCAATGTTTGCCGCACCGAGGCAATCTTGCGTATATTCCCGAACCTGCGTCCCGGCAACATTCCTGACCACAGACCCATTCGATGAAGACCTACATCTACTACCCCGGCATGGAAGTACGTGACGAGCTCTGGCTCAAGTTTGCCCTGCTCTATCTGGAGCGGCTCGCCTTCGTCTTCACCGTCAGTGAGAAGAGCGGCCTCACCGCCCTGCTGCAGACGCTCGAACAGGAGACGGATCTGCTGGCCGAGCGGCCGGATGCCGCCTTCTTTGCCGCCATCACTCCCCAGATAGAGAGTCAGATTGCCGGCCTTGTCGCCCCCGACTTCGTGCGCCACAAGGTGTTTGGCAACAAGGAGTTGATCGGCCGCTGGCGCCAGCCTGCCAACCACGACTGTTTCTGCCCGGCCCAGGCAGGGTTGGAGCGGCTGCACGGCTTTTGCCTGGCGCACGGTTTTGCCAGCCGGGAGGAGGGCGGGTTCAGGATGGCACGGCGTTTTGCCAACCTGCTCTCCATGCGGCTCGCCCGCGAGTGGGCACTTGCCAATGAGGGGGCCCTCATCACCGATCACGACTATCTGGACCGGCTGCTCCACCTGCTTGAATCCCGCTATCACAACCGGGGGGGGCAGGATTGCTTCCACCTCGAGATCCCGCTGCAAGTGCCCACTCACCTGGCCGACATCCCGTTTGCAGAGCTGATCGCCCTGCGCAGCCGCAGCGGCTTTCGCCAGCAGTTGGCCGAGTTTAATCAGGCGCTCGATGCCCTGCTCACCATGCTGGGCAGCGGCTACGCCGAGCCCACCGTGCTGACCCGCTTCGAGCAGGCCCAGCAGGGGCTCAACCAGCTGCTGGGGCCGCAGACCCAGAGTCTGCCGCTCACCACCCTGGTGAGTACCGGCCTGCCCGCCATGGCGATGATCCATCGTCTCAAGGCAAGCCATCCGGACAGCAAGCTGGTGTTTCACTCCATCAAGAAGAGCCACTTCCACCAGCGCAAGAGTCAGCACTTCTTCACCCGTCTGGGGCAGGTCAAGCCCTGACTCCACTACCCCCTGCGGGGAAATCGACAATCCGCTGACGACATCGGAGTCATCCCCCGATGTCGTCAATATTCTGACACGCCAAACAGAGGCGCCTCCCCTCAGGAGGGATTTTCCAAGCGAAACTCGATGCGATCGCTGTTGCCTGCTTCATCCACCACCACCAGCTGATAACGACCCGCCACGCTCAGCACCTGATCGCCGTCCCAGCGCAGCCGCTGGCCATTGAGAAACCAGGCCGGCTTGCCGACACCGCCCAGCACCTTGGGCTGCAACCGGTAGCGCTGGCTGCGGATAAGATTGCCCTCCCCCAGCGCCACGATGCGAATGGGGGCCTGCAGCTCGGCGCTCTGCTCCTCTCCCTTGCAACCACTGGCAAGCAGCGCCTGCCGTCGCTCGCCAGGCACCCGCCAAGGCTCCAGCGACAATGGCCAGAGCGCCCGAAAACCGGATTGCACCGCATCCTGGCAGCGTGCCAGGGTCGGCTTGCCCTCCTTGGTCAACGCCACTTGGCGCAGCGGCGAGGGCCAATCCATGGGATCCGGCAAGGTGGGAGGATCACGCTCTTCCAGCAACCAGGCACTCTGGCGCTGCAGACAGGCCTCAGGCAGGGTTGCACTCGCCTTGCGCCCCAGCGGCCAGCAAACTTCGGCCTCGCTCACCGTATTGGGCTGCGCCGGCAGAGGGCTGTTGTCAGCCAGCCGCGAGTAGACCGAGAGCAGCAGCGGCACCGCCGCGCTCTGGCCGTAGAAACCGGGCATGGGGGTGCCGTCGGGGCGCCCCAGCCAGACGCCGATGGTCCAGCGACCGGAGACCCCCATCGCCCAGCTGTCGCGATAGCCATAGCTGGTGCCGGTCTTCCAGGCCAGCCGGTTGACCCGGCCAGTCGCCTCGCTGGCAAAAGGCTGATCTGAGCGTCCCTGCGCACTCAAGATTTGCCAGATGATCCAGGCGGCCCCCGGGCTCAGCAAGGGGCGTGACACCGCCTGCTGCCCTGCCAGCCAGACCGGCATCGCCACCTGCCCCTGCCGGGTCAGCGCACTGTAGAGCGCCACCAACTGCTCGAGCCGAATGCCCGCCGCCCCCAGCGCGATGGCCGGATTGGGCTTGTCGGAGAGCGCCAGTCTCACCCCGGCGTTGTCGAGGCGGCTGACCAGTTTGTCGGCCCCAAGCGCCTCCAGCACCTGCACCGCTGGCACGTTGAGGGATTGCTGCAGCGCCTGGGCCAGGGTCACCGGCCCCTGAAAGGCGCCGGAGAAGTTGGCGGGGCGATAGTCAGATCCCAGCCTCGGCGCATCGGAGAGCAGGGAGGCCGAGTGCACCAACCCTTCGTCCATGGCCAGACCGTAGATGAAGGGCTTCAGCGTAGAGCCGGGGGAACGGATCGCCTGGACCATGTCGAGGTAACCGTGGCGGCGCAAATTGCCATACTCGGCGCTGCCCACATAGGCGCGCACCGCCATGGTTTTGTTGTCTACCAAGAGCAACGCCGCGGAGGTCTGCTCGGGGAAGCGCCGGATATAGCTGGCCACCCGCCCCTCCAGCCAGCGCTGCAGATCGCCATCGATGGTGGTGTGCACCAGCGCCCCCGCCTGATTGTCGGCGGCGAGACGGGCAAACAGCGGCGCCTCCATCGGCGTGAAGTGACCGCGGGCCAGCACAGGTTCGATGCGCCCCTCCAACCACACCGGTTCGGGCCAGACACCCTGCGCCACCAACCGCTCCATCACCTTGTCACGGGCGGCGCGGGCCCGCTCGGGATGGCGGTCCGGCCGGTTGCGGCTGGGGGCCTGCGGCAGCACCGCCAACAGCGCCGCCTCGGCATAGGTCAGCTTGGCGGCGCTCTTGCCGAGATAGGCAAAACTTGCCGCCTGTACCCCCTCCAGGTTGCCGCCAAACGGCGCCCGGTTGAGGTAGACGGTGAGCAGGGTGCGCTTGTCGTAGTGCCACTCCAGCTGCAGTGCGCGCGCCATCTGCCGCAGCTTGCCGGGCACGCTCCTGTGGTAGGGCTCGATAAGGCGCGCCACCTGCATGGTGAGGGTCGAGCCGCCCGACACGGCCCGCCCGTAGCGTAGCCACTGACCGATGCCGCGCACCATGGCCACTGGATTGACCCCGGGATGACGCCAGAAGTAGCGATCCTCGTAGCCCAGCAGTGCCTCGATATAGCGGGGGGAGACCTGCTCCAGGGTCACGGGGTAGCGCCACACCCCACTGGTATCGGCAAAGGCGCGCAGCGGCCGCCCCTTCATGTCGAGCACCACCCGTGCGTAGGCAGGGTCGAGTGGTGGCGGAGGGAAGAGTCGATCCAGCGCCAGCAATGAAAGGAGCAGTGCTACAACGCCCAGCACCGAGAAACGCAGCCAGCGTGGCAGATGGCCAAGCCAGCGCCAGCCAGCGCGGCCGCTGCGACCCAATTTCAGCCAACCATGCTGCCAGAAAGTGAGCGGGCGAACCCGCTCACTGGAAGAAACGTTGCTCAGAAGGCGTCTGCGACTCATCAAGCGCCAGCTACTCAGAGATAGTTACCTCATGGATATCCTCACCCACAGCCCTAAGCTCGGGCCGGTACATATCCTCCACCTGGGTCGGCGGCACCTGATAGCGACCCGGCGTCACCGCCCGCATCAGGTAAATCAGCTGCTGGTTGCTCCCCTCGCTCAGATCCAGCGCCGCCGTGTAGCGGTCGTCACGAAACTCCTGATGCTTGAGATAGTCGTTCCACTCGCTCTGCCACGCCGGTTTCCCCTCGATGGAGAGCTCTTCGAGCTTGATGCTGTTGCCAAGGGCCGGGTTCTCCAGCTCGAAGCCAGCGGGCACCATCTCCACCAGCAGGGCATCGGGCACTGCCGATTCACTGCTGACGTTGAGCCGCACCACCACCAGATCGCCGACCTTCACCTTGGCGGGATCAAAACGCTGACCGTCGCTGTTGAACCAGCTGCGGGTCACGCTCATCCCCTTGCTGACCCGTGCCGGTGCCTGTTCGGGGTAACCTACCAGAGTGCGCTGCACATAGAGGGAGCCCTTGCCCTCGTTGGTGACGATGCTCGCCGCCAGTGCTTCGGGGGCACCCAGTTGCAACGGGGCCGAACCGCTCAGGGCTCCGCTGCCAAGAGAGGAAGTCACCTTGGCCTGCCAGTCGACGGCCGGATCGAAGCGGGCGAGTCGCAACAAGGCGAGCCGCTCCTGGGTGCTGAGCCACTGACGGTGAGCCAGGGTATCGGCCACCTTGGCACTGAGGGCCGGCCAGCGCTCCGCAGCCAGCTTGTGCTGGCGCAGCAGGGAGAGCTCGAGGGCTTCATCACGCAGCGGTGAACCGTAATCCCCCAGATAGTCGTCCCCGCGCTCGGTCGCCAATGCCCGGCTGAGGGCCTTGGCGGCATTCTGCTCATCCCCCATGACCGAGAGCGCCAGCGAGAGGTGCAAGAGCGGCAAACCGGAACGGGCGTGATCGGCCTGCTGCTCCCAGACAAGGCGCAAGGTAGCGAGTGGGGCCTTACCCACCCGGGCCAGCACATAGGCACTGTAAGCCTGATAGGCAAGACGGCTGTGCTCGGGGGCACTGCTCCAGCGCTCGCCGTACTGGCTGTCGGTGAGATAGCTCTGCAGCCGGTTCAGCGCCTGATTGAGCATCGCCTCCGGCACTGCGTCGCCCGCCTCCTTGCGCGCCAGCAGGTAGTCGGCGGCATAGGCGGTGAGCCACTGCTCCTCGTCGGAGCGACCATCCCACAAACCAAAGCCGCCGCTTGGCAGTTGCAACCGTTGCAGCCGCTGCAGCAGGGCGCGCTGCACATCCGCCTCACTCGCCGCTTGCTTGCCCTCTGCGGGTTTGCTCCAGGCGGCCCGCTCATCCGCCGTGGTCAGCAAGTAAGGCCAGGCACGGGACAAGGTCTGCTCCAGACAGGCGTAGGGGTAGTCAGCCAGCGCCTGCCACTGGGCTGCCGGATCCCAGGGGGGAGTGCCGGAGAGGCTGAGCAGCCCTTGCAGGTTGGCGCGATCCAGACCGGCCAGCTCAGCTGGCGCAAAGCTCATCTGCTGGCCGGGAGCCAGCATCTGGTAGCGCTGGCGAGTCTCGGCCGGCCAGGGGGAGCGCAGCGGCAAAAACCAGTCGCGGCTGATGGCAAAATCCTTGCCGCGGGCCACCAACTGCAGGCTTGCCACGCCGTTCGCCCCAGTCACGGTGAGCGGCAGGGTCAGCCACTGCTCCTCGCCGCTTTTAAGGGAAAGGGTGCCGGGCAGCTCGCCGTGTGCCTTGAGCCCGCCATTGAGAGTCCACACAAGGGAGAGGGTCTGATCCTCACCGCTCATGTTGCGCAGCTGCACCAGCGCCCGGGTCTCATCGCCTCTGGCGCCAAAGCGCGGCCAACCGATCTCGGCCACCAGCGGTGCCACCACCTTGACGGCACGATCGGCCTCACCCACTTGCTGTTCGTTCCAGGCCAGCGCCATCAGCGCCAGCTCGCCGTTGAAGTTGGGCAGATCGAGCGGGATCACCGCCTTGCCGCTCTCATCAAAACTCACCTCGCCGCTCCACAGTGCGGCGATCTCGACCCGGCTCTCCAGCGCGCCGCCCTTTTTCAGCGGCGCCCGATCCCCCCCATAGTTGAGGCGGGCCAACTTGCCATCCTGCGGCGGGATCACCTGGCCATAATTGTCGAACAAATCTTGGGCGAAGCGCTTGCGGCCAAAGAAGATCTCGAATGGGTCGAGGGGCTGGTAGTCGCTGATGTTGAGCACGCCCCGATCCACCGCAGCCAGCACCACGCGGCCCTGACTGTTGGGGGTGGAAGTGGCGGTCACCTCCAGCCGGGTGAGCGGCACCGCTCTATCAGGCGCGCTCAGGGTAAGCGGCAGACGGCGCGCTTCCCGATCCAGGGTGAGCGGCACCAGCCCGACCGAGCGCAGGCTCTGCCCCTGCGGCTTGCCAGCCGGTTTGGAGGCGCTGTCTGGCGCGGCGATCTGGGCAGAAATATGCAAGTCATGGCGCTGCCACTCGGGGCTGACCGGGATCTCGAACTCGCCGCGGGCATCCTTGGCATCGCCACCTGCGCCCTTGAGTTCGATACGCTGCCACCAGCGCAGGCCGTCTCCATCTTCCACCAGCAGCAACCCCTTGCCGGGGCGCGGCGCCACCAGCGTCACTTTGGCCTTGTCACCCGCCTGATAGGCGTGCTTGTCGAGGGTGATGGCAATCTTGTCGGGCCGTGCCTGCTCGCCACCGCCGCCCCAGGCGTAACTGCCTATTTCCACCCGCAGGCTCGATTGATGGCCCTGACTGTTCTCCACCTCCAATCGATACCAGCCCGCCGCCAGTTGCAGCGTGAGCGGGGTCGGCCCCTTGCCATCCAGCTGCAGGGTCTGCTCCTGCTCCAGATAGGGCTGGCTGTTGAACTCGTACTTCCACCCCTCCCCATCGGCGTAGTGCCAATAGTAGTCTCGGTACTCGTTGATAAGGCGCACCTTCACCGCCCCCGCCACCGGCTGACCCTTGTCATCGAGGTTGAGGATCTGGAAGGGGAGCGGCTTGCCCCCCTCTACCCGCTCCGCCACGAAATCGGCCTTGAGCGCCGGCCACTGGCTGCCCGCGGGCCAGCCATACTGGGTGCGGCTGCGATTGACGGCGCGGCCACCAGGCTCAGACAAGGAAACCCGATAGGCCACCTCCAGCGGCCCGAGGGCGCCCCCCCCATCGAGCTCATCAGCTAACGAAAAAGTCCCCTGCCCCTGCGCATCGAGGGTGAGATTGAGAGGCTCGAGATCCTTGGCCTGCTCGGCAAGCAGCACGTCACCCAGAGTGAACTCCTGCCACTGAGTAAAAGGCATGGTGGCGCGGCTGATCTTTACCTCCGCCTTGGCCTTGGTGGCACTCGCCGGCGCACCGTAGAGATAGTCGCCTTGCAGTGGCAACGTCAGGGCGGCGTCCAGATCCATGACTTCCCCATCCGGCCCCTTGCCAAGCTGCAGTTTCAAGCGCTCAGGCAGAAATTCCTCCACCAGAAAAGGCCACTCGAAGCGGCTACCGGCGGCGGTCTTGAGGTTGATGGTCCAGCGCCCGAGCGGCGCATCAATCGGCAGGCGCAAGCCGTAGTGGGCGGCGCCAAGGCTATCGGGCAGCAGCCGCTTTTGTTCGAGCAGCTGGCCGTCCGGCTGTTTCACCTCCAGCTCCACTGCCATCCCCGGCAGCAGCTGGCCATCCTGCCCCTTGAGCAGGATCTCGCTGTCGAGCTGCTCGCCGGGACGATAGAGGTCACGCCCGCTGAACAGATAAAGCTGCTGGGCCTGCCAGGGCTGAGTGCCGAGATCGAAGGTGGAGAGATCGAGCGCCGCACCATCGAGGCGCAGCACTGCCAGATGGTTGCCCTGCTCGGCCAGCAGCAGGCGTGCACCCTGCACCTGATCGAAGCGACGATGGCCCTGCGGATCGGTATTTTGCACCTGCAGCCGGTTGCCCTTCTCGTCGAGCAGGGAGAGCTGCACATCCTTGAGCGGGTCGGCACTGGCCAGGGAGCTCACGAACACCTCCAGCTGATCGCGGTAACGGCGGGCACTGAGCCCCATGTCGCTCACCGCAAAATAGGTGGTCTCCTTGCGCCAGTCGTAGTTGCCAAGGGGCGACATCACCGCAAAGTAGACACCGGCCTCCGTCAGCTGCGGCTCCTTGACGTTGATGAGGCGGGTCTCGCGCCGGTTGGCATCGAGTTCCAGCGCGTAACGGCCGCTGAACACCCGCTTGGCCCGCTTGGTGATCTGCTCAAGCTCCCAGTTGCCCATGCCAGCACCGGGACGATACTCGGCCAGGAAACGGGGCAGATATTCCGCATCGACCCGGAAGAAGTCGATATTGACCTCATCCACATTGACCGCGCTGATGGGCAGGCGTAGCTCGTCGCGCAGCGGCAATACCATGCCACTGGCGGTAAAGGAGGCTCCCGCTTCCAGCGGGCGGGTCTTGAGGGTCCAGCGCTGGGGGGATGGACCCAGCCCCGCCTTGAGGCTCACCTCGTAACTTTTATCGGGCTGCACGTTCGGGAAGTAGAGGGTGCGACCATCGTCGGCCAGGATCCACTCCCCCTGCACCTGCTTGCCTCCCTCACTCACAGAAAGCCAGCTCTGCCAGTTCGCCTTGGGTGCCAAGGGGCCGGAGAAGACCAGCGCCAGCGCCGGGGCATCCCGATATTGACGGGCATTGGCTTGCACGACTGAACTCGGCGCCTCGGCCTCCTGCTGGGCATCAGTTTGCGCGGTCGGCGTATTGGCGACAAGCTTGTCGGGGCCACAGCCGCTCAGCAGCAGCGCAGTGAGCCCCGCCAGCAGCAGGGCCGACCAGCGGCGCCCCGGGGCGGTCATCTGTTGCGGTGAGGAACAAGAGAAGCGAGGGTGAGAGTCGACGCGGCGCATAAATGTCATCCCTGATTGGCTCGCTGCCAGTGCAGCGCAATAGCCAACAGGATAAGGGATCAGGCTCGCTTGACACAAAACTCATTGTCATGTTTGCGACAACACAGGAGGTAACTGCCACGATGACAACAGGGTGCTCTCGCGAGACACCCTGCCTTTATTTACCCGTAGTCAATGCTCAACGCAGCTATTGTGCCGGACCCGCCGATTTGGCCAGTACGCTAAGCGCGGTCGCCGTATTGACCCTGGCCCCGACCGGAATGGCGGCCAGATCCACGAAGAAGTCGGGATTGTGCAACCCATAAGGGAAGGTTTTTCCCTCCGCCCTGGCCTTGGCAAATACCGCGGGCGGTGCCACTCCGATGAATTGATAGGCATAAGGGACATTCATCCCCTTGAAGGCTTCGGCAAAATCTTCTGAGCCCATGGCAGAGGGGAAATCACTGATCACGTTCTGCTCCCCCAGCAGCTGACGCAAGACAGGCGTGACTCGGCTCATCAACTCGGCATCATTGACCACGGCACCGGCACTGCCTTTCATCAGCCGGGTCGGCAACTTGTCATCCGGTACCCCGGCAGCGATGGCGATGCCCCGGTTGACCTCGTCGATACGCCGCAGCAGCAGTTCACGCACTTCGTGGCTGAACCAGCGCAGATTGAGCTTGAGCACGGCACTGGCCGGGATCACGTTGTTGTCACGCCCCGCCTCGATGGCACCCACCGTCAGCACCGCTGGTTGCTGGGGATCGAGATTGCGGCTGATGATGGTCTGATAGGCCAGCACAGCCTGGGCCGCCATCACCACGGGATCCAGCGTCAGCTCGGGGGTCGAACCGTGACCACCTACCCCGTGAAAAGTAATGTCGAGCTGATCGACCCCCGCCATCCGCACTCCCGCCGCGCTGGCCACCAGCCCGGTGGGGCCAGGTACCACGTGGGCACCAAAGGCGTAATCCGGCTTGGGGAAACCGCGCTGCCACAGACCGTCATCCACCATGCTCTGCGCCCCGGTCCCCGGCTCCTCCGCAGGCTGGGCATATACCACCAGGGTACCTGACCAGGCCGGCTTGAGCGCGACCATGGCCTTGGCCATGCCAAGCAACCAGGTGACATGGGCATCGTGACCACAAGCATGCATCACATCGATCTCACTGCCATCTGCCAGGCGTTGTTTGGTCTTGGCGGCATAATCGAACCCAGTCGCCTCCCGTACCTGCAGCGCATCCATGTCAGCCCGATACCAGACCGTCGGACCGTCCCCGTTTCTGAGCACCCCGACCACCCCAGTCTTGGCGATCCCTTCGGTGACGTCGAACCCCAACTCGCGTAACTGCTGACTGACGATACCGGCGGTACGCACCTCCGTGTAGCCAATTTCGGGATGCTGGTGCAAGTCCTTGTAAAGCGCGATCAGACGCTCGCTGTCACTTGCCACTGTATCATTGAGCTGGGTCAGCAGCTGGCTGGAGAGAAGATGAGCCTGCGTCGGCAAACTCTCTCTTGCATTCGTTACCGGCGTGATGGCCGAGGAAAGGGCCAGCATGGCGGCGATGGAGAGCCCCTGGCAACATGTGGATTTGTTCATTCAGATCCCCTTGCATGAGATGAAAACGGGGTGAACCGTCAAGGGCGGAAGACACGTGTAGATGCCAGTGCTGGTAGCCCGCGCCAAGCAACGCCCTGGATGGCGATTGCCAGCATGGCACAGGCAAACAACCTCAGCGAGAAATAAGTTGCGTTCGAGTCGCCACAAGCCGGTTAGTGTTCGCAGTGAGACCTACCCTACCAATGGCGGTATTGTCTTCACGTTGACAGGGTTATAACCACCGCAAGCTGTACCGGGGTTTAATCTGTAACGGCAAACCGGCGGAAAATATGTTTCAAAATATGACAAGCACCGATTTGGTACACATCAACACATGGATGCCGTCAGCATGCTTCCTGTCAATGTCCAACTGTCAACATCGAGCATCTGGCTGCGGACACGTCTTCCTCACCGCTATCTGTGGCAACAGAAATATCCAGCCATGACAGGGCCGCAATATCCGCCATTCTACTGCGCACACTGCCGACGCTATTTTATATAGGCAAATCCGCCCCGTTTTTCGGCCGCAGACTAGACTGGAAACAACTGTTCTCTGGTGCCGCAGGTGATCGGACTCCTTATTATCCAGCCTGATCAGCGCCGGTGAACCAATCGACCAGATATCAATCAGTTAAATATTTATTAAACATAGATTGTCGGCACAACAAATAAACCGGGGGCAACCTCGAAATACCCCCTACACTCTGAATTCAGTCTATTTATTACCGTACAACCCGCTTGCTGGGCAGTCCTTCACGTCAGACAAGCACGGTTGTGTGCTCATCCTTCGTTGGAGTCATACCAGAATGGAAAATAACGATCTGTCCATCGTCGAAAAGCGGTTGGTTGCCCGGTTCCTGGATATGTTCATCAAGTTCGGCCTGATCCTGGTGTTGGGCTCTTTCTGCTTCACCGTGTTCTCCCCCTTCATGAACATGATGTTGTGGGCCCTGATCCTGGCCGTCACTCTCTATCCTCTCCACCAGCGCTTTGCCGTGCGGCTGGGGGGAAAACAGGGGCGGGCCTCCACCCTGCTGGTCTTGCTCGGCATCCTGCTGATCGTGGCCCCCACCGTGGCCATGCTGAGCTCCCTGGGTGACAGCGTCAGCGCCCTGATGGAGCGAATGGACAGCAACACCCTGCAAATCCCGGCACCTTCCGCCGACATCGCCAGCCTCCCGCTGATCGGCACCAAGCTCCACGCCCTCTGGCTGAAGGCATCGGTGGACTTGCCCAGCCTCCTCATCAGCTACAAGCCGCAACTCGGCGATCTCGCCAAACAGGTGGTCGGCATGCTGGCCAGCATGGGGGGTGGACTGCTGGGCTTCGTCGTCTCCTTCATCGTGGCCGGCATCATGATGGCCTGGGGAGCTCCGGGCGCCCTGAGCGCCGATCGCATCGCCATGCGCATCACGGATGAACGCAAGGGATTGTCGCTGACCAAGTTGTGCACCAGCACCATCCGGGCCGTGGCCATGGGGGTCATCGGAGTGGCCTTCATCCAGGCCCTGCTGGCGGGGATCGTCATGATGCTGGCAGGGATCCCGGCGGTCGGCATCTTCTTCGTCCTGGCGCTGATCCTCGGTATCGCCCAGGTGCCCGTGATCCTGGTAACGGGGCCCGCCATCGCCTACATGTGGAGCGCAGGCGATCACGGCACCCTGCTGAACATCTTCTACAGCGTCCTGCTGATCGTCGCCGGCATGGCCGACAACGTGCTCAAACCGCTGCTGCTCGGGCGCGGGGTCGATGCGCCCATGCCGGTAGTATTGCTGGGCGCCCTTGGCGGCATGGCCACCAGCGGCATCCTCGGCATGTTCATCGGGGCCACCCTGCTCTCCATCGGTTATCGCATCTTCATGGCCTGGGTCAACGAAGGTCTGGCTACTGCGGAAAAATAGCCCCATGGCCGCCCAGCGTCATACCATGTGTCCTCTGCTCACGGGGGGCGCATGCCTGCTGTTGAGTGCCTGCACCCTGCTTGGCCCTGACTATCAGGCGCCCCGCGTCGAGGAGATGGCCGGCTGGCACCCCGTCAGCACAGGCCAGCAGGTATCTTCGGCCACCGACTATCGCCAGTGGTGGACCCGGTTGCACGACCCCGTGCTGAGCACGCTGGTGGAAGAGGCGTTTATCAAGAACCCGGATGTGCGAATAGCGGGGTTGCGGATCCTCGAGGCCCGGGCCCAGCTCGGCATCGCCGAGAGCCTGCTCGGCCCCCAGGCCACCATCGGCACCGCCGAGCTGCTGCAGGCGGGCCAGACCCGCAACGGCCACAGCAGCTCGGGTAGCAGCTATGGCGCCGGCTTCAACCTCGGTTGGGAACTCGACTTCTGGGGCAAGTTCCAGCGCGGGATCGAGGCGGCGAATGCCAACTACTTCGCCACCCTGGCGCAATATGATGACATCCAGGTCCTGCTGGCGGCCCAGGTGGCCCAGCTCTATGTGAGCATTCGCACCGTCGAGGCCAGACTGCAGATCGCTCGCGAGAATGCCCGCATCCAGCAGCGCAGCCTGGAGATCACCGAGCGGCTGTTCAAGAGCGGCAACAGCGCCGAACTGGACGTGCAGCAGGCCAAGACCCAGTACCTGGGCACCCTCTCCGGCATTCCGCAGCTCGAAACCAGCCTGCGCCAGAGCCAGAATGCTCTTTCGACCCTGCTCGCCAGAGCCCCAGGGCCCCTGCCCGAGATGAATGCCGATACCGGCAAGATCCCCCGGGGCGAGCTGACGCTGGTCACCGAACTGCCGGCCGATCTGCTGCGCCGTCGCCCCGATGTGCGGGTGGCGGAGCGACAGCTGGCCGCCCAGTCGGCACTGATCGGCGTGGCCGAGAGCGAACTCTACCCCTCCATTACCCTGCTCGGTACTCTGGGCATCAGCGCCACCAGCGGGGAGAGCGGCACCTTCTCCTGGGCCGCCGGGCCATCGCTGAGCTGGAACCTGCTCGATCAGGGGCGGCTCGGCAACCAGATCCTGGTGCAGGACGCCCGCTTCCAGCAGTTGCACGAACGCTATCGCGACAGCGTGTTCAAGGCGGCACGCGAGGTGGACGACGCGGCCGTGGCCTACGCCAACGGCCAGGACGAGATCGCCCTGTTGACCCAGACCGGCGAGGCCGCCCGCCGCTCCCTCAACATCGCCAACACCCAGTATCGCGAGGGGATGGCGGACTTCCAGCGGGTACTCGACTCCCAGCGCGCCCTGTTCAATCAGCAAGAGCGGCTGGTCAACAGCCGTGGCGCCCGGATGCGCGATCTCATCACCCTCTACAAGGCACTGGGTGGCGGTTGGGAACAGGGGCGAGAACGTCCTCTGGTCACCCCGGCAGTGGAAGCCCGCTTGCGCCAGCGCGCCGACTGGGCCCCGCTGCTCGACGCCGCCCACCCCTCATCCTCTGCCCGACAGGTAACCTCGAATGACTGACAGCTCCGCTTCCCCCGGCCAGGCCAGCCGCCGCGCCACGCTCGGCTTGCTGGTACTCATCCTCCTGCTGCTCATCTGGTATCTGCTGGCTGACCGGCTGACCCCCTACAGCTCCCATGCTCGCGTGCAGGCCTTCGTGGTTCCCGTCGCCGCCGAGGTATCCGGCCAGATCAAGCAGGTATATGTACGCGACAATCAGGACGTGGAAGCCGGCGCCCCCTTGTTCGAGATCGATGCCGAGCCCTATGACATCGCGCTGGCCAAGGCGCGCTCCGACTACCAGACGGTGTTGAGCGGCGTCAAAGCAAATAGCGAAGGGGTCAAGGCGGCCGAAGCGGCCCTGATGGCCATGCGTGCCGCCTACGACAACGCGGCCAAGGACGCCGAACGGCAGGAGCGGCTCTATCGGGAAGATCCGGGCGCCATCTCGGTGCGTCGCCTCGAGGTGGCCCAGGCCAGCCGCGAGACGGCCAGGAGCCAGGTGGCGGCAGCCCAGGCCGACGTGCGCCGCGCCATCGAGGCCGCCGGGGCGAGCGGCGATCACAACTCCCAGCTGCTCAGCGCCCGTGCGGCGGTACACAAGGCCGAGCTGGATCGCCAGAACACCCGGGTAGTGGCACCGGGCCGCGGTCTCATCACGGATCTTCACACGGATGCAGGCCAGTTCATCGGTGCCGGTGCCCCGGCCATGACCCTGATCGCCATCCACGACGTCTGGGTGTCGGCGGATCTGACGGAGAACAACCTCGGCAACATTCACGCCGGTGACAGGGTCGCCATCCTGCTCGACAGCCTGCCCGGCCGCCTGTTCGAGGGGGAGGTGCGCAGCATCGGCTACGGGGTGAGCGACGGCAAGAGTCAACCGGCGGGCACCTTGCCAAGCGTGGACAACAACCGCGACTGGCTGCGCCAGGCTCAGCGCTTCCCGGTCAAGATCGCCTTCAAGGCCGCTGACTTACCCCCGGTCGAGGCGCTGCGGGTCGGCGGTCAGGCCGACGTGCTGGTCTATACCAGTGGCAGCGCCGGCGGCAGCTGGGTGATGAACCAGCTGGGCTCGCTCCATATCCGGCTGATGAGCCTCTGCTCCTTCCTCTACTGAGGCACCCATGCATAACGCCGACAGGACAGTACTGCGCATTGGCACCGGCATCGCACTGGCAACCCTGATCTGCTATGGGCTGGCGCTGCCCATGCCCCACCTCGGGGTCATCATGGCCTGGGTGGTGCTGTGTCGCCCCGGCGAGCCGCTCAGCCTTGGCAAAGGGTTGCTGGGTGGCGCCCTGCTGCTGGCCGTGATGGTCGGCGGCGTGTTGCTGGTGCCCCTGCTGACCCACTATGCGCTGGCGGCAGTGCTGATCGTCGCACTGCTGCTCCATGGTCTGATGCAACAGGCGCTGACGGGCAAGGGAGCGGCCGCCATGCTGCTCATCATGGCCATCACAGTGATCCCGGTGGCCGGCCTCATCGAGCAGGCGCTTGCCATCGCCCTTGCCCAGCTGATGGCGCTGGGGATCCTGATAGGCACCCTGGTCAACCGGCTGGCCCACAGCCTGTTCCCGCCCCAGCCGGTGGCGGGAGCCCAGACCAGGGCCACGCCTCAGCGCCCCGAACATCCCGAGCGACTCGCGCTACGGGCCGTGGCCATCGTGCTGCCGGTGTGGCTGCTGGCGCTCGGCAATCCGGCCTTCTATATCCCGGCAGTGATGAAGACGGTGATGCTGGCCCAGCAGAGCAGCTCGCTCACTGCCAAAGAGGCAGGCAAGGAGCTGGTGCTGTCGACACTGACGGGCGCCCTGCTGGCGTTCCTGCTCTGGCAGGGGCTCGGTCTCTGGCCCTCGCTGTTGATGCTGGTGCTGCTGCTGGCCCTGATGACCCTCTGGCTGGCACGACGGCTGGTGCGGCTGGTGCCAAGTCGCTTTCCACCCTCGTTCTGGAGCAACGCCTGGATCACTGCGCTGATCCTGTTTGGTCCGGCGATCGAGGACAGTGCCACCGGCAAGGATGTCTGGCTGGCAGCCGCCATGCGCTGCGGCCTCTATCTGTTGGTGGCCGGCTACGGCTGGCTCTGTATCTGGCTGCTTGAACAGTGCTGGCCCATCGGCCGGCCACTGGCACAAGCATCGATAGGAGAGTGATATGTTTTCCATTTTTCTGGTCGGTATCCCGGTGATCCTGGCCAACATGCTGCTGCAATCCCTGATGTCCGTCTGGTGCATCCGCTTCTACGTCAAGCGGTTCAGCGAGCGGGAAGGCATGCTGGCCGGGGTGCTGGCGCTGTTTGGCATCATCACCCTGGTGATGCTGGGCAACCTGGTGCAGATTGGCATCTGGGGCGCCCTGTTCCTGTGGCTGGGTGAGTTCAACACGCTGCAGGAGGCCGTCTATCACTCGGGTGTCAATTTCGCCACCCTGGGCTATGGCGACATCGTCATGAGTGCGCAGTGGAAGCTGCTTGGGCCGCTCGAGGCGGTCAATGGCGCCCTGATGATAGGCCTCTCCGGTGCCTGCATGCTGGCGATCCTGCAACACCATGTTCGCAAGCAACTGGGCAACACGCCGCACTAGCCATCCATCCGTTAAGCAATGAAAACAAAAAGGCCACTCTCTGGAGTGGCCTTTGGCTGGCATTGCCCCTGATACAAAGCTCGGGCCAACGCTATTCGGCGGTGGCCATCTGCCAGGTCTTGAAGCCACCGGAGAGGTTCTTGACCTTGAAGCCATGCTGGCTCAGCAGGCGACAGGCCACGTGACCGCGCAAGCCCACCTGGCAGCTGATGAGCAGCTCTTTATCCTTGGGCAGCTCATGGAGGCGGCCGCGCAGCTCATCGAGGGGGATATGCAGGGCGCCCGGGATGCGACCCAGCTTGTCGAGTTCAGGGCCATTGCGCACGTCCAGCACCTGCTGATGAGGGTGACGGGCCTCTACCTCGGCTGCGTGGCAGAGCAGGGTGTCCCCCTTCAAGTGGTTGCTGGCCACGAAGCCGGCCATGTTGATCACGTCCTTGGCCGAGCCGAAGGGCGGTGCATAGGTGAGCTCCAGATCCTGCAGATCAAACACGGTGAGACCGGCGCGCTGGGCCACCGCCAGCACGTCGATGCGCTTGTCGACCCCGTCCTTGCCGATGGCCTGGGCACCATAAATCTTGCCATCGGGGGCAAACAGCAGCTTGAGGCTGACCGGGTGGGCGCCGGGGTAGTAACCGGCGTGGCTGCCAGGGTGGACATAAGCCTTCTCGAACGGCAGCCCCAACTGTATCAGCCGCTTCTCGCTCAGGCCGGTGCTGGCTACCGCCAGATCGAACAGCTTGCAGATGGCGGTGCCCTGAGTCTTCTTGTAGGTTTCGCTTCGGCCCAGCATGTTGTCGGCAGCGATGCGCCCCTGCCGGTTGGCAGGGCCCGCCAGCGGGATCAGCACAGATTCGCCGGTGACGAAGTCGGTCTCCTCCACCGCATCCCCCACCGCATAGATGAAGGGATCCGAGCTGCGCATGGCGGCGTCCACCTTGATGCCGCCACGGGGCCCCAGCTCCAGCCCCGCCTTGGCGGCGAGCAGAGTCTCGGGCTTGACGCCGATGGCGAGGATCAGCAGGCCGGTATCGAGCCGGGTGCCGTCACTCAGGGTCAGCCGCAGCCCGCCCCGTTGCTCAGTGGCCACCGCCGAGGTCTTCTCGGCAGGCACATCCAGGCTCTCGATGGCCGAGAGGCCGGTATGCAGGCGTAGATCGATCCCCTCCTCCCGGATACGGGCATGGAGCATCTTGGCCATCTCTTTATCCACCGGCGCCATCACCTGATCGGAGAGCTCCAGCAGGGTGACCGCCAGCTTGCGCTGGTGCAGCGCCTCCATCATCTCCAGCCCGATAAAACCGCCCCCCACCACGGTGACGTGGCGCGGCTGATCGTGCGCCAGCGCCGCCAGAATGCGATCCATGTCGGGAATATTGCGCAAGGTGTGCACACCCGGGCTGTCGATACCGGGGAACGGAGGCCGAATGGGGGCCGCGCCCGGGCTCAGCAGCAGCACGTCATAGGCTTCACGGCGCTCTTCGCCGGTCAGCAGGTTGCGCACCAGCAGGCTCTTGCCGGCCTTGTCTATTTCGATGACGTCGTGAAAGACCCGCACATCCACGTTGAAACGGCGTTTGAAGCTCTGGGGGGTCTGCAACAGCAGGGCATCCCGGTTGGGGATGTCACCACCGATGTGATAAGGCAGCCCGCAGTTGGCGAAGCTGACGAACTCGCCCCGCTCGAACATCACAATTTCCGCTTCTTCGCTCAGACGGCGGGCTCTGGCCGCCGCAGAGGCACCACCGGCCACACCGCCTACAATCAGGATCCGTTTCATCAGCAAGACTCCAGTCAACGACAGATTGCCATTAAATTAGTATTTTCTAATTTAGAATTCAATGAAATTTTGTTTGTACCGATTTTGCAGTATTCTTGCCACCCGACAGTCGTTCAACAGGATGTTATCAGTTCATGTCGTCAACCGCGCTCAGTCACCTTTCTTCTGCCAGCCAGACACCGCTGTTCTTTCGTCTGGACGTGCGCAGCCAGCGGCTGGTCGCCCTGACCGATGTGATGCAAACCCCGCTCTACTGGCTTGACGAGCCCAGAGGCCCCTGGCCGGCCCAGTTGCCGGATGCGCTGCGCCTGCCCATCGAGCAGGCGCTCACCAGCGGCCAGGGCGGCAAGCTGGTGCTGCGCTTTGCCGGCCAGCAGTGGCATGTCGCCCTCTCCCACGAACAAGATGCCTTCTGGCTCATCTGCCTGCAGACCCTGCGCCAGGAGCCGGTGGCCGATCTGGCGCTGCACCTGCCGCGTCTGAGCCAGATGGCGAGCCAGCAGCAGTTTGCCGCCATGCTGGAGACCCTCAAGGAGAGCCTGGGGGCCGATCGCCTGATCCTCTGGCACTATCAGGCCAACGGGCCCCTCGGCAGCGAGCAACTGACCCCGGTCTTCACCCTGGGGGCCGACGAAGTGGCCCCCATTCGCGGCGACAGCCGCTACATCCGCGCCCTGCGCACCCGCAAGTCCCTGAGCTTTTCGGAGGCGGCGCACCAGCCCATGCTGAGCCAGCACTACTACCTAGCCAATGCGGGGGTAAGCTCGCGCCTGGACGGCGCGTTGCTGGAGCAGGAAAAACTCATCGGCGTACTGAGCCTTGAATACCTCAACGCCACCCCGCTCAGCGAGGAGATGCTGCAACTGGTACGGCACAGCGCCCAGCTACTCGGCCACTGGCAACCGCTCCCCGAACCTGTGCACAACCCAGTGCTGGCCCTGCCGGCCGAGCTCACCCTGCTGACCGGCATCGCCTATTGCCGCGCCCTGGTGCGCTGGGGCATGAGCGTCAGTGGCGCCCGCATCGGCTGGATCGGCGAGTACCAGCCCCGCGGCCAGGAGCTGTGGATGATCCCGCGCTGCGTGCTGGAGGGGGAGACCTTCTCGGTGCTCAAACCCATCCAGATGGACCCGGGCCCCGGCCAGGAGCTGTTCCAGCACGGCCAGGCGGTCTATGTGGAAGACCTGCCCCTGCGCTATCCTCAGGCCAGCCAGCTGCTGGCACTCAATGCCCCCGTCTATGTCGGCATTCCGCTGCACGGCCAGCACGGTGCCCCCATAGGCCAGCTCACCCTGCTGCTCGACACGCCGCTGGCGGACCCCATGCCACTGCTCGATGCCCTCAGCAGCCAGCACGAGCGGGCAGCCGTCGAACTACAGCGCTTGGCCGCCGACGAAGCCTTGCGGCTGGCCGAGGTGGCTTTCAATACCCACGACGGCCTGCTGGTGATGGATCACAAGGGGATCATCCTCAAGGTCAACAACTCCTTTACCCGCATCACCGGCTTTGCCGACGATGAGATGATCGGCCAGCATATCGTCCGGCTCAGGCCCACCTACTATGGCGATCACCTGAAACAGGATGTGCGCCAGGCGGTGGTGGCCCAGGAGTTCTGGATGGGGGAAGAGCGCTGCCTGCACAAGGATGGCCACCTGTTCCCGGTGCGGTTGATGGTGAGCGGGGTGCAGGACGAGCACGGCGAGATCAGCCACTACGTCTGCAGCTTCTACGACATCAGCAAGGAGAAGGAGGCGGCACGCCACATCGAGCAGCTCGCCTACTACGACGATCTGTGCGGCCTCTACAACCGCCGCAGCCTCAACGACATCATGCAGCGCACTCTGCAGGAGGCCAGCGGCCAGTGGGGCGCCCTGCTGCTGGTGGATCTGGACAACTTCAAGTCGATCAACGACTCCCTCGGCCATGCCTGCGGCGATCTGCTGCTGCAGGCAGTGGTGGAGCGGCTCAAGGGGCTGCCGCAGGACAACCTGGTGCTGGCCCGCATCTCGGGTGACGAATTCGCCCTGCTGTTCACCGCCCTGGGTCAGGGCTATGTCACCGCCAAGATCCTCGCCGAGCACTTCGCCCGCGAGCTGATGGGGCTGTTTCGCATTCCGTTCGACATCGAGGATCACAAGCTGCACTGCAGCGCTTCAGTGGGGATCAGCCTCTTCTCCAGCGAGGACAAGGATCACCTGGTGCTGATGCAGCAGGCCGACACCGCCACCCACATGGCCAAGCGATCCGGCCAGGGCAACTATGTGTTCTTCAGCGAGGCGATGGCCGAGAAAGAGAAGAGCAAGCTCGCGCTCAACAACCAGCTACGCGACGCCCTGCGCCACCACGAGCTGCAACTGCACTATCAGCCGCAATACCGGGTCGACAACGGCGCACTGTCCGGCATCGAGGCGCTGCTGCGCTGGCAGCGCAGCGACGGCAGCATGGTGCCGCCGGCGGAGTTCATCCCCATTGCCGAAGAGACCAGCCTCATCCAGGACATCGGCTACTGGGTGATGAAGACCGCCTGCGCCCAGTACAGCTTCTGGCTCAATCGCGGGCTGGCCATTCCCCACCTGTCGGTCAACGTCAGTGCCCGCCAGTTCCACACCGTCGGCTTCGTGCAGCAGGTGGAATACATACTGCGCGATACCGGGGTGCCCCCCTCCCGCCTGCTGCTGGAGGTGACCGAATCCGTGGTGCTGGAGAACCGGCTGGAGAGCATCGCCAGAATGCGCCAGCTCAAGGAGCTCGGCATCCTGCTCTCCATCGATGATTTTGGCACCGGCTACTCGTCGCTCGCCTACCTGCGCGACCTGCCGGCGGACGAGGTTAAGCTTGACCGAAGCTTCATTCAGACCCTGGTACACAGCGAACAGGACAAGGCCATCGTCAAGGCGATCCTGGAACTGGCCAAGGTTTTTCGTTTTACCGTCACCGCCGAAGGGGTGGAGGATGAAGAGCAGCTCGCCATCCTCAAATCCCTCGGATGCCAGCATTATCAAGGCTTCCTGACCAGCCGGCCGCTCACCGCCAAAGCCCTCGAGAGCCTGCTGGGTGCCCCGGTACCGGGCTAAACATGTAGGATTTATAGGGCTTTATGTAATAAAATAACGGCCTGCTCGAATCATTGGAGTCGTCTATGTCTGTCATTAATCGGATCCCCGCTGTCGAAGTCAGCGCCACCGCCGCTGAAACCAGTGTGACCGCCGATGCATCCGGAGTCATTGGCCGGATCCATTCCGTTGAAACCTGCGGCACCGTCGATGGCCCCGGAATACGCTTCATCGTGTTCATGCAGGGCTGCCTGATGCGCTGCAAGTACTGCCACAACCGCGACACCTGGGACACCCAGGGCGGCCGCGAGGTGACAGTGCCGGAGTTGATGAGCGACATCACCAGCTATCGTCACTTCATGAATGCCTCGGGCGGCGGCGTCACCGCCTCCGGTGGCGAAGCCATGCTGCAGCAAAATTTCATCGCCGAACTGTTCGCCGCCTGCAAGGAGAAGGGCATCCACACCTGCCTCGACACCAACGGCTTCGTGCGCCACTACGACGAGCAGCTCGACAAGGTGCTCGACAATACCGATCTGGTGCTGCTCGACATCAAGCAGATCAACGACGACAAGCACATTCCGCTGACCCATGTCAGCAACAAGTACACCCTGGAGTTTGCCCGCTATCTGGCCGCCAAGGGCAAGACCATGTGGATCCGCTACGTGGTGGTACCGACCTGGTCGGACGACGACGAGAGTGCCGAAGGGCTCGGCCAGTTCATCGCCGAACTGGGCGAGTGCGTCGAGAAAGTGGAGCTGCTGCCCTACCACGAACTTGGCAAGCACAAGTGGGACGTACTGGGTGACACCTATGATCTCAACGGGATCAAACCGCCCAGCAAGGAGACCATGGACCGCGTCCAGGGCATCCTCGCCAAGTACCACAACAACGTCAAATACTGATAGCTCAGGGGCTGGCCGGGAAAACGCCAGCCCCTTTCACATCGGGCTTCGCCCATCTGCATGCCGTCACCGGACAAGGATCTGCCATGAGTGAAGGACAAGCCGCCGCCCTGCTGCTCTGGGTACTGCTGCTCATATTCAGCCTGCGCGGCACCTTGCTGCGCACCCTCTACCACAATCCTCTCTATCAGCATCTCTGCCTCGGCGGCGCCATCGTGCTGGTGCCGCTCTGGACCCTGCGGGCCGGCCTGCACGAGGGACTGGACGTGCACTTTCTCGGCCTCACCAGCCTGACCCTGCTGCTGGGCTGGCGTCTCGCCCTGCTCGCCCCCTGCCTCACCCTGCTGGTGCTCAGCTATTTTGGCGTCATCCCGCTGGCCGAGATCGGCTGGCAGGCCCTCATCGGCGTGGCCCTGCCGGTCGCCACCACCTGGCTGCTGTTTCTGGCCAGCTGGGCCTGGCTGCCGCGCCACCTGTTCGTCTACCTGTTCGTGGTGGCCTTTCTTGGCGGCGCCCTCTCCATCTCGGTCAAGGTGGTGGCCAGCGCCCTCCTGATGGGTCTTAGCGACACTTACCCCTGGTACACCATCAGCGCCGACTACCTCTCCATCTGGCCACTGCTGCTCTTCCCCGAAGCCCTGCTCAACGGCATGACCATGACCCTGCTCGCCATCTACCGCCCCCACTGGGTCAACACCTTCTTCGACCGGGAATATCTGGGCCGCTGATCTAGATGTTAGGCTTGATGAACACCCGCAAAGCAAAAGCCCCTGAGGAGAGGGGCTTGGCTCATGCAATGCAGTAAGGAATAGCTAGAAGCGATATTCAATGTGGATGGAGTGACTATCCAGACCCGGGTTCTGCTCATACATGTTGGCGTTGGACATGTGCTCATATTGATAGCCAATCAGCCAGTTTGAAGTCAGTGCATAGCCAAGACCAATACCACTTGAAAACTGGAACGGCCCACCGTAGTCCTTGAAGCCATTGCCGCGGTGGCCGAATTCATGCTCCGCTAGCCAGAGCACTTCAACCGGGATCCAGACCACCCAGTTGCCCCACAGGCACTCAGCCCTGGCACCAGTTCCGAGTCTGGCTGTGCTGTCATCTCCTACCTTCAACATACCACCCCGAGCCCCCAGACCAAGCTGACAGCCTGTGTCGCCCCAACGCCAGAACATATGATGAAATTTCACGTCAGCAGTAAAGATGTCGAGCTTCTCGCTCTCGGCAGGTGTACCCAATTGCAGTGCAACAATATCGTCATTGGCGATTGCCCCTGAACTCGCGACCAACGAAGCCAGCAGTCCTGAGAGCAAGAGAGTGTTAGCGTCCATGTCCCCTCCTACATCCTTGTTATCTATGGTGCCATCCGAACGGGCACATATCAGGAATAGTCAGCGGGATGGGGACTTGTCAACGCGATGGATAAAACTAAAAAAATCATCATTTCAGGATAAATAGTCTAGGGAAGGTGCGAACAAGTCCCTGATATGAGATCATGTTTGTCATCTGGAGCCATGGAACAGGGTTCATCATGA
>NZ_JAPCIT010000031.1:0-37570 GCF_027707385.1 Aeromonas sp. QDB54 | reverse complement strand
GTTAAAGAGCGACGCAGCTTTTGGCTGCTGCGGGAGTGGCATTCTACTCAACCGCCTTCTCGAGTCAAGCCTTATTTGCAAAGGCTTTTCGAGGTTACCGACCCGGTTGTTTGCGTTGCCGCTTGCCGTGTCGATGGAGGCGCATTATAGGGATCTGGATCACGCTTGCAAGAGGGTTTTCGAATTAAATTCGAGAAATCAGTTCGACCGTTCAATAATCACCCAAACAGATGACTTATTCAGCAAGTCTGCCTTTATATAGCAACACCCCTCTATCTTTAGCCATAGGTGAGCACGTCGGTTCGCCCCACCCGATGAATGACACCTGCCACCTCTATATCCATGGTGATCGCGCTCACGCCTTCGGGTAACATAGCGCCCCTTTGCGATTCACACACTCTTGGGCTTTGGAGAGTTTAATGCCTTTTGCACTTGGCCAGCGTTGGATTAGTGATACAGAGACGGATCTGGGGTTAGGGACTGTCGTTGCTGTTGAAGGACGCATGGTTACCTTGTTGTTTCCGGCTACCGGTGAAAACCGCATGTATGCCAAAGAAGAGGCGCCGGTGACTCGGGTCAGCTTCAATGTGGGCGATCAGATAACCAGTCACGAAGACTGGACCATGACGGTCGAAGAAGTGCAGGAGAAAGACGGCCTGCTTATATATGTCGGTGTGCGTACCGACAATGATGAGCCCGTTGCCCTCAAGGAAGTGTTTCTCAACAACTTCATCAAGTTCAACAAGCCGCAGGATCGCCTGTTCGCCGGCCAGATCGATCGGATGTCCCGCTTTACCCTGCGCTACGAGGCGTTGATCAACCAGCACCAGCGTCGCCGCAACCCGACTCGCGGTCTGGCCGGTGGCCGGGTCAGCCTGATCCCACACCAGCTCTATATCGCCCATGAAGTGGGTCACCGCTACGCCCCGCGCGTGTTGCTGGCCGATGAGGTGGGTCTGGGCAAGACCATAGAAGCGGGCATGATCATTCACCAGCAACTGCTCTCCGGCCGCGCCCATCGCGTGCTTATTCTGCTGCCCGAGACTCTCCAGCACCAGTGGCTGGTCGAAATGCTGCGCCGCTTCAACCTGCACTTCTCTCTGTTTGACGAGGAGCGCTGCATCGAGGCGTTCGCCGATGCGGAGAACCCCTTCGAGACCGAACAGCTGGTGATCTGCAGCCTCGACTTCCTGCGCAAGAAGCGTCGTCGCTTCGAACAGGTGCTGGAGGCCGAGTGGGATCTGCTGGTCGTCGACGAAGCCCATCATCTGGAGTGGAGTGAGGAAGCGCCGAGCCGTGCCTACGAAATGGTAGAAGCGCTGGCCGAACAGGTGCCGGGCGTGCTGCTGCTGACCGCCACCCCGGATCAGCTGGGCCACCAGAGCCACTTTGCCCGTCTGCGCCTGCTCGACCCGGAGCGTTTCTACGACTACGAGGCCTTCCTCGCCGAGGAGCAAGCCTACGGTCAGGTCGCCAGCGCGGCGCAAGAACTGCTGGATGGCGAGACCCTGAGCGATGAAGCCAGGCAGATCCTCGCCAGCCAGCTGAAAGGGCTGGACTTAAGCGATGCAGCCGCCCGTCAACAGGCGGTCGCCAAGCTGCTGGATCAGCATGGCACCGGCCGGGTGCTGTTCCGTAACAGCCGCGCCAATATTCAGGGCTTCCCCGAGCGTCACCTCAACGTCTACCCCATGCCGCTGCCGGAGCAGTACAAGACCGCCATCAAGGTGATGGGCATGATGGGTGGCAATGGCGGCGATCTGCAGACCCGCGCCCTGCGCTACCTCTATCCCGAGAAGATCTTCCAGCAATTCGAAGGCGACAACGCCACCTGGACTCAGTTCGACCCGCGCGTCGAATGGTTGTTGGAGCTGTTGCTCTCTGCCCGCCAGCAGAAGGTACTGGTGATCTGCTCCGAAGCAGCCACCTCCATCGCGCTGGAAGAGGCGCTGCGTACCCGTGAAGGGATCCGTGGTGCCGTGTTCCACGAAGGGATGTCTATCCTCGAGCGAGACAAGGCCTCAGCCTATTTCGCTCAGCAAGAGGGGGGCGCTCAGGTACTGCTCTGCTCCGAGATCGGCTCAGAGGGTCGCAACTTCCAGTTTGCCAGCCATCTGGTGCTGTTCGATCTGCCGCTCAACCCGGATCTGCTGGAACAGCGTATCGGCCGACTGGATCGCATCGGTCAGCAGAATACCGTCGAGATCCACGTGCCCTACCTGGAAGGAACTGCCCAGCGCGCCCTGCAGCTCTGGTATCACGATGGTCTGGATGCATTCGAGCAGACCTGCCCGACGGCCCGCCCGGTATTCGAAGCGGTACGTGACGAGCTGTTCGAGCTGCTGGCCGCCAACACAGGCGATCAGGCCCCCCTCGACGCCCTGCTGGTCAAGACTCGCGAACTCCACGAGCCGCTCAAGGCCCGGCTGGAACAGGGTCGCGATCGCCTGCTGGAGATCCACTCCAGCGGTGGCGCCGCAGCCCAGCAGCTGGTCGACAAGCTGGCCGCCGAAGATGACGACACCGGCATGATCTCCTTCGCTCTCAAGATGTTCGACGAGATCGGCGTCAATCAGGATGACCGTGGCGAGAACGCGCTGGTGCTGACCCCGGGGGATCACATGCTGGTCTCCAGTTTCCCGGGCCTGCCGCAAGATGGCATGACCATCACCTTCGATCGCAACACCGCTCTGTCGCGGGATGACATGGCGCTGCTCTCCTGGGATCACCCCATGATGCGTGGCGGTATCGACCTGATCCTGGGCTCCGAGATCGGTGCGACCTCGGTCGCCCTGCTCAAGAACAAGGCGCTGCCCATCGGCTCCATCCTGCTTGAGCTGATCTTCGTTGCCGAGTCTGCGGCCCATCCCCAGCTCTACCGCTTCATGCCGCCAACACCAATCCGTCTGCTGATGGACAAGAACGGCCAGAATCTGGGCGAGAAAGTGGCGTTCGATGCCTTCAACCGCCAGCTGACGCCGGTCAATCGCCACCTCGGCAGCAAGCTGGTCACCGCCTCCCAACCGGTGATCCACGGTCTGATTGGCAAGGGCCAGGCCATTGCCGAAGAGCTGAAAGGCGGGATTGTCGACAAGGCCCGCGCCCAGATGGCGCAGACCCTGCAACAGGATCTGGATCGACTGGAAGCGCTCAAGGCGGTCAACCCGAACGTGCGCGACAGCGAACTGGATTATCTGCGCAATCTGCAGGCAGAATTGCACCACCTGATCGATCAGACCCAACTCAAGCTGGATGCCATCCGCTTTATCGTGGTCACCCATAACTGACGCGATACTGAAGAGACATGACCGGCCCATGCCGGATGCCATGCCCTTTATGATTGTGGTTACTCATAACTGATGGGGGCTTGCCCCCACCTTCTGATGCGAGACATTTATGTTTGAATACTCACCGCCTCTGGAACCCTGGCTCGATATCCTGTTCAAGGACAAGGACATCATGGTGGTCAACAAGCCCACTGGCCTGCTGAGCGTCCCCGGGCGCGGCCCCGAGAATGAAGACAGCGTCCTGCATCGGGTGAAACAGCAGCACCCCAAGGCGGCGGCGGCTCATCGCCTCGACATGTCCACCACTGGCGTCATTGTCATTCCCCTCAATCCCAATTCCCATCGGGAGCTGAGTCGGCAATTTCGCGAGCGCGAGACCGAGAAGCACTACCTCGCCTGGGTGTGGGGCGAGCCGGAGGCAGCGTCGGGTCAGGTCGACCTGCCGCTCTGCGTCGACTGGCCCAACCGCCCGAAGCAGAAGGTGGACCACGAGGAGGGCCGTCACGCTCTTACCCTGTGGGAAAAGTTGAAGGTAGAGAATAGTAACAGCCTGATCAAGCTGACTCCCATCACGGGTCGCTCGCACCAGTTGCGCGTCCACATGCTGGAGCTGGGGCACCCGATTCTGGGTGACAATCTCTACGCCCATCCGGATGCGCTGGCGGCTGCCCCCCATCTCTACCTGCATGCGGCCAGTCTAACCATCAGCCACCCCCGCAGCGGCGAGCGGATGACCTTCGAGGCGCCAGCCCCTTTTCCGGTCTGAGCCAAGATAGACATCGCGATATCGCAGACATAAAAAAGCCCCCATCGACTGGATGGGGGCTTTTTCGTTAGGGTCAGACGCGAATATCGATGTTACTTCCCAGAGAAGCGTTGGCCGATGTCGGTGCAACCGGTGCTGATTGAGCTGCTGTTTGCAGCAGTTTCAATGCAGATTCACCTTCTTGGGTCTGTTGTTTCTTGGCCAGGCTGGCCGTCATCAATGCAGAACCAAATGACGCAGATGCAGAACTAGATATATCCATGGTGTACCTCCTGCTTTAAGACTATCGGCCATCTTGGACCAAGCATGAGCCATTTTGGCTAAATTAAATACGCCTTGTCGGGTTGGCGTCGCTCCAGCCACTCCTCTTCCATCTCCAGCAGTGTTTGATAAACCTTCTCCGCCTGTTCTGGGCGGCTGAACAGATAGCCCTGACCATAGAGATGAATATCAGTGAGGGTGCGCAACACGTCGAGCTGAGCCTGAGTTTCTATCCCTTCACACACCAGACTCTTGCCCAGCATGGAACCCATCCGGCAGATGTTGGCGACCAGCTCGGATGCCTCGATGGACGTATCGATCCCCTGGATGAAGGAGCGATCGATCTTCACCTTGCTGACCGGCAGCTTCTGCAGATAGCTGAGCGAGGAGTAGCCGGTACCAAAGTCATCCAGTGCCAGCTGTACCCCCTGCTGATTGAGGTCCTGCATCAGTTGCAGGGAGTTTTTCACCTCGCGCATGGTGGTGTCTTCCGTCACCTCCAGCACCAGACTGGCGGCAGGAATATGGTGGTCCATCAGGGCCTTGGCAACCAGCTTCAACAGATTGCGCTGATACATGCCGGGCGAGATATTCACGCACATCTGCAAATCAACCAAACCCAGTTGCTGCCACTGATAGAGCTGCTCGCAGGCCGTGTTCAATACCCAGCTGCCCAGCTTCTCGGCCAGCTGGAACTCCTCGGCAACCTGGATCACCTCGTTGGGTGGAATGAAACCCAATTCAGGGTGACGCCAGCGCAGCAAGGCTTCCACCGCCTCGCAGCGGCCACTCTCGAGATTGACGATGGGCTGGTAATAGAGCTCGAGTGCATTGTGCTCGAGCGCCATGATCATGTCGCTTGCCAAATGCTTGCGGCGCGCCGTTTCATTGAGCAACGAGTTGTCGTAGATGACGTATGGCACATGGGTCTTGCGGCTGTGAAACAAGGCCTGCTCGGCCCGGCTGAGCAGCTCTTGAGTCTGCTTGCTGTCCATCGGGAAGAAGGCGATACCGATGCCCACCTCCAGGCGGAACGGATAGTTGTCGATGATGATGTCCTGCTTGAGTGCATGCAGCAGGCGGGCCACCAGCTCCCTCACCTGGCGCAGGTCACTGCTTTCACGCTGGATCATGGCAAACTGATCGCCGCCCAGCCGGGCCACCCACTCACCGTTTTCACACAAACTGCGCATTCGCTTTGCCAGCTCCTGCAGCAGGAAATCACCGGTGTTGTAGCCGAACTTGCTGTTGATGTCGCGAAAATCGTTGATGTCCACCAGCACCAAGCCAAACGGCGTCTCCTTGGTGGCGTAGGACTCCATCTTCTCCAACAAGGCCAACCGGTTAGAGAGCCCGGTCAGGGGATCGATCCGCGCCGCCCTGAAATGACGGCGGGCCTCACGGATCAGCAAGCCGCTCAGCAACATCACCGACAGCACCAGCCCTGACACCATGAACAGCAGCGCATTGCGCAGTTGGCCAAAGCGCTTGTCATTGCCTGAATAGACGTTGATGTTCTTCTGCATCACGGAGGCGAGAGAATAGGAGAGTGGCTCCTGCAGAGGAACCAGGCGCATCAATATCTGCTGATAATCGGGTGTCCCCGCCTTCAGATTGGTGATATTGGGCTCCATCTCGCGGATATTGCTTTCGATCAACTGCACCAGCCGCAAGGTCTTCTGCTTGTCCTTCATGCTCTGACGCAACTGGCCACTGAGCAGGATGGGGGTACGGCTCCACAGGATGTCGTAGCGCAGCATCAGGGTATCGTGATCGATGCCGCCATAATGGTAGATCTCGACGGAGTTGAGGAAGCGCCCCAACTCCAGTTGCAACTGCATCAGGGCCCAGGAGACGTCATAGGTGTACCTCTCCATCACTCGGGTCGCATTCTGTATCTGCGCGAGGCAATAGAGGGTGCTTCCCGTAAACAACAGGATGGATAGGTAAAGAACGATGAGTAAAGGCCACGCCTTGGTCTTTGCTTTCACTCGTACTCCCGCAAGCCGCTACATCAATGCTGAATATCAATGGCATTCAGTTGCCAAATCATCATGTCGGTAAACTCAGAGCGTTTCAGCTCGGGATACTGATCCAGCGGTAGGATAAACCAAAGCGGTCCCTTATTCCGTACCCGCATGGTGACCCCGTCATCTTGCCAGGCCAGAATCGGGTCGTATTGCCTGACCTTATCCCAGTTGATCCTGATCTGAAAACTGTTCAAGGCCGTCAAGGTGATCGCCTTGCCATCCGCACCGACGGCAGCCAAGACATCGGCCAGCTTGGGCCCCACATATTTGTGTGGTTTGTCGACCCAGGGATTGCTGGTCACTATCTCATGCTGCGGCAGGGCCTTGAGCATGGCGAGATCGAAGGAGACCACCCCCTCCGTTGCTTCGGCCGGCAGCACATTACCGGTCACCTTCAAAATGACGGGCCCCTGTGGCGCCTCAAGTGCCATCACCGGCATGGCCAGAGAAAACAGTAATGGAATCAAACCCAGTACACGCATACTCACCTCTGATTAAGTCACTGACAATAGACTCAGTTTAGTCGCCATAAAAAAAACGGCCCGCAAAAGCGAGCCGTTTGGTAACCAGGGCTGAATTACATCATGCCCATGCCGCCCATGCCGCCCATGTCAGGCATGGCAGGGGCATCTTTCTTCGGCAGCTCGGAGATCATGCACTCGGTGGTGATCATCAGGCCGGCGATGGAAGAGGCGAACTGCAGGGCAGAACGGGTCACCTTGGTCGGATCCAGGATACCCATGGCCAGCATGTCACCGTACTGTTCGGTGTAGGCGTTGTAACCGAAGTTACCTTCACCGTTCTTCACCGCGTTGGCGATGACGGAGGCCTCTTCACCAGCGTTGATGACGATCTGGCGCAACGGGGCTTCCATGGCGCGCAGAGCGACCTTGATACCCACGTTCTGGTCTTCGTTGTCGCCACGCAGGCCAGCCAGTTTGGCGGCCACGCGTACCAGTGCAACACCACCACCGGCAACCACACCCTCTTCTACTGCGGCGCGAGTCGCGTGCAGGGCGTCGTCAACCCGGGCTTTCTTCTCTTTCATCTCGACTTCGGTGGCAGCGCCAACCTTGATCACCGCAACACCGCCAGCCAGTTTGGCTACGCGCTCTTGCAGCTTCTCGCGGTCGTAATCGGAAGAGGTCTCTTCGATCTGCTGACGGATCTGGGCCACACGGCTCTCGATCAGGGATGCATCACCCACGCCATCGATGATGGTGGTGTTCTCTTTGGTGATGACGATGCGCTTGGCACGGCCCAGGTCTTCCAGGGTCGCTTTTTCCAGCTCCATGCCCACTTCTTCGGAGATCACGGTACCACCGGTCAGGATGGCGATATCCTGCAGCATGGCTTTGCGACGGTCACCGAAGCCAGGTGCCTTGACGGCCGCGACTTTCACGATGCCACGCATGGTGTTGACCACCAGGGTCGCCAGCGCTTCGCCTTCCACGTCTTCGGCCACGATGATCAGCGGCTTGCCCGCTTTGGCTACGCCTTCCAGCACCGGCAGCATTTCACGGATGTTGGAGACTTTCTTGTCGACCAGCAGGATGAAGGGATCGTCCAGCTCAACGGCACCGGTTTCCGGCTTGTTGACGAAGTACGGGGAGAGGTAGCCACGATCGAACTGCATGCCTTCTACCACGGCCAGCTCGTCGTCCAGACCCTGACCGTCTTCAACGGTGATGACGCCGTCACGACCGACTTTGTCCATGGCTTCGGCAATCAGCTTGCCCACTTTCTCGTCGGAGTTGGCGGAGATGGTGCCGACCTGAGCGATGGCATTGTTGTCAGCACACGGCTGGGACAGCGCTTGCAGCTCGGCAACGGCGGCCACTACGGCCTTGTCGATACCGCGCTTCAGATCCATCGGGTTCATGCCGGCGGCAACGGCCTTCAGGCCTTCGTTGACGATGGCTTGAGCCAGTACGGTAGCGGTAGTGGTACCGTCACCGGCGGCGTCGTTGGCCTTGGAAGCAACTTCCTTGACCATCTGGGCGCCCATGTTCATGAACTTGTCTTCCAGCTCGATTTCACGGGCAACGGAGACGCCGTCCTTGGTGATGGTCGGCGCGCCGAAGGACTTGTCCAGTACCACGTTGCGGCCTTTCGGGCCCAGGGTCACCTTGACGGCATCGGCCAGGATGTTTACGCCTTCCAGCATCTTGCTGCGTGCTTCGTTGCCAAACTTGACTTCTTTAGCTGCCATTTCTTCAATCCTTCAATCAATTCGCAGGGGGAAAGGGTGGATTACTCTTCGACAATCGCCAAGATGTCGGTTTCAGACAGGATCAGTACGTCCTGACCATCCAGCTTCTCGGTCTTCACACCGTAGCCTTCGTTGAAGATCACCTTGTCACCAACCTTGACGGCGAGGGCTTTGACATCGCCATTATCCAGAATTCGGCCAGTCCCCACGGCAAGAACTTCACCACGGGTGGACTTCTGGGCCGCAGTACCAGTCAAGACAATGCCGCCAGCGGATTTGGCTTCAGCTTCGATGCGCTTGATGATGACGCGGTCGTGCAGTGGACGAATTTTCATCGATAACTCTCCCAAAATGAGTCTCTGTGTTGCTTTGAGGAATGGCCATTCCTGGCCAAATTAGATATGTCTCCGATGTGGGGCACGTTTGTTAACCCTTCAAGGGCAAATACAAAAAAAATATTTTCACGTACTATGAACGTCTTCGATGGATCTCCCGAAGTCCCGGTCAGGAAACCGGTTTGTGCTGCCCGCAGCCAGAACTCCGCCAGACGTACAGAGACGAGCCCGTGACCCGACCCAATCCCCTGCTGACTGCCCCCATGACGTCCGTATTGCTGCGCATGACGGGTCCGATGATCCTCGGCATCGTCGCCATTCTCGCCTTCAACCTGGTCGACACCTTCTTCATCGGCATGCTGGGCACCCAGGCGCTGGCCGCCATCAGCTTCACCTTTCCGGTGACCTTCGTGGTCACCTCGCTGGCGATGGGACTGGGGGCCGGCCTCTCTGCGGTGATGGGTCATGCGCTCGGCCAGGGCAAGCATGATGAAGCCGCCCGCATCACCACCGACAACCTGTTTCTGGCCGTGCTGCTGGTCACCCTCATCGCCCTGGCGGGGGCGCTGACCATACACCCGCTGTTCCGGTTGCTCGGCGCCAGCGATGAGCTGATCGCCCTCATCTACGACTACATGCTGATCTGGTATCTGACCGTCCCCATGCTGGTGCTGCCCATGGTGGGCAATGCCGCCATCCGGGCTACCGGCGATACCAAGACCCCCAGCCTGGTGATGACGGTGGCCGGGCTGGTCAACGGCGTGCTGGATCCCCTGCTCATCTTCGGCATAGGCCCCTTCCCCGCATGGGGGATCCGCGGCGCCGCCATCGCCACCTCCCTCTCCTGGTTGATGGCCATGCTGGTCAGCCTCTATATATTGCGCCACCGGGAAGGACTGCTGCGCTGGCGCCTCTCCCCGCGTCCGCAGTTGCTGGCCCACTGGCGCGCCCTGCTGCACGTGGCGGTGCCCGCCTCCTTCACCAACATGCTCAATCCACTGGCCAACGCCGTGCTGATGACCATCTTCGCCGGGTTGGGGACGGAAGTGGTGGCCGCCTACGGCGCCGCATCGAGAATGGAGGCCCTGCTGCTTATCGTGATGATGGCGCTCTCCTCCGTGCTGGCCCCCTTCATCTCGCAGAACTGCGGGGCGGGCAACCCGGCCCGTGCCAAGGCGGCGCTGCAGTTTTGCATGCGCTTTGCCCTGCTGTTCCAGCTGGCGGTATACGGACTGACCTGGCTGCTGGCTCCCTTCATCGCCGAGCTGTTCAGCAGTCATCCGCAGGTGGTGCGCCTCATCGTGCTCTATCTGCACCTGGTGCCCATCGGTTACGGCTTTCAGGGCATGGTGATGCTGCTCGCGTCCGCCTTGAATGGCGTGAGGGCTTCCAGCGTCTCCTTCCTGTTCAACGGGTTGCGGCTGTTTGTCTTCTTGCTGCCAGGGGCCTGGCTGGGGGCGAAACTGGGAGGGGAGCAGGGGATCTATCTGGGCATTCTCGTGGCCAATCTGGCGGCGGGCACCCTGGCCTGGTGGTATGCCCGCCACCGCTTCGAGCAGTTGTGCCATCAGGGCAGGCCCTGATGGCTGGGAAGTAAGCGCAGCAGTTACTCCTTGCGCTCGAACTCCCCTTCGATGGTGGTGCCGCTGCGCGGAGCTTGACCCGGCTGGTCATTGCCCGGCACCTCGTCAAACGGCTGCTGACGGGCCTGAAAACCGCCCATCTGCATCTTGAACTGGTTGCTGCCGATCAGCTTGTCGGCCAGCTTGTTGCGCAGCCAGGGCTGCAGCAACAGGATGCCGAAGAAGTCGGTCACGAAACCCGGGATGATCAGCAGCAGACCGGCCAGCGCCAGCATCATGCCCCCCATCACCTCACGCCCCGGCATCTCCCCCTGCTGCATCTTCTGCTGCGCGTTGAACAGAGTCTTGATCCCTTCGCTGCGCACCAGCGAGGAGCCCAGCACCGCCGTCAGAATGAGCAAGCCGACGGTCGGCAAGGCACCGATCACGGAGCCGACCTCGATCATCACGGTGAGCTCAAGCACCACCAGACCGACCAACAATAGAAACAACTTGCCCATAACAACCTCAGTGCGGATGAATGTGAATGAACCGCTGGCGAAGTGCCACAACCGTTGATGCCGTTGCCAACCCGCCATGGTATCGGTTCCTGTTGATTAAAATGGGGGGTGACGCGCATTTTTCAAGTCCACAGGGTGACGGGGCGCCGGATCCGCAGAAAAACCGGCCTGCCAGACTGTGATTGAAGTCATTGTTCTGTCAAAGTAAATCGGTTGATTGCATTATCTGTTTAATGACCACAAGTTATTTGAGGTTGTCTCAAATTTAGTGATCCAGGTCTAATATCAGATACCTCAATTGGGGTAATATCGACGCCAGTAATTAAGGGGGCAAAAAAGCCCCCAACCGCCCCACTCGATGTGTGGTGCTTCAGGATGAACCGTGCGTAAGGAACTCGCGACCACTCGGTGAGGATCGTTTCCATTTATCTGATTTCTGAGGCATTACAATGAGCGACATCAAGAACGTCCGCATTGAAGAAGACCTGCTGGGCACCAAAGAAGTTTCCAACGATCTCTACTACGGTGTGCATACCCTGCGCGCCGTTGAGAACTTCAAGATCAGCACTCAGAAGATTTCTGACGTTCCGGAATTCGTCCGCGGCATGGTACTGACCAAGAAGGCCGCCGCCCTGGCGAACGGCGAACTGGGTACCATCCGTCCTGAAATTGCTGACAAGATCGTAGAAGCCTGCGACCTGATGCTGAACACCGGCAAATGCTTCGACCAGTTCCCGGTCGACGTTTACCAGGGTGGTGCCGGCACCTCCGTCAACATGAACACCAACGAAGTACTGGCCAACATCGCCCTTGAAATCATGGGCCTGGCCAAGGGTCGCTACGACGTCATCAACCCCAATGACCACGTCAACAAGTGCCAGTCCACCAACGATGCCTACCCCACCGGCTTCCGCGTGGCCGTGGTCAACAGCACCGACACCACCCTGCACGCCCTGGAAGCACTGATCGCCGCCTTCGATGCCAAGGCCGCCGAGTTCAAGGGCATCCTGAAGATGGGTCGTACCCAGCTGCAAGATGCGGTGCCGATGACCCTGGGTCAGGAGTTCCACGCCTTCGCCGTCACCCTGCGCGAAGAGATCAAGTCCATCAAGCGTTGCCAGGAACTGCTGCTGGAAGTGAACCTGGGCGCCACCGCCATCGGTACCGGCCTGAACACCCCGCCCGAGTACTCCGCCCTGGCCATCAAGCGCCTGGCCGAGATCACCGGTCGTGCCTATGTCCCGGCTGAAGATCTGATCGAAGCGACCTCCGACTGCGGCGCCTACGTGATGCTGCACGGCGCCATCAAGCGCATGGCGATGAAGCTCTCCAAGATCTGTAACGACCTGCGTCTGCTCTCCTCCGGCCCACGTACCGCACTTAAAGAGATCAACCTGCCGGAAATGCAGGCTGGCTCCTCCATCATGCCGGCCAAGGTCAACCCGGTCATTCCGGAAGTGGTCAACCAGTCCTGCTTCAAGGTATTCGGCAACGACGTCACCATCACCTTCGCCGCCGAAGCCGGTCAGCTGCAGCTGAACGTCATGGAGCCGGTGATCGGTCAGGCGATGTTCGAATCCCTGAGCCTGATGGAAAAAGCCTGCATCTCCCTGCGCGAGAAGTGCGTGGAAGGCATCACCGCCAACCCGGAAATCTGCATGAACCACGTGCTGAACTCCATCGGCATCGTGACCTACCTGAACCCCTTCATCGGCCACCACGAAGGCGACATTGTCGGCAAGATCTGTGCTCAGACCGGCAAGAACGTCCGTGAAGTCGTGCTGGAGCGCGGCCTGCTGACCGCCGAGCAGCTGGATGAAATTCTCTCCATCGAGAACCTGATGAACCCGCAATACAAAGCCAAGCGTTATACCCGCGAAGCCACCGTATAAGCGAGCAAATGGGCCGGGTTTATCCCGGCCCATAAAGTCAGTTCCCGATAGGTCTTGCCCAGCCCCATCGGGAATTGGCTTTTCTGCCAAATAAAACCTAAAAAAACTGGAAAATGGAGTGTTCGCTATGATTGGAATCGAGTTACTTGTCGTGCTCGCCGCTATCTATCTGGGGGCCCGGATAGGCAGCATCGGCATCGGCTTTGCCGGTGGTTTGGGGGTACTGGTACTGACCTGGGGTCTGGGGATGCCAATTCCCAGCGACCAGCTGGTCACCTACATCCCCTGGGACGTGATCATGATCATCGCGTCCGTCATCTGTGCCATTGCCTGTATGCAACTGGCCGGTGGCATGGACTATCTGGTCTCCCTGGCCGAGAAAGCCCTGCGCAAGAACCCCAAATACATCACCTTCGCCGCACCGGTCGTCACCTATCTGATGACCATGCTGGCCGGTACCGGTCACACCGCCTTCTCCACCCTGCCGGTGATCGCCGAAGTGGCCAAAGAACAGGGCATTCGTCCGTCCCGTCCGCTCTCCATCGCCGTCATCGCCTCCCAGATCGCCATCACCGCCTCGCCCATCTCCGCGGCCGTGGTTGCCTTCTCCGGCATGCTTGAGCCGTTTGGCGTGGATTACCTGACTCTGCTGGCCATCTGCATCCCCTCCACCTTCATCGCCTGCATCCTCGGTGCCTTCGTCGCCAACATGCTGGGCAAGCCGCTCGACCAGGACGAAGTCTACCTGGAGCGCAAGGCCAAGGGGCTGATCAAGCTGCGCGGCACCACCAAGCTGGAGCTCAAGCCTTACGCCAAGGTGTCGGTCTGGATCTTCATCGCCGCCATCGTGGCCGTGATGGCCTACGCCACCGCCATCTCCGGTAAAGTGGGCCTGATCGCCAACCCGCCGATCCCCCGTGATGGCGCCATCATGGGCATCATGCTGGCCGCGGCCACCATCATGACCCTGGTCTGCAAGCTGGACGCCACCCAGGTCACCAACATGCCGACCTTCAAGTCCGGCATGTCCGCCTGTATCTGCGTACTGGGTGTGGCCTGGCTGGGTAACGTCTTCGTGAAAGGCAACATGGACACCATCCAGCTGATCGCCGGCGACCTGCTCAATCAGTACTCCTGGCTGCTGGCCGTGGTGCTGTTCTTCGCCGCCATGCTGCTCTACTCACAAGGCGCCACCACCAAGGCCCTGATGCCGGCCGCTCTGGCACTGGGTGTCAGCCCGCTGACCGCCATCGCCTCCTTCGCCGCCGTGAGCGCCCTGTTCGTGCTGCCGACCTACCCGACCCTGCTGGCCGCGGTCGAAATGGATGACACCGGCTCCACCCGTATCGGCAAGGCGGTATTCAATCACCCCTTCTTCGTACCGGGTGTTGCCACCATCGCCATCGCCGTGGCGCTGGGCTTCTTCTTCGGTGGCATGATGCTCTAACCAGCATTTAATTCCACAAACACGCAAACGGCCCTGTTCGGGCCGTTTTTTATGCCTGCTTTTCAGGTCAAATCATTAATTAATCCTTGTGCGCTTCAGTTTCTATCAAGGTTCGCAGATCTACTCTGGGGCATCGGAACAGAAACCGATCAACAGGGCCGAGCACAGGTCCGACAGTGTTTACACCAGAGGAACGAACAATGAAAAAGACAGCATTGACCATGGCCATCTCCAGCGTGCTGCTGGCCGGTGGTGCGCAAGCCGCTACCGTCTACAACCAGAACGACACCAAACTCGACATCGGTGGTCGCGCTCAAGGCATGTACTACGGCACTGATGACAACGGTTCTGAAGGTGACCAGAGCTACCTGCGTCTGCACGTTGCCGGCGAAACTAAGATCGACAACGAGCTGACCGCGTTCGGCTTCGCTGAATACAACCTGCCGGTCTCCGGCTCCGACAACGACGAGCTGCGTTATGCCTACGCCGGCATCAAGCACGATCGTTTCGGTGCCTTCAGCTACGGCCGTCAGGATGGTCTGTTCACCAAAGCCGTGAACAACTACACCGACGTGCTGCCAGAGTGGGGTGGTGACGGTCTGGGCAAGGACACCGAAGTGTTCGGTACCGGTCGTACCAACGGCCTGGCCCAGTACATCTACACCTATCAGGGCCTGACCCTGGGTGCCCAGTTCACCGGCAACAACGATCCGCAGAATGCCGATCGCTCCAACCTGACTGGCGCCAACAGCACCTGGAATCCGAAGGGTTCCGCTGAAGGCTTCGCCGTGTCCGCCAACTATGACTTCGACATGGGCCTGAGCCTGGGTACCGCCTACAACCAGGCTGGCAAGACCGACGAGCAGGCCGCCAACGCCGACTTCGGTGGTGACCGCGACGCCAAGCTGTACGGCGTCGGTGCCAAGTACGCCGTCGGCGACCTCTACCTGGCTGCCACCTACTCCCACGGTGAAGACCACATGTACGTCAGTACTTCCCACTACAACGGCTATGCCGAGAAGATGGATGGCTACGAAGCCGTCGCCCAGTACGCCTTTGGCAAGTTCAAGCCGTCCCTGGCCTACCTGCGTACCGACGTGAAGGACAGCGCCCACGGCATCGATGACACCGCCACCGAGTACGTCTCCATCGGTGCCTGGTACAACTTCACCGACAACTTCAACGCCTACGTTGATTACAAGATCAACCTGCTGGACAACAACGGCGATAAATCCCACACCAACTCGCTGGGCAAGAACACCGACGACGTGGTCGCCGTGGCCCTGCAGTACAACTTCTAAGTCTTCCCTGAATTGCCTACTGTATTTTTTACCGGCCGCCCAGCGGCCGGTTTTTTATTGCCCGTCAGATGTCAACCCGCGCCAGACTCGGCTCGCGGTGAAAGCAGTTCACCAGCAGCAGCAAGGTCGTCACCCCCACCGTGCCCAGCACCAACCAGGGTAACCAGGGCTGACCCTGCAGCATGGCGTAGTCATGCAGCGCGCCGCCCCCCACGTAACCCGTCATGCCCCCCAGCGCCAGCCCCAGCCGGCTGAAGCCCATGTAGCTGCCGCGTGCTCCCGGTTGTGCGAGCTTGGTCATCAGCGTCTCCCGCGCCGGTTCGGCGATGACGATCCCCAGATAGAAGCAGGCCAGCAGCATGAATACCGCAGGCAGGGTGTTGGCAAAGGCCACCAGCCCGATGCCGGTGGTCATCAGCAGCACCCCGGCCATCAAGCGGCTCTCCAGCTTGAAGTGGCGCTCGCCATAGCGCGCCAGCGGATAGAGCAGCGCCAGCGAGATGGCGGTCTCCAGGGTATACATCCAGCCCACCGCCGTGGTGGTGCCCGCCATCTGCTTGACCAGGATGGGGAAGATCAGCATCACCTGGACCCAGAGCGCGTAGTAGCCGCTCAGGATCAGTACCAGCCGGCAGAACGCCTTGTCGGCCAGCACCTGGCCGAGACCGGCGCGGATCGGGGTCGGTCGCACCGAGAGTTTGTAGGCAGGCAGGATCAGCAGGTTGCACAGGGCGGCGCAGACAAACAGGCCGGCCCCCAGCAGGCAGACATATTCGAAGTCGAAGTTGAGCAGCCAGCTGCCGAGCAGGGCCCCCACCACGGCGCCGGCGCTCTCCAGCATCATCAACAAGGAGATGTAGCGCCCCCGCTGACGGGGCCGGGTGAATTTGATCACCAGCGCGGCGCGAGGCGGATCGAACAGACAGCCTCCCAGTCCCGAGATGACGCAGGAGAGGATCAGCTCCAGCCCGCTCTGGGCGTAGGCCAGGCTGGCAAACCCCGCCGCCCGCAGCAGCATGCCACCCACGATGAGTGGCCGCGCGCCGAACTTGTCCGCCAGCGAGCCGCCCAGAATGCCCAGCCCCTGCTGGGTCAGCTGGCGCAATCCCAGCGCCAGCCCCACCACCCCGGCCGCCCAGCCGAGTTGATCCACGAAGCGCAGGCTGATCATGGGCATCACCACGAAGAACCCCAGGATCACCAACAGGGAATCCAACGCCAAAAACCACCGCCCCAACCGCCTCGCCCGCTCCACCATGACTACCCGTCCCCTGCTTTCTGATGACATTCCGATTAATTCGTCTCATCGCCCGAATGACGCCGTCACCAAACGGGCTCAAGGTGCAACAAGCCCCTGAACCGATATGGCAATATGCCAAAGCACAACGATTGATACTGCTATTCTGGAAGGACGCCAGATATAGTGGTAGCCGACAACTGGCTATATTTTATATTGGATTATGTTATGGCTATGACCCTCGACGATCTGCAATTGCTGCTGGATGTGGTCAATCGCGGCAGCTTCAGCAAGGCGGCCGCCGTGCGCGGCTGGTCACAACCCATGGTGAGCCAGCGGATCGCCGTGCTGGAACAGGATCTGGGCCAGCCCCTGTTTCGTCGCCACCGGCGCGGCGCCACCCCCACCCCGGCCTGCGAGCAGTTCCTGCCCGCCGCGAGTGCGGCACTGAGTGCGCTGGAAGGGGGTCGCTTGGCGATGCAGGGAGCGCCGGCGCTGCCGCGCATCCGGCTCGCCTGCCTGCCCTCCCTGACGACCGTGGTGTTCGGCCCCCTGCTGCTGGCACTGGTCGACGAGACCTTCGAGATCCGCTGCAACACGGATCACTCCGGCATCATCATGCAGGAGCTGCTGACCGGCGAGACCGACGTCGGCTTCATCCTCAAGTGCCCGGCCATCGCCGGCATCCAACTCGAGTTGCTCTATCGCTCCCCCATCATAGCGGTGGCCTGTGCCACCCATCCGCTGGCCGGGCGGCAGGGGCTGACCCTGCAGGACATCGCCAACGAGCGGCTGGCCCCCCAGCAGTGGGGTACCGGCTGCGACGAGCTGATCCTGCAGTTGCGCCTGCTGCGCCAGGTGGCGAGCCCGCTGCACGCCATCCAGCCCGCCAGCGCGGCGCGGGAGCTGGCGCTGGAGCACGGCTTCATCACCCTGATGCCGGCGCTCGCCATCGCCCGGGATCTGGAGTTCGGCCGGCTGGTGCAACTGGACGTGGTGGATCTGCCGCCGGATCACTGGGATGTGATGATGGCCTGGCGCAGTGGAAAACGGCCCAATCCCGCCAAGGAGCGGGTACTGGAGGCCGCCCGTACCCTGGCCCGGCGCTGGGCGGGCAAATCCGCATAAAAAAAGCGCCGGACAAGTCCGGCGCTCCCTCTCTATTTGCAGTGGCTCAGGCTCAGTAACTGGCCTTGAGGGTCACCCCAGAGAAGGCGCTGTAGGCGCTCAGCTGCACGTTCCAGGTCCCCGCCTTGGGCGAGTTCAGGGTGCAGGTCTCGGCGTTGCCGCTCTTGTAGGGGCGGCAGTCATAGCTGCTGCTGGTCGGCACGCTGCCGAACTTCACATACAGATCCGCATCGCCGGTACCGCCACTGCTGGCGATCACCAGCTGGCTCTTGCCGGCCGGCACGTCGATGGTGAAGTTCAGCTTGCCACCCTTGGCAGCGGAGAGACCGCTCACCGGCACCCCGTTTTGCAGCACGCTACCCGGCTGCGGCGTGGTACCGCCACAGGAGGCATTGACCCCCACAGTGGTGAAGGCCGCCGCCACGTCGGTCACGCTGTAGCCCAGATCGGTGGCGGCCTTGGTCACGCCGCAGGCGCCCTGATCGAAGGTGGTGTTGGCGCCCCAGTAGAGGCGGTTGGCCAGCACGAACACTTCAAAGGCCTTGCGGGTGTTCCAGCCGCTGGTGTTGGCCAGCAGGTAGAAGGCGCGGTTGTAGACACCTGAGCTGTGGTGCACATCGATGCCATCGTAGTAGTCGCTGGCATGGCCGATGGAGCTGCCGTCCCGGGTCGGATCCTCGAAGTAGCGCAGCGAGCCGTTGCCCTTGAAGATCTGGGCGCCCACCAGCCAGTCGTTGCTGCCCTTCATGAAGTTCTCGGCCGCTTCCCCCGCCATGTCGGAGAAGGCCTCGTTGATGCCGCCCGACTGACCGGAGTAGACCAGCCCGGAGTTCTGCTCGGTAAAGCCGTGGCTCACCTCGTGGGCCGCCACGTCCAGGCTCACCAGCGGGTAGAAGGTGGTGGCGCCGTCGCCGAAGGTCATCTGGCTGCCGTCCCAGAAGGCATTCTCGTAGTTGCGGCTATAGTGCACCCGCATCTTCAGCTTGAAGGTCAGCGGCGCCGTGTTGTACCAGTTGCGGTACATGTCGAACACCACGTTGCCGAAGTAGTGGGCGTCATTGAGCGGCGAGTAGGCGCCGTTGATCTCCTTGACCGTGTTCTCCGGGCAGGTGAACTGATGAATGGCGCCGCCCGTGGTGGCGTGATTCATGTTGAGGGTGTCCACGTTCGGGCTGGTCATCCGGCAGTTGTCGTCCACCAGCAGCGGGCCGAAGTCGGCGCCGTAGAAATACTTGCCGGTCTTGACGTTACCACCCGGGCCGGTGGCGTCCTTGTGATTGATCCCTTCCCAGCGCTTGAGCTCGCTGCCGTTCTGGGCATCGATCACCACGAAGGGGCGGCTTGGCTCGTCGCTCGCCGCCAACCAGGAGACCAGATAGACCAGGCGGGCCTGACCTGCCTCATCCTGCATCACGAACAGCTTGACCCGCTCGTTGCTGCCCTTGGCCCCGGCCCGCGCCTTGCTGGCGGCATCGGCCGGCGACAGGGCGGCGGTCGGGCTGGCCACGTCGGCATCGATCTGGCGCAGGATCTGGCCGGAGACCTGGCTTATCTGCCCGCCGAGGGACTGCTCGGCCACCAGCACCTGACCCCAGACCGGGATGCCGTGCCAGGTCTGCTCATAACGCACCCGCTGCTGACCGTTGGGCAGCTTGACCGCCCGCACCTGACGAAACTCGCCATCCCCTGCCAGCGCACTCACCCCGGCAGCACCGCTCGGCGCCCCCTGAATGCCCGCTACCTGATGCACATCCACCTGTTCTGCAGCCAGCGCTGCGCTTCCCCAGCAGGCCAATACCACGGCCAAATAGACTTTGTTCATCCGTCTTTTCCTTAAGTCGATGAAGATTACACGTCGGGTCCGTTGCCCGGCGCTCCTACACTAGTTGGCACGTTCAAGATTGCTGCCTGTCATATGTGACAGAGCAGCACAAACCCATAGCAGGATCTGCTGTTGCTCCTGTTTGGTAGCGTGAGAAGAGATCAAAATGGCGAATAACACCAAAAAAAGCCGAACAATGGCCAGGCACTTTCTGACTGCCGCCAATCGCCCCTCCATATGGGGATGGCGAGGCGCAAGAACAGATGGAAAACCCTTGGCGTACAAGGGGTTGATTGGCTACATTGGCGGTTTGGCGGCCCGCTTCGGGCCCTGACTGGAGGGGAGGTACGGATGTTTTCATGGCAACTGGACGACGAGCTGGCGCTGCTGTTCCTGCAGCCCGACATGGCCAGCGAACTCTTTGCTCTGTGTCGGGAAAACCGTGACTACCTGACCCAGTGGCTGCCCTGGCCGCCCTACATTCAGCAGCCCGCCGACAGCGCCACCTTCATCCGCCACGCCATCGAGAAGTTTGCCCGCGGCGAGGGGCTGACCACCGCCATCGAGTATCAGGGGGAAGTGGTCGGCGTCATCGGTTACAACCAGATCGACCGGGCGCTGGCCAAGGTCAGCATCGGCTACTGGCTGGCCGAGCGCTGGCAGGGCAACGGCATCATCACCCGCGCCTGCCAGGCCCTGATCCATCACGCCTTCGAGGAGATGGGGATGGAGAAGGTGGAGATCAGCGCCGCCACCGACAACGAGCCCAGCCGGGCCGTCTGCGAGCGCCTCGGCATGCAGCAAGAGGGGATCACCCGCCGTGCCGAGCGGCTGGCCGACCGCATCGTGGATCACGTTCACTACAGCCTGCTGCGCGATGAGTGGCTCAGGCAGAGGGATCACTGATGGCGCTGCCACACCTGTGCACGGCCCGCTGCCAGCTCACCATACTGCCCCCCGAACGGGCCGATCTGATGCTGGATTTCTATCTGCGCAACCGCGCCCACCTCGCCCCCTGGGAGCCCAGCCGGGACGAGAACTTCTACACCCTCAGCCACTGGCACGGCCGGCTGCGCGACAGCTATGGCCAGTTCTTCAATGGCAGCGGGGTACATCTGGTGGCGCTCGATCCCCATGGTGAGCAGGTGATCGCCACCTGCAACTTCACCAACATCCTGATGGGCGCCTTCAAGGCCTGCCATCTGGGTTACGCCATCGACCAGGCCCACCAGGGACAGGGGCTGATGCAGGAAATCGTCGAGACCGGCATCGACTACCTGTTCCGGGAACACGGCCTGCACCGCATCATGGCCGGCTACATGCCGTCGAATCAGCGCAGCGGCGCCCTGCTCGAGCGGCTCGGCTTCGAGCGGGAGGGGTACGCCAAAGACTACCTGATGATCAATGGCCGCTGGGAGGATCATATCCTCACCGCGCGCCTCAACCCGGCACTCTAGCCGGTTCTCGGGCCGGCAATAATCCCGTCAAAGGCGGGGAACGGGCATAAAAAAACGGGCCCGAAGTTACCTTCGGGCCCGTTCTTCAGATGAGGTGCAGGCTTAGTTGGCCTTGGCATCGCTCACTGCGGCTTCTGCCTTGGTGGCTACGTCAGCGGCAGCCTTCTCAACGGTTGCAGTCGCTTCGGAAGCAGCCTTCTCTACGGTAGAGGTGGCTTCGCTAGCGGCTTTCTCAACAGTTGCAGCAACGTCGGCGGCCGGAGTAGCAGCCGGAGCGGCGGCTTCTTCTTTCTGACCACAAGCGGTCAACATCAGACCCAGGATACCGGCTACCAGTACTTTGTTCATGTGCATACCCTCAGAAAAATATGGAGAGATGGTTGGTACAACCATCACAGTGCGTCCTTTCACCCGGTGAAAAACCCATATGCCGGGAGCCAAGAGGCGCGCGAAATATATCCCCATACGCGCCCAATGAAAACGAGTATCACAATGATATTTTCTCGTTGGCTGGATGAAAAGAACTACTACAACGACAAACATTAATACAAAACACTGTAAATGGCGCAGTTTTGTACAATAAAACGCCACAGGCCCCGTGGTTGCTGGCAATAAACGGCTATTGCATTGTGCCGGCAACCGCGTGCGGACAGCGCCTCAGTCAGACAGGATCTGACAAGCCAGTCGTTTCCCCTCGCGGGCGCTGTCGCGGGCCAGGTCCAGCAGCGCCATCACCGCCAGTGCCTCGCCGGCCGGTACCGGGTTGTCGCCTTCCCCACGAATGGCGGCGCAGACACCGCGATAGTAGGCGCCGTAGTCCCCCGCTTCGCCAGCCACGCTCTGCTGCTGCAGCTGACCATCGCGGATCCGGCTGAGCTGGCCGGGTTCGTTGTCCACTCCCCAGTCTGCCGCCGGCGGCCGCTTGCCGAGCTTGAGCTGCTCCTCCTGCACATCCATGCCGAACTTGATGAAGGAGCCCTCGCTACCGTGGATGACAAACCGCGGCATGGTGGCCGACACCAGGCAGCTGCCGTGCAGCACGACCCGCATCTCGCCATAGCCGAGCACCACGTGGAAGTAGTCATCCGCCAGGGCAGCGGGGCGCTGCTGAGCCAGATCCGCCTGCAGCCAGTCCGGCTGACCGAACAGCTGGAGCGACTGATCGAGGATGTGGGGGCCGAGATCGAACCAGAGGCCAGAGCCCGGACCGCCCGCCTCGCGCCAGCGCTGGCGCACCTCGGGACGATAGCGATCGAAGTGGGATTCGAACTGGGCAACCTGACCGAGCGCTCCTTCCGCCAGCAGGCGGCGCACGGTGAGAAAGTCACCGTCCCAGCGCCGGTTGTGGAAGATGCTGAGCAGCCGCTGCTGCTTTTCCGCCAGCTCGACCAGCGCCTTCGCCTCGGCCAGATCCAGGGCGAACGGCTTGTCGATCACCACGTGCTTGCCGGCCAGCAGGGCCTCGCGGGCGATGGGGGCATGGGTGTCGTTGGGGGTGGCGATCACCACCAGATCGACCGACGGGTCCGCCAGCACCTCGGCCAGCGAACCGACCCGGCAGCCGGGCAGATCGCTCTGCACCTTGGCGGCATCGCGGCTCACCACCCAGCCGAGGGAGAGCCCGGGCGTGCTGGTCAGAAACGGGGCGTGAAAGGTTTGGCCTGCAAAGCCGTAGCCCACCAGGGCGGCATTGATTGTGTGGCTCATCCGGTTTTCTCCACGGGTAGCTGTGTCACGGGGTGCAGGCAAACCCTTGCCTGCCAAATAGAGAAGGGGGCCCAAGGCCCCCTGAGTGTGCCCATCAGAGCACAGGATTTATTGCAAACACAAGCGCCGGCCCTGGCGGGTCATCAGCATCAGCAGAGGGGGCAGCAGCAGCCACATGTGCAGCGCCAGCTGGCTGAGCGGATCATGCATCAGCACGCCGATGAAGCCCACCAGCGCGCCTGAGCCGCTCATCTGGAACAGACCGAGCAAGGCGGCGGCGGTGCCGGCGCAGTGGCCGAACGGTGCCAGCGCCATGCCGGCGGCCGCGCCCAGGATCATGGCAAAGCCGATGCTGGAGAGGAACACCGGGCCCATCATGGCCAGCGGATGCTCGATGTGCATGGCCAGGGTCAAGGCAATGGCGGAGAGCAGCAGCACCAGCAGGCCGATGCGCAGGGTGCGTCTTGGCCCCACTCTGGCGATGAAACGGGGTGCCAGGAAGCAGGCCAGGATGTTGAGTGCCGCGTTGGCGGTGAACCAGTAGCTGAAGCCGCTCATGTCCAGTCCCAGCTTCACCATCAGCTGCACCGGCGCCGCGGTGACATAGGCCAGGATCACCGCCATCGCCAGCATGCACAACGTCGCGTTGAACAGGAAGCTCGGGGAGCGCAGTACCGGGCTGTAGCGCGACCAGCTGATGAGCGGGCCGCTGCTGCTGGTTTCTTCCGGACGGGTCTCCGGCATCCGCCACAGCAGCCAGCTACCGACGATGACCGCATAACCGGCCATGAACCAGAAGTTGGCCGACCAGCCCGCCTTGGCGGTGAGCCAGCCACCGAGCAAGGGGGCCAGCGCCGGAATAAAGCAGATGGCACCGTTCAGGTAGGAGATCATCTGACCGCTCTTCTTGGGGCCGTAGCTGTCACGCACCACCGAGAAGGCGGCCACCGAGGTGGCACAGGCGCCAAAACCCTGCAGCACCCGCGCCAGCATCAGCTCGCCGAGACTCGCGGCAAAGCCGGCCCCCAGGGCGCTCAGACCATAGAGCAGCACACCGCCAAGGGCGATGGGCTTGCGGCCGTAGCGATCGGCCAGCGGCCCCACCAGCAGTTGCCCCAGTCCCATGCTGAACAGGAACCAGGTGATGGTGCCCTGCATCAGGGTCACCTCGGCACCCAGCTGCTCGGCCATCTGCGGGATGGCGGGCAGGTAGATGTCGATGGCCAGCGGACTGAACAGCACCAGTAGGACAAGCAAAAGAATCAATGGCATCAGTCACCTCGTGGCATGGGGAAATTAGATTGGGGCGCGAGTCTACTGGCTCACAGTAATGAATTGAAATGGTATTTAATCACTTCTGTTATTCCATTCAGGAAACATTCATTTTATCCGCATCTTGCCATGACCCCGGTGAGGGCGATCCAGGGCAATTGGCGCTTTTCCTGGGCGCCAGCCCCGCATAGAATGCGCAGATTATTTTTGCGGAGGTGCTCGATGAACAAGCTTGTCCTGGCAACAGGGAACCAGAAAAAGGTGAAGGAATTGGCCGCCATGCTGGCCGATATGAAGATCCAGGTGATCCCGCAGAGCGAGTTTGCAGTCTCCGATGCCGACGAGACCGGCACCACCTTCGTCGAGAATGCCATCATCAAGGCCCGCCACGCCGCCCGCATCACCGGCCTGCCGGCGGTTGCCGACGACTCCGGCCTGGAAGTGGATCTGCTGCACGGCCGTCCCGGCGTCTACTCCGCCCGCTTTGCCGGTGAAGGTGCCAGCGACAAGGACAACATCGACAAGCTGCTGGGCGAGCTGAAAGGGGCCCCCGAGTATCTCAAGAGCGCCCGTTTCTGGTGCGTGCTGGTCTACATGCGCCACGCCGACGATCCCACCCCCATCATCTGCCAGGCCAGCTGGGAAGGGATGATCATCGACGAACCGCGCGGTCAGCACGGCTTCGGCTATGACCCTGTGTTCTTCGTGCCCGATCACGACTGCACCTCGGCCCAGATGCCGGCCGAGCTCAAGAACCAGCTCAGCCATCGCGGCCAGGCGCTGGCCAAGCTGAAAGCGGCCCTGGCGGCGGTCAACTAAAGCGCTGTCTCCCGCCGCGTTGTCATCTACAATGGGGGCCGTCGGCCCCCGTTTCGTTCGCGGCGCCCCGGCCCGTTGTCATCGACGACAAGGGCAACCCGACCCCTGATGATTTTTTGAATACTGGAAACCCCATGCTGCAACTGCCGCCCCTCTCCCTCTATATCCACGTGCCCTGGTGTGTCCAGAAGTGTCCCTACTGCGACTTCAACTCCCACGCCCAGAAGGGGGAGCTGCCCCACCTCGAGTACGTGGCCGCCCTGCTGGAGGATCTGGATCAGGATCTGCACTGGGCCCAGGGGCGCCCCCTCTCCTCCATCTTTATCGGTGGCGGCACGCCGAGCCTGCTCTCCGTGGAGGCCATGCAGGCGCTGCTGGACGGGGTGCGCGCACGCATCGAACTCACCGCAGACTGCGAGATCACCATGGAGGCCAACCCGGGCACGGTGGAGGCAGACAAGTTCGCCGGCTTCCAGCGGGCCGGCATCAACCGCATCTCCATCGGGGTGCAGAGCTTCCAGCAGGAGAAGCTGACCCGGCTCGGCCGCATTCACGGCCCGCAAGAGGCGCGCAAGGCCGCCGAGCTGGCTCACGCCATCAAGCTTCCCACCTTCAACCTGGATCTGATGCACGGCCTGCCGGATCAGAGCCTGGCGGATGCGCTCTCGGATCTGCAGCAGGCCATCGACTGCGCGCCGCCGCACCTCTCCTGGTATCAGCTCACCATAGAGCCGAACACGGCGTTCGCCTCCAAGCCGCCCACCCTGCCGGAGGATGACACCCTGTGGGACATCTACGAGCAGGGCCACGCCATGCTCACCGCCCACGGCTATCAGCAGTACGAGATCTCGGCCTATGCCAAGGCGGGCTACCAGTGCCGCCACAACCTCAACTACTGGCGCTTCGGCGACTATCTGGGGATCGGCTGCGGCGCCCACGGCAAGGTGACGGATCTCGCCAACCAGCAGATCCTGCGCACCGCCAAGGTGAAACACCCGAAAGGCTATCTGGATCCGAACCGCCCCTATCTGGACGAGCAGTGGCAAGTGAGTGCGGACGATCTGCCGCTCGAGTACTTCATGAACCGGTTCAGATTGTTTGAACCGGCCCCCAAGGCGGAGTTCGAGGCCTACACCGGCCTGCCGCTGGAACGGGTAGAAACCATGCTGACCATCGCCCAGAGCAAGGAGCTGATCGAAGATCTCGGCGACAGCTGGCAGCTCACCTCCCTCGGCCATCGCTATCTCAACGTGCTGCTCGAACTCTTTATGGACGAATGAGGTAACCGCCTTTAACCAGATGGAACACAAGCGGGGCGCCATGAGCGCCCCGCTTGTTTTGGTTCCAAGAACCTGTTCACGGTCTGTCGCGAGAGGCTGTCAGCAAGGTGAAGAGCAGCGCAGGAACCGGAGTGTGTAAGTACACATGAGGATTGCGAGCAGCACATGAGCCTTGATCACGGCCTCGCAGCAAGATCGTGGACTGGTTCCAAAGCAGGAACCCGCTCAGCAGCAGACGCGTACCATCTGCTGTTGACCGGGCTCCCACCGCTTGCCGTGCTTGGCCTTGCGCTGATAGCTGCCCTTGCCTTTCTTGCTCGGTTCGACCCGGGCCTGGAACAGGGGGGAGGTCACCAGTGCCTTGAGGTGGTTGTCCTGAATGATGCCGCGCTGATGTTCGCAGGCGGGCTCGGTAGTGACCCGGGTCACCTTCTTCTTGGCCATGTCGGCTCCTTGATGCGGTTGGTCGTGTTTGCCCATCGCCCCTACCACCACAGATCCGGGGCAGGCGGCGAAAAAACGTGCCGATTGTGCACCTCTCCCGGCCCGCCTGCAAGGGGGCTGGTAGCTCCTCAGACCGGTTGATAGACGACCCGCACCAGCCCGCTTGGCAGTACGGTGCTCGACACCGGCACCAGCGCGCCGGGCAGCGATCCTGCAAAGAGCGGCACCCCGCGCCCCAGGGTGACCGGCACCCAGAACAGGATCAGCTCGTCCACCAGTGCGGCCTGCAGTCCCTGCCTGACCACCTCGCCACCATCCAGATAAAGATGGCGGCTGCCCGCCTGCCACAGCTCGTCCAGCACTTGCGCCAGCGCCCCCTGCCGGAAGGAGACATGCTCACGGGGAGCGGCGGGTCTGTGGGTCAATACCACCACCGGCTTGTCGCCATAAAACCACTCGGGAAAGCCGAGCACAGTGTCGTAGCTGTTGCGCCCCATCAGCAGGGTATCAACGCTCGCCATCAGCGCGCTGTAGCCGGTCTCTTCCTGGGAGTCGCCGTTGTAGGGTTCAAGCCAGGCCAGATCGCCCCCCTCCCCGGCAATGAAGCCATCGAGGGAGAGGGCAAGAAAGGCGGATACCCGGGGCCGGTGCAGCTCAGTGCTCATGGTCGTGGTGCTCATGACGGGAGGGGGCCCCGGACTCCAGCGTCTCCAGGATGGCGCAGTGCTCCGCCGAGCGCGGGCCGCCGCAGCAGATGTTGGAGAGCTCGCGCAGGTTGTCGCGAAAACGGGTCAGCTCGACGATCTTCTGCTCCACCTGTTCGAGCTTGGTGTCGGCCACCGCCTTCACCTCCTGACAGGTGACCTTGGCCTTGTTGGTATCGAGATCCAGCAGCTCGCCGATGTCGGCCAGCGAGAACCCCACCGACTTGGCGCGGATGATGAACTCCAGCCGCCGCTTGTCCTGCTCGCCATAGAGGCGATAGCCGGACTCGTTGCGAATGCCTGGCGAGATGAGACCATTCTTCTCGTAAAAACGCAGGGTATCCGCCTTCACTCCGCACGCCTTGGCCAGCTCCCCGATCCGATACATGCCTTTTCTCCCGTTGAATTTGCCACACAGCCACAACCGGCCCCCACTATCGCCCCTTTGCCCGGCGATTGCCAGCCGGCAGCAGGAAAGAGGACGCGGCCACCCTTTTGCCATCAAGAGACTGAAAAGACAAACGTTTCACAAAAACCAACCAGAAAACGTTTAACACCGCACCAGACAAGGCTTTGTCACTTTAAAAAATCCACCACGGGTCACATTTTTTGTGTAGAATACGCGCCCACAAGAGAGCGTCGCGTCAAGCGGGCATTTCCTAAAACGCTTTTGCCTGTCGGCAGGTTTTTCAGGCGAGAGCGGTTTGCGAAATCCCCCACTTCCATTTATTTGGGGACTCTCTGTGTTGAGCCTCGCCTCCCATGGAACGGTCCCCGTTATGCTGAGGACGATAGTGTGATGGAACAAGCTCGACCCATTCGCCGTGCACTGCTGAGTGTGTCTGACAAGACTGGCATCCTGGAATTTGCCAAGGCACTCAACGAACGTGGCGTGGCCCTGCTCTCCACCGGCGGTACCGCCAAGCTGCTGGCCGACGCTGGTCTGCCGGTGACCGAGGTCTCCGATTACACGGGATTCCCTGAAATGATGGATGGCCGGGTCAAAACCCTGCATCCCAAGGTCCACGGCGGCATTCTCGGCCGACGCGAACAAGACGACGCCATCATGGCCCAGCACGCTATCTCCCCCATCGACATGGTCGTGGTCAACCTCTATCCCTTCGCCGCCACCGTCGCCAAGCCCGGTTGTACCCTGGCCGATGCGGTCGAGAACATCGACATCGGCGGGCCGACCATGGTTCGCTCCGCCGCCAAGAACCACAAAGATGTGGCCATCGTGGTCAAGGCTGCCGACTATGACCGCGTCATCCGCGAGATGGATGGCAACGGCAACAGCCTGAAACTGGCCACCCGTTTCGATCTGGCCATTGCCGCCTTCGAGCACACCGCCGCCTACGACGGCATGATCGCCAACTACTTCGGCACCATGGTTCCCTCTTACGGTGACAACAAGGAGGGTGACGAGGAGTCCCGCTTCCCGCGCACCTTCAACAGCCAGTTCATCAAGAAGCAGGACATGCGCTACGGCGAGAACAGCCACCAGGCCGCCGCCTTCTATGCCGAGGAGCAGGCCGCACCGGGCTCGGTGGCGAGCGCCACCCAGCTGCAGGGCAAGGCCCTCTCCTACAACAACATCGCCGACACCGACGCGGCGCTTGAGTGCGTCAAAGAGTTCGACCAACCAGCCTGCGTCATCGTCAAGCACGCCAATCCGTGCGCCGTGGCCATTGGCAGCGACCTGCTGAGTGCCTACGAGCGCGCCTGGCAGACCGACCCCACCTCCGCGTTTGGCGGCATCATCGCCTTCAACCGTGAACTGGATGGCGCCACCGCCAAGGCCATCGTCGAGCGTCAGTTCGTCGAGGTGATCATCGCCCCCACCGTCAGCCAGGCTGCCCGCGACGCGGTCGCCGCCAAGCAGAACGTGCGACTGCTCGAGTGTGGTCAGTGGACCGCGCCGGCGCAAGGCTTTGACTTCAAACGTGTCAACGGCGGCCTGCTGGTGCAGGAGCGTGACCTTGGCATGGTGACCCTGGGGGATCTGACCGTGGTCAGCAAGCGTCAACCCACCGAGGCTGAACTGAACGATCTGCTGTTCTGCTGGAAGGTGGCCAAGTTCGTCAAATCCAACGCCATCGTCTATGCCAAAGACGGCCAGACCATCGGCGTCGGCGCCGGCCAGATGAGCCGCGTCTACTCTGCCAAGATCGCCGGCATCAAGGCCGAGGATGAAGGGCTGACCGTGGCGGGCTCCGTCATGGCTTCCGACGCCTTCTTCCCGTTCCGCGACGGCATCGACGCTGCAGCGGCAGCCGGCATCTCCTGCGTCATCCAGCCCGGTGGCTCGATGCGCGATCAGGAGGTGATCGACGCTGCCGACGAACACGGCATGTGCATGCTGTTCACCAACATGCGCCACTTCCGTCACTGATGGATCAGGGCCGCCACCGGCGGCCCTTTTGTTGTCTCTTTTCACCTGGCTATTTTCACCGGCGCAGGCCCCAGGCCCGCCAGTGACCCCGAATAGAAGCGAGCGATACGATGAAAGTACTGATCATTGGCAACGGCGGCCGTGAACACGCCCTGGCCTGGAAGGCCAAGCAATCCCCTCTGGTGACCCGGGTCTTCGTCGCCCCCGGCAATGCCGGCACCGCCCATGAAGGGAGCATCGAGAACGTGGCCATCTCGGCCACCGACATCCCGGCCCTGCTGGCGTTTGCCAAGGAGCAGCGCATCGGTCTGACCATCGTCGGGCCGGAAGCGCCGCTGGTGAAAGGGGTGGTCGATGCGTTCCGCGCCGAGGGGCTGGCCATCTTCGGCCCGACCGCCGCCGCCGCCCAGCTGGAAGGCTCCAAGGCGTTTGCCAAGGATTTTCTGGCCCGCCACGCCATCCCGACCGCCGAATACCAGAACTTCACCGAGGTGGAGCCGGCACTGGCCTACCTGCGCGAGAAGGGCGCCCCCATCGTCATCAAGGCTGACGGCCTGGCCGCCGGCAAGGGGGTCATCGTTGCCATGACCCTGAGCGAGGCCGAAGAAGCGGTACGCGACATGCTCTCCGGCAACGCCTTTGGCGACGCCGGGGCCCGGGTGGTGATCGAGGAGTTTCTGGACGGGGAAGAGGCAAGCTTCATCGTCATGGTGGACGGCGAGCATGTGCTGCCGATGGCTACCAGCCAGGATCACAAGCGAGTCGGTGATGGCGATACCGGCCTCAACACCGGCGGCATGGGCGCCTACTCCCCCGCCCCCGTGGTCACGGCCGATGTGCACCGCAAGGTGATGGAGCAGGTGATCATGCCGACCGTGCGCGGCATGGCGGCCGAGGGCAACGTCTACACCGGTTTCCTCTACGCCGGTCTGATGATCGACGGCCAGGGCAACCCCAAGGTGATCGAGTTCAACTGCCGCTTCGGCGATCCCGAGACCCAGCCCATCATGCTGCGCATGCGCTCCGATCTGGTGGAGCTCTGCCTGGCGGCCTGTGCCGGCAAGCTGGATCAGGTCGAAGCCATCTATGACCCCCGCGTCGCCATCGGTGTGGTGCTGGCGGCGGGCGGCTACCCCGGCGACTACCAGCAGGGCAAGCCCATCAGCGGCCTGCCAGTGGAAGAGGCAAGCGGCGAGAAGGTATTCCACGCCGGCTCGCAGCTGGAAGGCGATACCGTGGTGACCGCCGGTGGCCGCGTGTTGTGCGCCACTGCCCTCGGCCACAGCGTGGCCGAGGCACAAAAACGGGCCTATCAGCTGGCGGGTCGCATCAAGTGGGACGGCGTCTTCTACCGCCACGACATCGGCTGGCGCGCCATCGAGCGTGAACAGCAGCAGTAATCAACAGGGCCCGCAAGGGCCCTCTCTTCATCCGGCGTATCTCGCGGTCACGCAGCCCGGCGGATGGCCCGAATGGCCTGGTTCGCTTGACTCAGCAACTTCCTTACATCTCCCCCTTCCCTGTTACCCTTTGTGACAAAAAACAGCAATATTCACAAACAGTTCACGCACTGTCATGGCATCATGCCTGTGATGAATCCGAATAAGGGTTCATAAGAAGCCACATAGAATCGATAAGCATGTCGTTTAAATAAGGAAATCCCATGTTGAAAACTGTTCGCCCCCTGTTGCTGCCCCTGATGTTTGGCCTGATGACCCTGCCCGCCATGGCCGGTGAGCTGGAACAGCCGATGAAGAAGATCGGCTTCAACTACAAGCAGGCGGTCAAGGCTGACGATGCCGCCACCATGGAAAAATACATCAACGAGATGAAGGCGCAGTTCGACATCGCCAAGCAGAAGAACATGCCAGCCGCCAAGAAAGAGAAGTTCCTGGAAGGTATGAACGAAGTGCAGACCGAACTGGATGCCAGCCTGGCAGCCCTCAAGGCGGGTGACGAAGCCAAGGCGCGTGAGCACCTGGCCAAGGTCAACGACCTGAAGAAGGAGTACCACAAATATGCCAAGCAAAAAGGCTGATCCCTTCCACTGGGATAGTCTGGTCCGCCTCACCCACTGGGGTGTGGCGGCCATCTGTATCGGCAACCTCTGGCTCAACGAGGCGGGCGAGGAGTGGCACGAACGGCTGGGTTACCTGGCCATCGCCCTGATCAGCCTGCGCCTGGCGTGGGGGCTCTCGTTTGCCAAGGGCCATGCCCGGTTGCGAGCCCTCATCCCAAGCCGGGAAGATTTTCGCCAGCAAGCGGTGGAGCTGCGCGAGCGCACGCCACCGGGCCCCGGTCACCACGGCAGCGGCAAGCTGGCGGTCTGGACGCTCTGGCTGCTGATCCTGGCCACCGCCGGCACCGGCTGGTTCCAGAATACCGAGATGGGGTTCGAGCTGGGAGCGGACGACTGGCACGTCTGGTGTACCTGGGCCCTGCAGAGCATGATAGCGCTGCACCTGCTGGCCATCCTGTTCACCTCCTGGCGCCAGCGCAGCAATCTGGTGAAGCGCATGTTGCCAAGGCGCCGCGGCAAGGCCCGGGCCTTGCCGCAGGAATCCGACGCCTGAATACTCATGGGGCCCTGCAGGGCCCCTGTTCATTGCTCTGCCACTCCCCTGATCCCACAGTACCCGCCTGTCCCCAGCTCTTGCCCTCTCTTTCGCCACCTGCATCGCTAGGGGCCATGAAAGCATTTTCATTCACATTTCTTAATTAATTCAGGCTGTTCGATTTTCAACCACTGCGATTTCATGAATGCTACTGAGCTGAACGAGGTTGTTCGTTGTCCGTTCGACTACACGACAGTGATATGTCAATAACAAGATCGAAGGGAAAATCGTCATGCACAGCACACTGCTTCGAACCGCCCTGCTGACGGCGGCACTCGGCTCTTTCAGCCACACTGCCACCGCCGAAGGCGTCATGGTTCACCTGTTCCAATGGAAGTTCAACGACATCGCCAACGAGTGCGAAACCGTGCTCGGACCCAAGGGGTTCGGGGGCGTCCAGATCACCCCACCGGCCGAGCACAAGCAGGGCAGTCAGGTCTGGTGGACCGTCTATCAACCCGTCAGCTTCAAGAATTTCAACAGCTTCGGCGGTAGCGAGGCGGAACTCAGAAGCATGATCGCCCGCTGCAACGCAGCCGGGGTCAAGGTCTATGCCGACGCCGTCTTCAACCAGCTGGCATCGGGCTCAGGCACCGCCACCGGTGGCGGCAGCTACAACGCGGGGCAGTACCAGTATCCCCAGTTCGGCTACAACGACTTCCACCACAGCGGCGACATCACCAACTACGGCGACAGCAACAACGTCTGGAACGGCGCCCTCTACGGCATGCCGGACCTCAATACCGGCTCTCCCTACGTGCAGGATCAGATCGCCACCTACATGAAGACCCTGCTCGGCTGGGGCGTAGCCGGCTTTCGCATCGATGCGGCCAAGCACATGGCCCCGACCGACGTGAAGGCCATCCTCGACAAGGCGGGCAGCCCCAAGGCCTATCTGGAGGTGATCGGCGCAGGCGGAGAGTCCGCCGACATCCAGCCGGGCCGCTACACCTATATCGACACCGTCACCGACTTCAAATACGGCACCGATCTCGCCGCCAACTTCAACGGCCAGATCAAGAACCTCAAGACCCTGGGTGAGAGCTGGGGCCTGCTCCCCTCCGCTAAGGCCTTCGTCTTCGTGGTCAACCACGACCGCGAACGCGGTCACGGTGGGGGCGGCATGCTCACCTTCATGAGCGGTGCTCGCTACGATCTGGCCAACACCTTCATGATGGCCTGGCCCTATGGCTGGAAGCAGGTGATGTCGGGCTATCGCTTCGAAAACATGAGCACCTATGAAACCGACAAGGGGGCTCCGGGCAGCACACCTTGCACGGACAGCCAGTGGAACTGCGAACAGCGCCGGCCGACCATCATGAACATGGCCCTGTTCCACAACCGGACCGAAGGGCAGCCGGTCAGCAACTGGTGGGACAACGGCAACAACCAGATCGCCTTCGGCCGCGGTGACAAGGGCTTCATCGCCATCAACAACGAGAGCGGCAGCCTGGTGGCCTCGCTGCAGACCGGTCTGCCGGCCGGTGAGTACTGCAACCTCTTGGGTGGCAACGACTACTGCAGCGGCGGCTATGTCACCGTCGACGGCAGTGGCAAGGCCAGCCTGAATGTGCCCGGCATGAAGGCGGCCGCCATCATCGCCGGTTGCACCAAGGCCAATCCCTGCGGTGGTTCCGCCCTGCCGGGCACCAAGTTCAGCAGCATGAACCTGCGCGGTACCCACAACGCCTGGGGCAATACCCCCATGACCGTCGATGCCAACCGTGTCTGGTCAGCCACCCTCACCCTGACCGGCAACGGTGACGCCACCGGCGCCCAGCGCTTCAAGTTCGACGTCTTCGGCAACTGGACCGAAAACTACGGCGACAACGAAGGGGATGGCATCGCCGACAAGGGCAGCAGCAAGGACATTTTGGTCAGCGGAGCGGGCACCTACCGCATCACTCTGAACGAAAGCGATCTGCGTTACACGGTCACCCCCCTCACCAGCAACCAGGCGCCGGTGGCCGCCCTCTCTCCCAAGACCCTCAGCGTCAAGGCGGGTGAGAGCGTGGTGTTCGATGCCTCAGCCTCCCGCGACGACGGGGGTGTAGTGAGCTACAGCTGGTCCAGCGGTGGCACCGCCGCCACGGAGACGGTCCGGTTCGATACCCCGGGCACCCATACCGTGACGGTCACCGTGACCGATGCAGAAGGGTTGACCGCCAGTGCCAGCGCTACCGTGACCGTCACCGACGACAACGGCACCTACGCCAGCGTGCTGCCTACCCTGAATTTCCGTGGCACTCCCAATGCCTGGGGCTCTCTTGCCATGACGCTGGTCGCCGACAATCAGTGGGAGGCTCTGGTCACCTTCGATGGTCAGGCAAACCAGCGCTTCAAGTTCGACGTCAAGGGGGACTGGAGCAAGAACTATGGTGACACCAACAAGGATGGAGTGGCCGAACTGGCCGGCAGTGACATCCTGACCTCGGTCACCGGCCAGTATCGGGTACGCTTCAACGATCAGACCCTGCAATACAGCCTGACCCCGGTCAGCGTCGGCTACGCGAAGAACTTCGCCAGCCTCAACATTCGTGGCACCACCAACAACTGGAGCTCCACCCCCATGTCGCTGGTAGGCGATCACCTCTGGCAGGCCAGCATCACCTTCACCGGTAGCGGCGATGGCAACGGCGGTCAGCGCTTCAAGTTAGACGTCAAAGGCGACTGGACCCAGAACTACGGCGACACCAACAAGGACGGTGTCGCCGAGCTGGCCGGCGCCGACATCACCACGGCAGTGGTCGGTGTCTACGTGGTGCGTTTCAACGACCAGACGCTGGCCTACAGCCTGAACGCCCAGTAAGGCTACGCTCGGTCACCAGACCCTGAAGCACTGACCCAGGCCTCCCAGCATCGGCGGGAGGCCTTTCTTATGGCGTCATGCCACCCCTTCCAGCCGGCCGCTCAGCAGGCTGATGACCTGGCAGCATGTCCAGGCTCATCTCAAACCATGCCATCCCTCAACGCCGAGAAAAGGCGCGAACAGCCCACCGCACACAAGCCAAACCGCATGATCACATGACCAGCCTGCCCGGCAGGCTCGGGCGGGAGGATCAGGCTATCCCTTACTTTTGCAGAAAACCGCCACAGCGAGGCTCTGCGACGACTCATGGTGCGAAACCTTGTCCGGTTCTGGCTCTATACGCCGCACTATGGAGCGCATGCCTGAGAGCCGGCGCCGGTGAACGGCAGAAACGAAAAAGCCGCTCAAGAGAGCGGCTTTGTCTGAAAATGGTGGCCCCTGGGGGACTTGAACCCACGACCAATCGATTATGAGTCGACTACTCTGACCAACTGAGCTAAGGGGCCATTGATACTGGTTTGCGGCGTGGATGTTTAATTAATTATAAAACAAACACTTATGAATGAGGCGTGTATCGTTGGGTCTCAGATAGTATCAGGTAGCTTCACTCCAAGTACACTTGCAAGTACACTTTGAAGATATTGAAGTGCACTTAGCGAGGTTTGCCATCCAATGCCATTGACTCACAGTGAAGTAAACGCGCTACCCGCGAAAAGGAACCCATATTTTCAGACTGACGACAATCGTACCCGAGGAGAAGGGAGATTAGGGGTACAGGTATTCCCTAGCGGCACAAAGACCCTGACGTTTCGCTATAGGCGAGATGGGAAGTGGGCATTTATACCGCTTGGTAGCTTCCCAAACCTCAGCCTTGCTGATGCCCGCGAAAAGGCCAAGGCGTTTGGCCAGATGATCCGTGATGGCCTAGACCCCAAAGATGAGCTGGCTCGTCAAGCAAAGGAGCGGGAGCAAGAAAAGCGGGAGCGTGAGCAGCAAGGAACCATTGAGCAGTTATTCAAAAGCTATACCGAGCAGATGAATAAGGATGGCAAGCGCACCTATGAGGCCGTATTGGTGGCCCTGGAGAAAGAGACCTACCCAGTAATCAAACCCACGACCAAAGCTAAGGACGTGACCGCACACGATATCAAAATCATTCTGGCACACATGATCCACCGTGGTGCTGCTACCCAATCCAATCGTGTCAGAAGCTACCTGATGGCCGCATTCAATTACGGGCTTAAGCACGACAACGACCCCGCCAACTTCATAGACGATGCCAAATTTGGTTTGGTGCTTAATCCGGTGGCTGCCATACCCAAGCAAAAGGCCGCCGAGCGTGTCGGGGAACGCTTCCTGACGTGGGCAGAGGCTCGCAAATTGCTTGATGATATGGAGCAGTCCACTAGCCTAGGCTTGACCCTGCGTAGCCTGATCCGGCTTTGTTTCTTCACGGGTGGCCAACGCCCTTATGAACTGGCCGCCTCACGCTGGGCAAGTATCGACTGGGAAGCCAAAACCTTGACCATTACCGCCGAGCTTTCCAAGAATGGCCGCCCTCACTTGATCCCACTCACTGATAGCGCCTTGCGGGTGTTGAGAGAGCAGCAAGCGGCAACGGGGGATAGTCCCTTTATCTTTGCCCACGCCACCAAGCCGAGCGAACCAATGCCGATGGCTTCACTTAGCCAAGCGATTGATCGTTACCGCAAACGCGCCGAGATGGCGCACTTTATCCCCCGTGATTTCCGCCGAACCTGTAAAACTCTGATGGGTGAGCTGGGCATAGCCAAAGATCTGCGCGACCGCCTACAGAATCACGCCCTGAATGACGTATCCAGCAAGCACTATGACCGCTATGAATACCTGCCAGAGAAGCGGCGAGCCTTGGAGCTATGGGAGCGGCGGTTGTTGGATCTGGCAGCGGATACTGTGATTTCCGTTAACTTCTGGGGACGTGGGTTATCTTCCTGAATCCAAAGGCATTGCTTTAGCGACGATGAATAGTAATGTGAGCCCTAATGGTGTTACTCAATAAAGAGTGACAATAGCTCTTTGCAATAACAGCGTGCTAACTTAGCTCACAAAATCGTCAGCAATGCACTTGGAGTACTTAAAAAAATGCTCAAGCTCATTTCTCAACTATTCACCGAAGCAAAAACAGTAAGAAAGGCAGTGGACATATTGTCACGTACTCTAGGGAAGGTGCGAATAAGCGGGGAAATTCTTCTCGGCTGACTCAGTCATTTCATTTCTTCATGTTTGAGCCG
>NZ_JAPCIT010000030.1:0-37899 GCF_027707385.1 Aeromonas sp. QDB54 | reverse complement strand
ATCGGCTCAAACATGAAGAAATGAAATGACTGAGTCAGCCGAGAAGAATTTCCCCGCTTATTCGCACCTTCCCTAGCCTTTCAGCCCAGTTAGTAGCCGCACTACGCCGCAAATCATGGACAGTAAATGGGTCCATATCAGGTAAACATCGTGCGATGAATCGCCTTAGAGCTCGAGTAATGGAATCAACTAAAATTGGCTCGATTTCATCTGTTTTTGGACGATCAGATTCGAATACTAAATCACCATTGGCATACTGCGCCTGCTCTTCAATGACCGATTTCGCCTGAGGGGAAATAAAGACAGTATGAGCTCTACCATTTTTGGTTTCAGGTATAGTCCATATATCATCTTTTATCTGTGAAAAACGCATATTAGCGACTTCACCTCTACGACATCCGGTCAGTATTAATAACTTAATCGCATTCGCAGCAGGTATAGAAATCGTTGCATGGCGAGAAACACCACGCCCTCCGGCCGCCAAGCTACCACCACTCCCAAGATCCTCATCTATCGCCTTCCATAACCTGCGCAATTCGGGGACGGTCAACCATCGCTCTCTTGGCGAGCCAGCACTGGCACCAAAATCTTTTGGGCGCAACAGTCTCGCAGGGTTGGCCTCAAGCAGACAGTGAACCACTGCATAATCTAACATCTGGTTCAGCGTTCCCAACCCTTTACGGGTTTCGTCTTTTGTTGCACGCCTGGTTATCTCTAACGCTTGTGCCAAGTGGGCACGAGTCAGATCGATTAAGCGAATGTTGCCTAGGGTCTTCTTGAGATGACGATTCCAACGATCCTGATGGCATTGGAGGGTTTTGGGTTTGACGACCTGAGCAACACGCTGTGCATCGAGCCATCGCCCAAGCAACTCATCCATCGTCAGGGCCGTTTCATTTTTAGCCTTTTCTTGAGCCGCAAACTTGGTGGGATCAATGCCCCGCTTCACAAGCAGCACCGCTTTCCCATGCTCCTCTCTGGCTTTAGCCAGAGTGAGGGCAGGATAACTCCCCAGCAACAATTCGCCTTCACTACCACCAATCTTGAAGCGATATACAAAACGCTTGAGGCCACTTTCACGGATTTCTATTTTGAGTCCACCACCATGCTTCGATTGAATCGCATAGCGTTTCACTTTAACCCCTTCGACTGGCTTGAGTGACGAGATCTCCAAGTCTTTACTTATCGCCATCCGTACCCCTCCCCGTACCCCTCCAGCGCAGTGCATTGGAGTGAGACTTTATGAAACCACTTGGTACAGATATATTATGTAAATAACTGTTTTTAATCAAAAAAACATTTCATATAAAACCAACTGATTCTATATGAAACTAATAATTTCTGGACTCCTAAGGGACAGGCCACTGGTTCGACTCCAGTCGGGAGCGCCATATAAAACAAGGGGTTGGTATCATCATGATACCAACCCCTTGCTCGTTTCAGGCCAAGGCCGCCTTTCCCCTACGCCCTGCGTCAGATGATGGCCTCCCTTTGTCTTCTCTATCCCCATGCCCGAAAAACCCTCATCTACGCTTGAAATGCGCCGTCCGGGATGACGGTCGCACTCTAATCCGTTTGGGACAAAAAGAAGGGCATCATGGGTAACAACAAAAAAAGCAAAATAGAACAGCCGGCCGTGGCCGACGCACAGCAGCCCCTTGGCAACAAGGCATACGAGAAGGAGTTGCGTCGCCTGCACGTGGAGCTGGTGAAACTGCAACAGTGGGTGGTGCACAAGGGGCTCAAGGTCTGCATCGTGTTCGAGGGGCGCGACGGCGCTGGCAAGGGGGGCACCATCAAGGCGATCACCGAGCGGGTCAGTCCCCGGGTGTTCCGGGTCATAGCGCTGCCGGCCCCCACCGAGCGGGAGAAGAGCCAGCTCTACTTCCCACGCTATATCCCGCATCTGCCCGCAGCAGGCGAAATCGTCATCTTCGATCGCAGCTGGTACAACCGGGCCGGCGTGGAGCGCGTCATGGGCTTTTGCAGTGAGGAGGCGAGCGACAAGTTTCTGGCCGGGGTTCCCATGGTGGAGCAGGCCATGGTCGACTCCGGCATCATTTTGCTGAAGTACTGGCTGGAGGTAACCCCCGACGAGCAGGAGCGGCGACTGCGGGATCGCATCGACGATGGCCGCAAGATCTGGAAGCTCTCCCCCATGGACATCAAATCATTCGATCGCTGGGATGACTACACCCGGGCACGGGACGCCATGTTCACCGCCACCGACACCGCCTGGGCCCCCTGGTTCGTGGCCCGCTCCGAGGACAAGAAGAAGGTGCGGCTCAACATCATCTCCCACCTGCTGGCCCACGTTCCCTATCAGGATCTCCCGGCCGAGCCCATCAAGCTGCCCAAACGCAAGATAGGCAAGGTCAAACCCTCTGAGCACCCGTTCCGCTTTATCCCGGAACCCTTCTAGACAGCGGCAGGGGTGAGTCTGTGCTCACCCCTGATTCTGCTGGTATTGACGGATGGCGGCCCTGGCATTGAACAGCATGCGGCTCTCCCCCAGCTGGGCAGCCAAGCCACTGCGGCGCACATTCTCGAGCACCCCGGGATTGAGTCCGGCCAGCCAGAGCGTAACCCCCTTGGATCTGGCCAGCTGCTCCCCTTCCATCAGCATCATCAAAGCCGAATACTCCACATCCTGTACCCGGCTCATATCGAGCACCACCACCCGGGGTTGATGGCGCGCGATCAATTCGCGCATCCCGGCCGCCACATGCTGCACATTGATGAAGAAGAGGCGCCCCTCCGGTCGCAGGATCAGCAGGCCCGGAATGGTCTCGTCATCCGGGTGGCGGGCCGCCAGCGGGCGCAGCACATCCTCACCGGGCTTGCGGCCAATCACATGGAGCGGCGGCTGCGCCGTCTGGCTGGCCAGCCCCAGCAAGGAGGCCAGGATCGCCACCACTATGCCTTCCAGGGTACCGAACAGCAGCACCCCCAGGCAGGCAATGACGGCCCAGCGAAACTCCATCATCCGGATCTGCCCTATCTTGCGAAACTCTCCCGGCTGAATGAGCCCCACCGAATAGACGATGACCACCACCGCCAAAGTGGCGCTCGGCAGCCAGGAGAGCAGCGGAGCGAGAAAAATCATGGTCGCCAGCGCCATCACGGCGGTGACCACGGAAGCCCGCTGGCTCATGCCGCCGACGGAACGTACCACTGCCGTCTGGGAGGTGCCGCCCCCTGCCGGCATGCTGCCACACAGGGAGCCTCCCAGGTTGGCCAACCCGGTGGCCACCAGCTCGCGGTTCGGGTTGATCTCGGGCTCTTCCTTCCCGACGAAGGCCCGGCCGGCGGCGATGGTCTCGGTGAAACTCATCAGCGCAATGCCCGCCGCCCCCGGCAACAGCTGCAGTACCAGGGTCAAGTCCGGCATGGTCACACTGGGCAGGCCGGTGGGAATGGCGCCGACAATGGCAACCCCAGCCTCGTTCAGACCCCAGCCCCATACCAGCGCTATGCCGAGACTCACCCCCAGCAGGGGTGCGGGCGAATGGGGAAAACGCCACTCCATGACCACCAGCACCACCAGGGTAACGAGGGCGACACCCAGCGTCAGCCAGGAGGTATGGGGCAGAGCCTGTCCCAGATGGTAGAGATCCAGAAAGAAGTTCTCCTTCTGGATATGTACCCCGAACAACTTGGGCAACTGATCGAGGATGATGACCAGCCCTATGCCGCTCTTGAACCCCACCAGCACCGGTAGCGAGATGAAGTTGGCCACAAAACCTAGCCGCAGCACAGCCGCCAGCAGCAGCATGGCGCCGACCAGCAGGGTCAGGGTGGCCGTCACCGTGATCAACCTGCCGGGATCGCCATCCGGCACCACCAGCCCGAGCTGGGTAGCGGTCAGGATCGCCAGGGTGCTGGTGGAGCTGACGCTGAGCACCCGGGAGGAGCCCAGCAGCGCGTAGATCAGCATGGGCACGAACGCAGTGTAAAGACCGATCGCCACCGGCAGCCCGGCCACTGTGGCGTAGGCCATGGCCTTGGGCAGCACCACCGCCGCCGCGGTGATGCCGGCCAGCAAATCGGGAAGAAGGCGCCTGGGCGCCGATGCGAATGATGACATGTGACACCTCCATGCTCCCTGGGAGAGCGAATTGCCGCGGTGCGCCGACCTGGACTGTGGTTTGCCAACCCTGCCAATGCTGCGCAGACAGCATGAAGTGTATGCACACCGATGACGCAGCAGCTTGTTGTGCCTCAGGTTTTTCTTGCCCCTATACTTCAGCGGCGTTTTGGCGACGCACCGACCCGATTTGGACACAGGCCCGATTTGAGAGAGGGACACCATGTTGCGACTGCTCACCCTGCTGCTGATCTGTCTGGTAACTCCGCTGCGGGCTCTGACCCTGACCCCGCTGGCAGAGGGGCTGAGCCACCCCTGGGGGCTGGTTATCCTGCCCGATGGCGAATGGCTAGTCGGCGAGCGGCCCGGCCGGCTGCTGCGCATAGACGCAACTGGCGAACACCACTCCATCCGGGGACTGCCGGCAATTGCCGCTACAGGTCAGGGTGGCCTGCTCGATCTCGCCCTGGATGACGATGGCTGGGTTTATCTCAGCTACAGCGAGCCAGGCAACGGCGGGGCCGGAACCGCCGTGGGCCGGGCCCGGCTGCAAAAGGATGTGCTCGTCGACTGGCAACGGCTGTTTAGTCAGCAGCCCAAGGTCGCCGGGGGCGCTCACTTCGGATCGAGGCTGCTGCTGACGGAGGATGGCTACCTCTTCATCACCCTGGGTGATCGCTTCAGCGAGCGGGAGCAGGCCCAGTCCCTCGACAACCACCTCGGCAAGACGGTACGCCTGCACAAGGATGGCCGGATCCCCGCCGACAACCCCTTCGTCAAGACACCCGGCGCCCTACCGGAGATCTGGAGCCTGGGTCATCGCAACATGCAGGGGGCCGCCCTGCGCCCCGGCAGCCAGCAGTTCTGGGCCCACGAGCACGGCCCCCAGGGCGGGGACGAGGTCAATCTCATCCTGCCCGGTGACAACTATGGCTGGCCTAAGGTGACCTTCGGCGAGGAGTATGGCGGCGGCAAGATCGGTTCTGGCAGCGAGGCCCCCGGGATGACGCCCCCCAAGTGGGTCTGGGTGCCCTCCATCGCCCCATCAGGCATGATCTTCTATCAGGGCGAGCTGTTTCGAGGCTGGCAGGGCAATCTGCTGATCGGCGCCCTGCGTGGCCAGGCTCTGGTACGACTGCAGCTGGCGGGGGACAAGATCATCGGTGAAGAGCGGCTGCTCACCGAGCTGGGAGAGCGGATCCGCACCATCAAGGAAGGACCCGACGGCGCGCTTTATCTGCTGACGGACTCAGGTCAGGGACGCCTGCTCAAACTGAGTCCCTGATGACCATGGCGGTCCGCAATCTTGCAATACTCCGTGGCGTGAGAACAGGCATCCCCGCCACCGGTAAATGAAGGGCAACACTTTATGCCCAGGGAGGGCCGGTCTGCTAGACTGGCCCTCTTTTTGTTCATTCATCTGCAAAGGAGTGTTGGATGTCTGCTGCTTCGTGGTGGGACAAGTCCACCGGGCTGGCGCTGCTGACCATAGTGCTGTGGGCCTCGCTGGCGGCGCTCACCTCCCGGGTGACCAGCGTGTCGCCGCTGGTGCTGGTGGGGCTGGTGCTGTTTTTCTGCGGGGCGGGTGCCCTGCCGTTCTGGCGTCAGTGGCGGGCTCGTCCGGTCAACTGGCTGGTGACCATCAGCGCCCTGCTGCTCTACCACCTGCTGCTGTTCATGAGCTTTCGCCACGCCCCCGTGCTGGAGGCGAACCTCATCAACTACCTGTGGCCATTGTGCATCATCTTGTTCACCCCATTGCTGCTGCCCGGTCACCCGCTGCACGGCCGTCATCTGCTGGCCGGCGCCCTGGGTCTAGCCGGCTCGGTGCTGGTGATGGTGAACGGCGAGCTGCAGCTGCAACAGGCCTATCTGCCGGGCTATCTGCTGGCGCTGGGGGCCGCCATCGTCTGGGGCGCCTACTCGGTGCTCTCGCGCCGGCTGCCGCCGGCCCCGGCGGTAATGACGGCGGCGGCCTGCCTGCCCGCCGGGCTGCTGGCGCTGCTGCTGGCCTGGCTGCTGGAGGGACCGCTGCCGGTGGCCCGCATCCCGGCCGGTGACTGGGGCCTCATCATCGGGCTGGCGCTCGGCCCCATGGGGGCGGCTTTCGTCACCTGGTATCTGGCGCTGCGAGACGGGGATCCACGCCGGATCGGGGCACTGGCCTATCTGACGCCGCTGCTGAGCACGCTGCTGCTGGTGCTGCTCAATGGCGAGCAGCTGACCCCCCGTCACCTGCTGGCCGGCGCTCTCATCATGGGGGGCGCCCTGCTCGGCATGCTGGGCAAGCCCCCTGCCCGCCAGCAGCAGGAAGCCCCCGCACCGCAGTCGTAAGCCAGTCCCCCTCGACAGTCAGCCCGGCCGCCGGGCTGACTGTCATAAAAGCGCCATCTCTGCTGCTTAAGCTCACGCCGACGCCCATCGCCGTGGTTCAACAAGCAGGAATGCTGCCGTGAAAATTGCCCATTATGCTTCCCTCTCTTCCCTCGCTCTGCTGCTGGTCGCCGCCGTGCAGGCCGGTGCCCTCTGGCACGGCTGGCAACAGCTGAACCAGGCCGAGCAGGCCCAGCACCAGCACGAACGGCTGCAGCAGCAGCTCACCGGCACCCTGCAGGGCACCTTGCGCGACTACCTCGCCAGCGGCGATCCGCTGCGGCTGACCGAGGCCGAAGCGGTGCGCAAGCAGGCGCTTGCCCAGCTCACCCAGCAGGGTGTGGCGCTCACGGCCCCGCTGCGCACCCTGCTTGAGCAGATGGGAGCGCGCATCGACAGCGACTATCTGGCGGCCGGCAAGCTCTCCGGCAACAGCCAGTGGCTGCTGCAAAATGCCGAGAACGAGCTGACCGATCAGGCCAGGGCGCTGCTGCGTTACGGCCAGCAAGGGGCGACGGGGAGCGACCCGGCCAGCGCCGAGCGCTATCGTCAGCTGGCCGGCGACCTGCTGGCGGCCCTGCCGGGGCTCGCTCACCTGCGCCAGAACTACATGGAGCAGGCCAGCCCCAAGCTGCTGGAAGGGTTGCAGTTCGAGCTGGCAGCACTGCAAAAACAGGCTGAGCAGCTGGCAGCCCTGCCGCCGCTCGGTCTGTTCGAGGCGCACCCCGCCGACGAATTCACCCTGGGGGAACCGGAGCGCAAGGAGCTCGGGGATCTGCCCAAAGCCGAGCTGCTCTCGCTGCTCAAGCGCTACCCGCAGGAGCTGGAGAACAGCCGCAAGGCGCTGCAACAGCAGCAGGCGGGCCGTCTCGCGGTGCAACAAGACATAGGCCAGATGCTGCAGGCCACCGGCCAGATGGGCAGCGAACTGGCCGCCGCCCGCCAGGCGGTCAACCAGCGGCTGGCCGCCATCCTCGGCAGTCTGGCGCTCTGTCTGGTGCTGGTCGCCCTGCTGTTTGCGCTGGTGCAGCGCAGCTGGCTGGTCAGGCCGCTGCTGCGCCTGCGCACGGCCTTCCTGCAGCTCGACGAGACTGGGCAGGCCGAGACCCTGCCAGAGGGACGCGAGCGCAACGAGCTGGCCGACATCGTCGCCAGCTACAACCGCCTCATCCTGCGGCTGCAGCAGGATCAGCAGCAGAAAGAGGGCCAGCTGTCGGCGGTGTCGCAAAGTCTGCAGGGGATGGTCAACCAGGTGCAGGAGATCCATCACAGCACCCGCACCACGGAGCAGGCGGTGGACGAGAGCGATCTGATGATGAACGAGCTGAACCAGCTGGCCGGCGAGGTGCATCAGGTGGCCGCCGAGATAGCGCAGCACGCCCAGCACAACGAGCACTCCATGAGCCAGAGCGAGCAGCTGGTGGGCGGCATGTTGCAGGCCACCGCCCAGACCGGGCTCGCCATCGACGAGAGTGGCGGCGCCCTGGCCCAGCTCAAGCGCTCGGTGGAAGATGTGACCGCCATCGTCGACGTGATCGGCCATATCTCCCAGCAGACCAACCTGCTGGCGCTCAATGCGGCCATCGAGGCGGCCCGGGCGGGCGAGCAGGGGCGCGGCTTTGCGGTGGTGGCCGACGAGGTGCGCCACCTCTCCGCCGATACCCAGCGCTCCCTCGGCCAGATCACCGAAATCCTGACCAGGCTGACCCAGGCGGGGGAGCAGCTCGGTACCGTGCTGGCGCGCATCACCGCAGAAGCCGCCGCCCAGCGCCAGCAGGCGGAGCAGCTGCGCCAGACCACCCAGGCGGTGCGGGAGATGGCGCGCAGCACGGCGGTCATCGCCCTGCAGGGGGCCGACAATGCCAAGAGCCAGGAGCACAAGCTGGCCAGTTTTGCCGATCTCATCGGCCGCATCAGCCAGCACGCCCGCCAGGGCAGCCGCCTCTCGGTGCAGGTGTCGGAGCACATCCACCACCAGGCCAGCCAGATCCCGCGCATCCTCGGTCATCAGGCCTGAGCCGTGCCGGTTTAGCCGGCGTCCCCTACCCGGCCCCTGCCATCGCGCAGGGGTTTATCTTTTTTTGTGGCACAAAATTATCTGTTATCCGCTGGTTAACGAAGAAAGATCCCTCTGCACAGTGCGATCCGTCCGGATCGGCCGGCAATTTCATCTGAAAACGTTGTCATCACCGATATCAGCGGGCTGGGAGTGTCCACAGCGAGCGTCATGATTATTTGCACTCGGTCATATTTTTGAAACTTGGTGGGAACTTTCCATTGATATTTCGCACCGCGAACGTACTCTTGGATTGTCCGATAGCCAAGGATCGGAACACAAAAAAACAAAATATGTGATGAACAGAACTGCACCACCGCAGATGTGCCAAGACGTCGCGGCCGCAGCCGACATACTCAAACTTTTTGCCCTTCGGGGTCTTGATTGCAATGCCAATACCGAGCGGCGGGCGCTTGCCTGACTGCCGGACAAAAAAAGCTAAGTCCATAAAATCAGGAGCAATACAAAATGGAAAAAGTGATCTTCAAACGTGCCGCATTGAGCGCAGCCATCGTTGCTGCCATGCTCGCCCCCGGTATGGTGTTGGCTGCCGACGAAGCCGGCCCCACCTATGCAGCCGCCGCCAGCAAATTCTATGAAGAAGGCAAACTCAACGGTGGCCTCTTCTACTTCCAGCGTGACCGTCAGCGTATCGATGGCGACCCCACTGCCAAGAACAAAGAAGGCAAGTACCAGTCCAACCTGAGCCACGCCACCACCCAGGCCTCCCTGAACTTCAACTCCGGCTACGCCTGGGACGTGGTGGGTATCGATGTGGGCGGTTTCGGTGCCTATGACCTGGCCGTGACCGAAAACCACCCGGTCAACCAGGAGAATGAATTCTCCTTCGCCGGCAACAAATGGGGCGAAAACTACAAGGACGGCTCCCCGGAAGGTGGCTTCAGCCTGGCCAACGCCTCGCTGAAATTCAAGGCGCTGGACGGTGCCCTCACCGCCAAGGGTGGTCTGACCCAGCTCTACGTACCGGGCGTGATCGGTGTGAACTGGTCCTATCAGCCGGGTACCTACCGTGGTGGCCAGATCGAGGGTAACTTCGGTGGCCTCTACCTGACCTACGCCATCGCCGACGAGTACAAATCTCCCTGGTACAAAGAGACCCAGAAGTTCTCCCGTGCCAAAGCATGGATGGATCCGTTCGCCGATGAAAACGTCATCGACTACATCCAGGGTGTCGCCGCCCGTTACACCTTCGAGAACGGTACCGCCATCACCGGTTCCTACGGTAACTCCGAAAACTACATGGACAGCTACCACTTCAAGCTGGCCCATAAATTCGACGTGCTGAACGGCCTCTCCACCAGCTACCAGTTCTACGGTTCCGACACCAAGACCTATCAGAAGGGTGGTGCCGACATCGAGACTTACGATGGTCTGGCATGGCAGCAAGCGCTGACCGCCGCCTGGGGCATGGGCCCGTACGGCTTCCGTCTGGAAGGTCTGTGGACCAAGGCCGAGGGTAACGAAGGCAACTACCTGCCCCGTCTGACCCGTGGCTACGGCAACTCCCAGGGCGCGAACGAAATCTGGTGGGACTCCCGCTCCGACTGGAACGCCAACAACGAGAAAGCGCTCTACTTCGGCGTGACCCGTTCCCTGGATGACCTGGTGGGTGCACCTGGCTGGTCCGTCGGTGTCTCCGGTGCCTACGGCTGGGATATCCAGAAAGGCGACGGCACCAAGGCCACCAACGGTGAAGATACCGAATGGGCAGCCAACTTCGACGTCATGTACACAGTGCAGGATGGCAAGCTGAAGGGCACCCTGTTCAAGCTGCACTACACCGATTACAACAACGACATCAGCCAGAGCGGCGGTTGGACCGAATACCCCAACATCTTCGCCTCCGAGAAAGACGTCAAGTTCCACATCATCATGCCGTTCACCATCCTGTAAGCAGGTGGTTGAAGTTAGCAAACCGGGCCAATTGGCCCGGTTTTTTTTCTGATCAGCGGGTTAACATGCAAAACCGCAGGCGCTGCTGCCTGCCCTGTCACCATAAGGATGCGCCTATGTCCCGCTTCGTTCTGATCACCGGTTGCTCCAGCGGCATCGGCCTGGCCGCCGCCAAGGCGCTCGGCCAGCACGGCTACACCGTCATCGCCTCCGCCCGCAAGGCCGAGGATGTGGCGCAACTGCGTCAGCTGGGTTTGCTGGCGGTCGAGCTGGATCTGGCCAACGAGGCCAGCATAGAGCGGGGCGCGGCCGAGGCGCAGGCACTGGCCGGCGGCCGCCTCTATGGCCTGTTCAACAACGGCGCCTACGGCCAGCCTGGCGCGCTGGAGGATCTGCCCACCCAGGCGCTGCGCGAGCAGTTCGATACCAACCTGTTCGGCTGGCACCACCTCATTCGCCAGCTGCTGCCGGCCATGCTGGCGGCCGGCGAGGGGCGCATCGTGCAGAACAGCTCGGTGCTGGGGCTGGTGGCCATGAAGTATCGCGGCGCCTACAACGCCAGCAAGTTCGCGCTGGAAGGGTATACCGATACCCTGCGCCTGGAGCTGGCCGGCAGCGGCGTGCAGATCAGCCTGATCGAGCCCGGTCCCATCGACACCCGCTTTCGGGCCAATGCCCGCGCCGCCTTCCTGCGCCACATAGAGCCCGCCGCCAGCCGCCATCAGGCCGCCTACCAGCAGACCCTGAGCCGGCTGGAGCGTGAAGGGGGTGCCCGCGGTTTTACCCTGCCAAGCGAGGCCTGCATTGCGCCGCTGCTGCACGCACTCGGCAGCCCGCGCCCCAAACACCGCTACCCGGTCACCTTCCCGACCCGGCTGTTCGGGGTGCTGCGCCGCCTGTTGCCCAGTCGCCTGCTCGACCGGATCCTGGCCAAGTCGGCCTGACGGCGACCGCCTCGCCACCCGGCACGCCTGCAAGCAGCCTGCCGCCAGGGGCGACGACGAGCATCGTCGCCTTTCGTCTCATCCCCACCAACCGGCACCAGAATGCGGCACCAGAGTGGCTTGAATCAGCCAAGCCGCAATCCCTGGCAGTACCCGCTCAGTAGTGCTGGCCGTTGCTGTAATAGCAGCTCTTGACGATGGGCAGCACCTGCACCACCACATAGGTCTGCTCCCCCAGCACCGCTTTCAGGTGGCGGGTGATCAGCGCTGCGGCCGCGTCCTGCAGCTCCTGCGGGCGTTCGAACCAGACCAGCTCGACGAACGGAAAGCCGGCCTCGACCTCCCCCTCGCGCACCCAGTGGCTGTCGATACTCTCCAGGGTGACGAACTCCGGTTTGCCCCCGGTGAGGGCACAGAGATCCGCCAGCAGGGGGGCGCTTATCTGCTTGAGGGTGTCGACGGAGACGGCCCGAAAACGAAGGTGGGGCATGGGAAAACCTCTTGGCTGTGACAAATGAGGACTTATCATAGGGGTTATTGTGACGAAGAGAAGCCATCCGCTGACATAAGGTGCCCCATGAGACTCCATCGCCTGCTGCTCCCCTTCCTGCTCTGCCTGCTGCTGCCGCTGAGCGCCTTTGCCGACCCCGCCTTCTATAAGGTCAGCAAGGGCGATCAGCAGCACTGGCTGCTGGGCTCCATCCACGCGGGCAAGCCCTCGCTCTATCCGCTGCCCGAGCCTATCGAGCGAGCCTGGCTGCAAAGCCGCGCCCTGGTGCTGGAGGTCGATCTGACCCACATCAGCCAGCATCAGTGGCAAGAGATGGGGGCCATCACCCGGCTGGTGGACGGCAAGACCCTCAAGGAGCACGTGCCGCTCGATCTCTACCGGCGCACCATCATCGCCGCCGGCCAGAACGGCCTGACCGAGAACATGCTGGCCCCGCTGCGCCCCTGGTTCGCCGCCATCACCCTCACCCAGGCGGCGCTGGAGCGCACCGATTTTCGCAGCGCGCTCGGGGTGGATCAGCACTTCGCCAAGCAGGCCGGCGACAGCGGCAAGCCCATCATCGGCTTCGAGACCCTGCTCGAGCAGCTCGGCTACCTCGCCAGCGTCGGTGACAACCAGACCCTGATGCTGGAGAGCACCCTGGACGAGCTACCCGAGCTCGAGCGCGGCTTTCGCAAGGTGATGAAGGCGTGGGAAGAGGGGGACGAGGCGACCCTCATCAACCTGCTCAAATCGGAAATGGCGCCGCCCAAGCTGCAGGCCTGGCTGGAGCAGACCCTGCTGGCGGAGCGCAACCACAACTGGCTGAAGAAATGGTCCACCCTGCCAAGCGAGAGCTTCATCGTGGTAGGGGCGCTGCACCTTTACGGCGACCAGGGCTTGCTCACGTTGCTGGAACAGCAGGGCTGGCGCATCACCCCGCTCACCGAGCCGGGTCCGCGCAAGCAGGCCCGCCAATAGGGTGCAGGCGGGGCCACATCGGCCCCGTCAGGGTCTTGATATGGGAGGGCGCTCACAGATCGGACTGCCGATTTAATAACCACAAGAGGACTTGATCGAGATCATCTCTTTGCTCCCAAAGAGGTATCTATCATGCCTGTCATCAATGGGATGACTGGAGTGCATGAGATGGAATTTTGGATGAACCTGATGTTCGGCAACAGCGTGGGACTGATGTCCATGTTGGTGATTATCGGTACCTTCCTGCTGATCAGTTCCTACGCGGCCTATTTCATCTACAAGGTGATGAACGCCAAGCCGCCGAAAGAGGGCCAATAAGCCTGCGTCAGGCGATCCCCGATCGCCTGATCCCGCTCTCGCCTCCCCTTTGCTCACGGGCTGAGCAACCCGGCGCCACCAGCGCGCCCGCCACTTTCAGATCCGCCTCCGCCCGCTATAATGGCCGCTCATTCCACCTGCGGGGAGCCTGCCGTGTCTCATAACGACGAACTCTCACTGTTTCGCAATGAAGTGGCCGATGTGCGCCCCATTCGCAACGACCATATCCGCCTCCAGACGGCGGGCAGCAGCCCGACCGACGCTCAGCTCGCGCGGCGCCAGGCCGCCACCGCCGAACAACTCGCCCTGGATCACCTCAGCATGGAAGCGGTCGAGATGCTCGACCCCCACGCCATTGTCGGCTTCAAGCGCGACGGGGTGCAGGAGGGGGTCTACAAGAAGCTGCGACTCGGCAAATACGAGCTGCAGGCGAGCCTGGACCTGCACCAGAAGACCCTGAACGAAGCGCGCCAGAGCCTGGTGCAGTTCATTGCGGATTGCGAACTGCGCGACATCCGCTGCCTGCTGATCCTGCACGGCAAGGGGGAGCGCAGCACGCCGCGCGCCCTGCTCAAAAGCTATGTCAGCGCCTGGCTGCCGCAACTGCCGGCGGTAATGGCCATGCACAGCGCCGAGCGTCGCCACGGTGGCGGCGGGGCGCTCTACGTGCTGCTGCGCAAGAGCGAACGCAAGAAGGCAGAGAACCGCGAACGCCATCAGAAACGGCTCGGCTAGCCAGCGCCCGTCATCTGGTCAGTCATCCTAAGCCAGGGTGGTAAAACGCACGAGGGCAGTGCTAGCATCGATCGGCCCCGAGCATGCCAGGTACGGGGTGTACGCCATCAGGGACGATAACAAGGACAATCCCATGTCATATCAAAAACTTGAACAACATCAGCAACAGCTGCACCGGCTCTCCCACCTCTCGGCCATCTGTGGCTGGGATCAGGCCGCCATGATGCCGGAGGGAGGCAACGAAGCCCGCGCCGAGGCCATGGCCGAACTGGGGCTACTGATCCACCACAAGCGCACCGCCCCCGAGCTGGGCGACTGGATTGCCAAGGCCGAGAGCGAGCCGCTGGATGAGCTCCAGCGCGCCAACCTGCGCGAGATCAAGCGCCACTGGCAGGATGCCAGCCTGCTGCCCGGGGATCTCGTGGAGGCGCTGTCGCTCGCCGGCAGCAAGTGCGAGCACGCCTGGCGCCGCCAGCGCAAGGAGAACGACTGGGCGGGCTTTGCCCCCAACCTCACCGAGGTGGTGACGCTCTCGCGCGAGGTGGCTCGCCTGCGTGCCGACGCGCTGGGGGTACGCCCCTACGACGCCATGCTGGCGCTCTATGAACCGGGCATGACCAGCGCCCGGCTCGACGAGATCTTCGGCGATCTGACCGGCTGGCTGCCAAACCTGATCCAGACCGTGAGCGAGCAACAAAAGCGCGAGTCGGTGCAGATCCCGCAAGGCCCCTTCCCCATCGCCGCCCAGCAGGCGCTAGGCCAGCAGGTGATGGGGCTGCTCGGCTTCGATTTTGCCCACGGCCGGCTCGATGTGAGCAGCCACCCGTTCTGCGGCGGGGTGCCGACCGACGTGCGCATCACCACCCGCTACAACGAGCAGGAGTTCGTCTCCAGCCTGATGGGCATAGTCCACGAAACCGGTCACGCCCGTTACGAGCAGGGCTTGCCGCGCCCGTTGCTGGGTCAGCCGGTGGCCGAGGCGCGATCCATGGGCATTCACGAGAGCCAGAGCCTGTTCTGCGAGATGCAGCTCGGCCATGATCCCGCCTTCCTCACGCTGCTGGCGCCGCACATTCGCGCCCACTTCGGCGAGCAGGCGGCGTTGGCGCCGGCGAACCTGGTCAAGCTCTACAATCGGGTCGAGCCCGGCTTTATCCGGGTCGATGCGGACGAGGTGACCTATCCGGCCCACGTCATCCTGCGCTACGAGCTGGAGCGCGACCTTATCGAGGGGCGCATCGAGGTGGCAGACATCCCCGCGCTGTGGGACGCCAAGATGCAGCAGTGGCTGGGGCTCTCCACCCAGGGCAACTACCAGAATGGCTGCATGCAGGACATTCACTGGACCGACGGCTCGTTCGGCTACTTCCCGAGCTACACGCTCGGCGCCATGTACGCGGCGCAGCTGCGCTTCGCGCTAGAGCGGGAGCTCGGCAACATGGGCGAGCTGATCGTGGCGGGCCGCCTGCCGGAGATCTTCACCTGGCTGGGCCGCCACATCTGGTCCCAGGGCAGCCGCTACGGCACCGACGAACTGGTCAGCCGTGCCACCGGCGAGGCGCTGAATCCGTACTGGCTGCGCCGCCATCTGGAGCAGCGCTATCTGAAGTAGGGCCAGCGCGCCCGCCAGCAGATAACAAACGGGGCCTCGCGGCCCCGTTTTTCATGGCAACGCGGCGCGTCAGCGCCCGTCCGGCACACCGACAAACTCGCGCAACTGCAGGATGTTGCCCTCGGGGTCGAACGCATTGCGCACCACGAAACCGGGGCCGGACCATTGCTGCGGCAGCAAGCCGCCACCGAGATCGGCCGCTTTCGCCTCCGCCCAGGCGAGGCTCGGCACGGTAAAGAACAGCTTGATGGCCCCCTGCTCGCGCAGCTGCGGCGGCGTGGTGATGACCACCTGCTCGGCATAGGGAGCGGGGATTGCGTGCAGCAACAGCTGGATGTCAGCGTTTTCCTGCACGATCAGCTCGTCGCTCTGGCTGCGGATCTCCATCTGCAGCAGGGTGCGATAAAAGTGGCTCAGCAGGCCGGGATCCCTGGCATAGATCAGGGCGCCGGCACGTGCGGGTCCTGGCATGGCTCTCTCCTCCTTGGATGTTGTCACCCCAGATTCGCATACTTGCCCCGCCAAACCGATCTGTTTTTCATGCCGCGCGATCGCGGGCGCGGTGTCGGTTTTATTTCAATTGCTGTCCGTTTCTGGCTAGTCATCGCCTTCGTTCCTGCTTAGTCTCTCACTCATCCGGGCCGCCGCGCCCACCCCGTTTTCGGCGCAAGGAGCCACCGATGCCAATAGATCACGCCATGACGATGCCGCCGGCCACAGAGTATGAGCCAGACCTGCCGCTCAGCGCCGAGCAGTGCCATGCCGCCCGCCTGGCCCGCGATGCGCGCTTCGACGGCCGCTTCTTTACCGGCGTGCTCTCCACCGGCATCTACTGCCGGCCTGTTTGTCCGGCGCGGCCACCGCACGAGCACAACGTGCGCTACTTCCAAAGCGCCGCCGCAGCCGAGCAGCACGGCCTGCGCCCCTGCCTGCGCTGCCGGCCTGAGCTCGCGCCCGCCGCCCCCGGCGATCTGCCGCCGACGCTGGCACGCCTGCTGGCCCGGATCGATCGCGGCGAGCTGGCGGAAGGCTCGCTCACCACGCTGGCGGAACAGGCCGGCATCAGTGAGCGCACGCTGCGCCGCCAGTTCGAGCAGCACCTCGGCGCCTCGCCGAAACAGGTGGAGCAGACGCGCCGGCTGCTGCTCGCCAAGCGGCTGTTGACCGAAACCCGGCTGCCCATCACCGACATCGCGTTTGCGGCCGGCTTTGCCAGCATTCGCCGCTTCAACGATGCCTGGCAGCAAGCATACGGGCTGGCGCCGCGGGCGCTGCGCCGTCAGAGCGAGCCAGCCGGCGCCGCCCTGACGCAAGCTGAACCGCAGACCGAGGAGGGGGCGATGCTCACGCTGCAACTACCCTACCGTCCCCCGTACGACGTAGCGGCCATGCTGGCGTTCTACCGGCTGCGCGCCATTCCGGGGCTGGAGCGGGTGGATGACGAGGGGTATGAACGCTGGCACCGGGTCGGCGATCAGGTCGCGCGGGTGCGCATCAGCCAGGGCAAGGGGCACAGCCTGCAGCTCAGCGTCCATGATCTGCCGCCCGCCGCGCTGCCGGATCTGCTGTATCGGGTGCGCCGGATGTGGGATCTCGATGCCGACATGCTGCGCATCGGTGCGCGGCTCGGGCAGGATCCGCTGCTGGCGCGCCTGCAGGCGCGCTGGCCGGGGGTTAGGCTGCCCGCCGGCTGGGATGAGTACGAGGTGATGCTGCGCGCCATCGTCGGCCAGCAGGTGTCGGTCAAGGGGGCCATCACCATACTCGGGCGGCTGGTGGCACGCACCGAGGCGCAATTCGGGGTAGCGCAATTGCCCACCCCTGCCCAGCTGTGCGAGCTCAACCTGGACGGTATCGGCATGCCCGGCAGCCGGATCAGAACGCTGCAGGGGCTGGCACAGGCGCTGGCCAGCGGCGAGTTGAGCCTGATCAGCGCCAGCGATGAACAGCTGCTGGCACTGCCCGGCATCGGCCCCTGGACGGTCGCCTACTGGCGGCTGCGCTGCGGACTGGACCCGGATGCCTTCCCCGCCTCGGATCTGGTGCTACTGAAGGCGCTGGGGGGCGGCACCAAGTTGCCGGTAAAAGCGGTATTGGCCCACAGCGAAAGGTGGCGGCCCTGGCGCGGCTACGCGGCGAGCTGGCTGTGGCATACCATGAGCGAGGAGCCGGCACTGCTGACCGAGTCGGTACCAGGCCGCGCAGCAAGCGACAATCCATCAGAGGAGATAACCCCATGATCCGCTACGATATCTTGCCCAGCCGCTGCGGCGATCTGCTGGTGGCCATCGACGAGCGCGGTCTGCTGCACGTGGACTTCGTGGCGGGGCTGCGCGCGCTGCCCGACATGAGTGGCTGGCGACAGGACAAGGTGGCGCTGGCCCCTTTTCTAGCGCAATTTGAGGCCTATTTTGCAGGCTGCCTGCAACACTTCACCCTGCCGCTCGCACCAAGAGGCACGGCGTTTCAGCAAGCGGTCTGGCAGGCGCTGTGCGACATCCCCTACGGCGAGACCCGCAGCTACAGCGACATCGCCCGTGCCATCGGCAAGCCCAATGCGGTGCGGGCGGTGGGCGCCGCCAACGGCCGCAACCCGCTCTCGATCATCATCCCCTGCCACCGGGTGATCGGCCAGAACGGCAGCCTGACCGGCTATGCGGGGGGTCTGCCCATCAAGCAGGCGCTGCTCACGCTGGAAGGGATCTCCTGTTGACGACACGGCGCCCACTCACAGGCGCTCAGCCAGCCAGCCGTGGAACCCGAGCGCCTGAAAATAGCGCCGACCAACGCCAAAGCCCGCCGCCTGCAGCAGGTGCCGGGTCTGTTTCTCATCGAGAGGAAAGAAGTCCTGGGCCAGGCGCAGCACCATCTGTTCGCTGGCGCTCCGAGGCAGACCGGCACGGTGTGCGTGCAGCCCCATCACGGTGCGCTCGTCATCGTCTTGCGCAGCCATCAGGTCGGCCAGCAACAGAGGGGCACCGCGCCTGAGCTGGCGGGCAATGTCGGCGAGCAGTGCCGCCTTTTGTTCCTGCGGCAGAAAGTGCAGCACCAGCAGACAGAGTGCACCGTCACACGCCATGCTGTCGGCCGGCAACGGCCCCTCCCACCATGTGATCCGCGCCGCCATCCCCGCCTGCTCGGCTTGCCTTCTGGCCTGCGCCAGCATGTCGGCCGATATGTCCTGGGCAACGAACTGCCAGCGGGGACACAGGCTACCCAGCAACAGCAGTTCGCTGCCCGTGCCGACCCCCACCAGCAGAACGCGCGCCTCCGGCCCAAGCCGTCCCATCAATTGGGACGCGCTGAGCTGGTGCAGCAGCTCATAACCGGGCACCAATCGGGTAATGCGCTGGTCATAATCCAGCGCCCCCTCCCCATTGAATCGCGTCATCCTCTCCTCCCCGTAAAACTCCTTGATAGAGCCTGCCGCCGGGAGAAGGTAAAGCATCAGATCACATCGAAGCTTACTCAGGGGATGAATTGGCCATGCACTCTGGAGAAGCCTGATAAGCATCCAATCGTATGCCTGCAGACTCCACATCCACGTCGTAGATCTTCCTTTTGGCGGGCACAACCAGATCGTTTTTTATCAGGCGGACATTTGACAAACTCCATGCCCAGTAACCCGGTTCCCAGCCACTTGAGCAAGCAGCAGTGACCTCATCAGATCGCCATTCATGGACCTCCTCAATATCGACGATCGCAACGACTCTACCGTCGGGGTCGCATGGCATATCACGAGATAAAAACACTGTATTTTCAACAATCAGAAGATTGCGAATAGGGAGAGTGGGGGGACACCAGGAGCGAACCTCCAATGTCTTTTTACCTGATGCGATATTGGTTCCGTGCGGAGTCACGATCGAAAGTGCAAGCATCAACACATCCTTGTATTTTTACGCCTTGATGATCATCGATTCGAGGATGGCAATCTCTCTACAGCCTCTTGATGCCATTAAGCTGTATTTCTCCCGATTAACACATTGAAATCAAGAAAGAACATCAGCAACCGCTCACGAAAACATGCGTAAAACACCCCATTTCTGTTATTTCGTATCCCCCTCTCTTCAGCGCAAGCAAGGGTGGGAGGAGTCCATAGCTTTCAACGCTTCAAACTCCCCATCACATGCATTTCACAGCGGTGGCAGTCAAAACGCAGGCGGAAGGTGTCCTTGCCCATCTTGAGCTCCAGCGGCTCGGCCTTGAGGCCAGGCACCTCGTTCGGGCAGAGGTTCTGGCTGTAGCGGATACAGTGTTTGGTGATCATCAGCACTACTTCCCGCTCCTCCTTGTTCGCCTCATAAGCGGGCGCGATGCGCTCCACCCCGTGCTCGCGGAAGAACTGTTCGGCCGCGCTGTTCAGCACGTTGCCAAGGTAGGAGAGACGGTGCTGGGGATAGTGGATATCCCGCAGCGCGATGCGTCGCTCGGGGCGCTGGTAGCTGGCCAGACGGGCAGCCTCCAGCGCGGTGATACCCTCCCGGCGCAAGCCGTTGAGCATGGATGCGGCAATGAATAGCGGGTGAGTAAACGCCAACTCAACCTTGCGCGCCACAAACAGGGTATTGCCGAGTTTGCCAAGCTGGTCGCGCGCCTGTTGCAGCGCCCGCTCCGGGTTGTCGGCCGGCTGTTTGTCGCAGGGGAGCGCGACGGCGGCACTGATGCCCTGCTCGTCGGTAAGCGTGAGGCGCAAGCCCTCATCGCACTCTGCCAGCACCATATCGACCCGGATGCGGCGATCTGCGCTGGCCTTTTCCAGCACCTTGCTGAATGCCTGATCGTGGTTGCGGTAGATTTCGGTGCCTACCTTCAAGCCCGGCATGCGCTCTGACAAGAGTAACTGCTTACCTTCAACTTTGTTGAGGCGCATCCCCACCAGCTCGTTGTTCGGCTTGAAGAAGCCAAGGCCATCGCCGTTGTTGAGGCTCACGGGCTTGCCATCTATCTCGATGCCATCCTTGGTGACTCTGGTGACCCGGCCCAGCGGCTCGCCCACGTATTTCGGGCTCTTGGTGGAGTCGATTCCGGGCTGGCGGCCATGGAGGAAATAGTCGGTGCTGCCGCGGTTGAAGCTCTTTTTGGGATCAGGCGTGAAGCTGTAGCTGCAACAGCCAGCCGAAGAGGCCACCAGATCGCTGCGGCTATCCAGAATGGCATCGAGCTTCTGCCGATACCAGGCGGTGACGTTCTTGACGTAATCGAGCCCCTTGAGACGCCCTTCAATCTTGAAGGAGCGGATCCCCACCTCGATCAGCGCCTCCAGGTTGTCGGTCTGATCCATGTCCTTGAGGGAGAGCAGGTGGCTGTCGGCCACCAGCACCTCGCCATCCGGCTTTTGCAGCGAGCAGGGCAGGCGACAGAGCTGAGCACATTCGCCACGGTTGGCGCTGCGGCCGGTGCGGGCATGGCTGATGTTGCACTGACCGCTGTAGGAGACGCAGAGCGCGCCGTGGATAAAGAACTCCAGCTGCACATTGGTCGCGGCGCTTATCTCGCGGATCTGCGCAAGGGACAGCTCCCGCGCCAGCACTACCTGGGAGAAGCCCACATCCTGCAGGAATTTCACCTTCTCCGGGGTGCGGTTGTCGGTCTGGGTACTGGCATGGAGCGCAATGGGGGGCAAATCGAGCGCCAACAGCCCCATGTCCTGCACGATCAGCGCATCGGCACCGGCTTCGTAGATCTGGTGAGTCAGCCGCCGGGCCTGCTCCAGTTCGTGATCGTGCAGCAGGGTGTTGAAGGCGACAAAGACCTGGGCACCGAAGCGATGAGCATGGCGCGCCAGCGCTTCGATATCCTCGATGGAGTTGCCCGCCGCGCTGCGGGCGCCAAAGGCGGGGCCGCCCATGTAGACGGCATCGGCGCCGTGGTTGATGGCTTCGATGCCGTAGGCGAGGTTCTTGGCCGGAGCCAGCAGCTCCAACCGGTTGTTGTGGCTTAACGGGTGCTTGTTCTGGTGCATGGTTTCGGGATCAGGGCGGACAGCAAATGGGCGCCACTCTAGGGCATTGCCACCCTCCCCGCCTTGATCCCGCTTAAGATCACCGCAAAATACAGGATTGGATCAGAGCACCACCTTCAGGGCCAGCCCCAGCAGCACCAGACCGCTTACCTTGTCGATGACAAAGGACTTGGCCTTGAGCCAGGCAAGCACGGGGCCGCGAGAGAGTACCAGCGCCACCAGCACGTACCAGACAGCATCGATCCCGCCGGCGGTCAGCATCATGATGCCACCTTCGCGCCAGCCGGTATCGGCATGCACAAACTGGCTGAACAGAGCGATGAAGAAAACCGCGAGCTGGGGGTTGAGAAAGGCCACCATAAAGCCCTCAAAGGCGCCTTGCCGACCGAGCAGCTGGTGCACCTCTTCGCTCACCTCCCCCTTGGCGGGTTTGGCCAGCAGCGCCTTGACCCCGAGCCAGGCGAGAAACGCGGCGCCGCCGTAGCGGATAACATCAAACAGCAGCGGGGTCTGGGTGATCAGGATGGCCAGACCCAAAGCCGTGATCAGCGCATAGATGCCAACCCCGAAGCCGTGGCCAAGCGCGGTGGCCACGCCGTGCCCCTGCCCTCCCTGCACCGTGTTGCGGATGATCAGTGCCAGGCTCGGCCCCGGGCTGATGGCGCCCATCACGCAGATTGCGGCCAGTGCCAGCCAACTCGTCAGTTCCATGGTGTTCCTTGTCTCAAGCGGAATATGAATGTCTGCGCTCAGGGTAAAGGGCCTCTGGTTATGCCAGAAGTGAAAGTTGGGAATAGAACCCATAGCCAACGGCTATAGACCAACACAAGCGTCTGTTGCTAGCGGGGCGGGTTCAACACCTTGCGGCTCGCCGCCACCGTGCGTTGCAGGTGCTCGCGCAGGAAGGGATAGGCCAGTTCGCGAAACCACTTGTGGGCCGGATCCTGGTGATGGCGCTGGTGCCACAGCAGATGATACTGCTGGGTACGGCTGACAAACGGCAGATCGCAAAAATGCAGGGCGTGCTCGCAGGAGAGCTGCCAGGCGATATGGGCCGGGGTGGTCAGCAGGCAGTCGGTGCGCAGCAACACCTCCACCGCCGCCTGAAAGAAGGGCACCCGGGCAAACCAGCGCCGGGACAACCCCTGCGGTGCCAGTACCTGTTCCACCGGGCTGTCCTTGTCGCCACCGCCGCTCACCTGCAGGTGAGGCCAGGCGAGGTAGTCATCGAGACTGAGCGAACGCCCTGCCAACGGGTGGTGGCTCCCCATCAACACCACCAGCCGATCTTCCCCCTGATGCAGGCCGCGGATCTGATCCGGCACCAGTTCGGTGATGGTGGAGACCATGTCCAGCTCGGATTGCCACAGCTGCGGCAGCAGGCGCTTGTCCCACAGGCTGTACTCCAGCGCCGCCAGCGGCGCCTCCCTGGCCAGCGCCGCGCAGATGTCCGGCAGGATGTGCTGGGCCACGTAATCGGAGGAGGCGAGCCGGAACACCCGCTCGCAGCGGCTCGGGTCAAAACCGGGGGCCTCGTAGAGCCGCTCCAGCGCACCGAGGGAGTCCGCCAACTGGGCAGCCAGCGCCTCGGCCCGTGGTGTCAGCAGCCAGCGCTGCCCCTCCCGCACCAGCAACTCGTCGCCAAACTCGCTGCGCAGCTGGCCGAGCTGCTTGCTGATGGAGGGCTGGCTCAGGTGCAGCAGCTCCGCCGCCCGGCTGATGTTGCGGGTCTCCAGCAACACCTTGAGGGTGGGCAGCAGGTTGAGATTGGCTTTGTGCAAGGGGTGATTCCATCCAGTGGCGAAAGCCCTATCTTAGGGCAGGCAAGCCCTGTGGTTTAAGCGAAATTTCCCGGCGGCTCCCGCCACCTGGCGTGCCCCTGCTGCCAGATAACCATGACCACAAGATGACAGTGGTTGCCCCGTGCGGCATAATTGCGCGATTTTCCGCCCGCGGGCGATCCACTTGAGAAGCGGTAACAAGATGAAATACGCCAATATCACAGGCTGGGGCAAATGCCTGCCTCCCTCCGTGCTGACCAACGACGACCTCAGCACCATCATGGATACGTCGGATGAGTGGATCTACCCGCGCACCGGCATCAAGGCTCGCCGCATCTCCCACGTCAGCACCTCCGATCTGGCCACCCTGGCCGGGCGTCGTGCACTGGCCTGCGCCGGGCTGGAAGCCAGTGACCTCGACGGCATCATCCTGGCCACCGCCACGCCGGACAACCTGCTGCCGAGCGCCGCCTCCGCGGTGCAGAAGAAACTGGGCGCCGTCAATGCCGCCGTGTTCGACCTCAACGCCGCCTGCACCGGTTTCGTCTACTCCCTCTCGGTCGCCACCTCGCTGGTACAGACCGGCATGATGAAAAAGGTGCTGGTGATCGGCGCCGAGCGCCTCACCTATCTGCTGGACTGGGCCCGTCGCGACACCGCCGTGCTGTTTGGTGACGGTGCTGGCGCCGTGGTGATCGAGGCGAGCGAGCAGGAGAGCGGCCTGATCGCCAACAAGCTGGGCTGTGACAGCGAGGCGCGCGAGATCCTGCACGTGCCGAACTTCGGTACCGACCGGGTGCGCTTTGCCGACATTGACGGCCTCTTTACCTTCAACTTTGAAGGCCAGGAGATCTTCAAGCGGGCCGTACGCGGCATGGGCGAAGCCACCAACACGGTACTGGCACAGGCCGGCATCGCTCCGGAGCAGATCGATCTTATCGTGCCGCACCAGGCCAACATCCGCATCATCGAGACCCTCGCCAAGCGCATGAACGCGCCGATGGAGAAGGTGATGGTCAACATCGAGCACTACGGCAACACCTCCGCCGCCACCGTACCCATCGCCCTGTGCGAGGCACTGGAACAGGGCCGCGTCCAGCCGAACAGCTATCTGCTGACCGCCGCCTTCGGTGCCGGCCTGACCTGGGGCGCCGCCATCATCAAGTGGGGCGATCGCGTGACTCCCATCAAGACGTGCGAGGCTGAACTGCCGCCGTGCGACAAGAGCGCGCTCGAGCTTATCGCCCATGCCGTGGAAGGGTGCCAGAAGGCCCACGCCGACGAAGCGTAAATCGACACATACAGCACCAAGAGCCTGCCAATGCAGGCTCTTTTTATTGCCTCGCCCAGCACTTCTCTCCTCCTCCCAGGTTCCGGCCCTCTCACCGCTGTGACTCCCGACGATGGCCCTGTGACAGTCGCCATATTCCAGTTTTCTCAGTAGCGCCCTCCGAATAGGACCAATTTGTAACCAGCCCATTTTTTTGCGCTAACCTTACTGAGCTATTGATAACTAGCAAGTTGGCGCTTGGGTCCCTACCTGAGGGGACGGCGGTTCACCTTCTTCCATCCATATGCAGGGGCAAGTTCGCGTATGACAGACAACACAAGGGCACACTCCTCCCCTTTCTGGGAGCCTGTCAGCTGGGCCTGCGGCCTTGGCCTGGGCCTGTTCAGCACCCTGCTGCTGGTACTTGCGGGCAGCCCCTTGCCGTATCTGCTGGCCAACCTGGTGCTGGCCGTGGCTGCCGCCCTGTGGGGTGCCCGCCACTACCACGCCAAACCTGCCGGCCAGCCCGATGAACAAGAACAGACTCCGTCATGGTCCGCTGCCGGGCTCAACCACTCCATCATCGGGCTCGAGCAGGTGTGCGAAAAGGCCGTGCCCATCTGGTCGCAACAGATTGAAAACTCTCGCCAGCAAACCGAAGGGGCCATGATTGACCTCACTCAGCGCTTTGCCGGGCTGACCACCAAGCTGGAAGAGGCGGTCGCCGCCTCCCACAACGCCGCCGGTGACCTGGGCGGCGAGAAATCCGCCGGCATGGCCGCCGTGCTGGCCGAAAGTCAGGCCCAGCTCAATCAGGTCGTCGCCATCATGCACTCCACCCAGGCCAACCGTGACGCCATGCTGGCAGAGATAAAAACCCTCACCGCCTACACCATCGAACTCAATACCATGGCGCTCGACGTGGCCAAGATAGCCTCCCAGACCAACCTGCTGGCCCTCAATGCCGCCATCGAGGCGGCCAGAGCCGGTGAAGCGGGTCGTGGCTTCGCGGTGGTAGCGGACGAGGTGCGCACCCTGTCGCGCCTCTCCAGCGAGACCGCCCAGAAGATGACTGACAAGGTCGATACCATCAATACCGGCATCGGTCGGGCCTTCCAGATTGCCGAGAGTGCGGCGGGGCGGGATCAGGCCGCCGTCAGCGACGCCGAACACGCCATCGAACAGGTACTGGAGCGCTTTCGGATGGCCACCACCAGCCTGGCCGAATCGGCAGCCCTGCTGCAGAGCGAGAGTACCGGGATCCACCGTGAGATTTCCGATGTCATCGTTTCGTTACAGTTCCAGGATAGAGTCAGTCAAATCCTTGGCCATGTTCGTCAGAACATGGACAGCCTCAACGATCACCTGATCTCGTCGCGCACCAGAACGCATCAGTCCGGCCCCATCCAGATCGATGCGGAAAGCTGGCTGGCAGACATGGAACTCTCATATGCCACCGATGAGCAGCGCAATATCCATCACGGTCGCAAAACCCCGACGGCAACCCCATCCAGCAACGCTGATGTCACTTTTTTCTAGGAGAGAGATATGGCCAAAACAGTCCTGATCGTGGATGACTCGGCAACCATACGCCAGGTCGTCGGCATGACGCTCAAAGGCGCCGGTTACGAGGTGATGGAGGCTTGTGACGGCAAGGACGCCCTCAAGAAACTCGACGGCAAGAAGATCAACCTCATCATCAGCGACGTCAACATGCCGAACATGGACGGCATCAGCTTTGTCAAAGAGGCCAAGAAACTGGCCAGCTACAAGTTCACCCCGGTGATCATGCTGACCACCGAGTCCCAGGACAGCAAGAAGCAGGAAGGGCAGGCTGCGGGAGCCAAGGCCTGGGTGGTCAAGCCGTTCCAGCCGGACCAGATGCTGGCTGCCGTCGCCAAGCTCATCATGCCCTGAGTCAGGAGGCATTCATGCCGCTGCATATCGAAACGGGCGAAGAGAAGACAGTTGTGGCCATTGCGGGCGAGATGACCATCTATACCGCAGCCGAGCTCAAACAGGCGCTCACTCCCCTGCTCTATCGCCAGCAAGAGCTGGAGCTGGATCTTTCCCAGGTCAGCGAAATGGACAGTGCCGGTCTGCAACTGCTGCTGGCCGCCAAGAAGACGGCGCTGCAGGGCGGCTATCCACTGCATCTGGTCATGCACAGCCATGCGGTACTCGATGCCCTTGAGCTGTGCCAGTTGGCAACCTTCTTCGGCGATCCCACCCTCATCCCCCACCCCGATCACGCCTAGCCGGTTCCGCGGACAAGGAGTCATTCGTGAGCATCAATCTTGATCAGGCCCTGCAAACCTACATCGCCGAGGCACGTGAGCTGCTCGAGGAGATGGAGTCCGCACTGCTGACGCTGGAAAACGAGCCGGACAATAGCGAGCTCATCGGCGCCATCTTCCGTGCTGCCCACACCATCAAGGGCTCCGCCAGCCTGTTTGGCCTGCAACCCATCGTCAGCTTTACCCACATCGTCGAGGATCTGCTCGATCAGGTGCGCAACCAGCAGCTGGCGATCAGTGAAGCACTCATCAAGGATCTGCTGGAGAGCCGGGATCACATCGAACGCCTGGTCAGCCTGGTGGCCGAACAAGGGGAAGCGCTCGGTGCGGATGAGCAGGCTCAGGATGAGCAACTGAGAAGGAACCTGGCACGCCATCAAACCACCAGCCAAGCCGGCCTGCCGGAACACAACCCACCGGCCGAGACCAGCCCGGTCAGCAAGGAGGAGGGTCATGTCAGCACCACGTCTCTGTGGCACATCTCCCTGCGCTTTGGCACGGATGTGCTGCGCAACGGCATGGATCCCACCTCTTTTCTACGCTACCTCGGCACCATGGGTACCCTCTGCGCCATCGAGACCATTCACCATGCTCTGCCCGACTGGGAACATTTCGATCCGGAGAGCTGCTACTTGGGCTACGAACTCGATCTGGATACCCAGGCCGACAAGAATGCCCTGAGCGATGTGTTCGAATTCGTGCGCGATGACTGTCGTATCACCATTATCCCGCCCCACAGCAAGCTGGCCGAGTACATCGACCTCATCAACGCCCTGCCGGAAGACAACGAGATGCTGGGGCAGCTGCTGGTCAAGACCGGCGCCCTGACGGCCAGCGAGCTGGTACTCGGGCTGCAAGCCCAGCATGAACAGCCGCAGACCGACGCCGGCAAACTGGGAGAGATCCTGATTGCCCAGGGTGCCGTCAGCGAGGTGGTAGTGGATGCCGCACTCAAGAAGCAGAGCCAGAACAAGGAGAGCAAAAACAAGGAGGGACGCTATGTCCGGGTCCATGCCGACAAGCTGGATGACCTGATCAATCTGGTGGGCGAACTGGTGGTCGCCAGCTCGGGAGCCAACCTGCTGGCTCAGCGTTCACGGGACAGCCAGCTGCAGGAGGCCAACTCCACCATTGCCATGCTGGTCGAAGAGATCCGGGATGGTGCACTGCGCCTGCGCATGGTGCCTATCGGCGATACCTTCAACCGCTTCCAGCGGGTAGTGCGGGATGTCAGCCATGAACTGGACAAAGACATCGCCCTGGTCATCACCGGCGGCGATACCGAACTGGACAAATCGGTGGTGGAGAAGATCGGCGATCCCTTGATGCACCTGGTACGCAACGCCATGGACCACGGCATCGAGCCGGCTGAAAGAAGAGTCGCCGCCGGCAAGCCGGCACGGGGCACCCTGACTCTCAACGCCTATCACGACTCTGGCAGCATCGTCATCGAAATCCAGGACGATGGCGCCGGCCTCAACAAGGCCAGGATCCTGCAAAAGGCGCAAGAACGCGGCCTGGTAACCACCAATGTCACCCTGACGGATCAGGAGATCTACCAGCTCATCTTCGAACCCGGCTTCTCCACGGCGGAGGCTATCACCAATCTCTCCGGCCGCGGGGTGGGCATGGATGTGGTCAAACGCAACATCCAGGCCCTGCGTGGCAGTGTCGAACTCGACAGCAAACCCGGCCTCGGCACCCGGGTCCAGATCCGGCTACCGCTCACTCTGGCCATCATCGATGGCTTTTTGGTGCGCGTCAGCACGACCCACTACGTCATCCCCCTCGACATGGTGATCGAATGCGTGGAGCTGACCCAGAGCGCGCTGGCCGATACCCAGGGGCGCAACTACATCAATCTGCGCGGCGAAGTGCTGCCTTTTGTCCGGCTGCAGCACTACTTCGACGTCGAGGGCACCAGAGGTCGCCGGGAAAACATCGTGGTCGTCAGCCACGGCGGCAAGAAATCCGGCCTGGTAGTCGACGAGCTGCTGGGTGAATTCCAGACCGTCATCAAGCCGCTCGGCAAGCTGTTCCAGCGCCTGCAGGGGATCAGCGGCTCCACCATTCTGGGAGGCGGTGAAGTTGCCCTCATTCTGGATATCCCCTCTCTCATTCAGCACGCCATCGAACAGGAGCTGGGCCAGCTGAGCCAGTACGCCATTCCACGTCTGCAAACCCAACCTAGAGTCAATTAACGCCAGGAGCCTGTCATGTTCAAAAACTCCACCATCAAGCTGCGACTCACCATTTTACTCTGCCTGCTCTGCGCACTGCTGCTGGGAGTGGGAGCATTGGGGCTCTACAACATGCAGAGCAGCAACAAGGGTCTGCAGCGGGTCTACAACGATCGGGTGGTGCCGCTCAAACAGCTCAAGACCATCTCAGACAATTATGCCGTCGCCATCATCGACAACGTCAACAAGGCCAATGCGGGCCTCATCAGCGCCGAAGAGGCGCGGCAGCAGATCCAGCATGCCCAGCAGCAGATCAAGCTGGAGTGGCAGCATTACCAGGCCACCAAGCTGACCGAAGCCGAGCAGAAGCTGTCAGCCGAGGCCAACAGCCTGTTCAGCGCAGCGGATCGGGATATTACCCGGCTGGAAGCATTTCTCTCGACCCAGCGCGGTGTCGTCACCGGCATGCTCAACGAATTTGACGGCAAGCTTTACAGCTCCATCGATCCCATCGGTGGCAAGATAACCGAGCTGGTCAGCCTGCAGCTCGACGTCGCCAAATCCGAGTACGAGCAGGCGCAGGCCTGGTACGACGTCATGCTGCTCACCATGCTGGCGGTCGTTGCCGCGGGCATGGTGGCTGCCGCCTGGTTTGGCATCGTCCTCATCCGCAGCATCATCTCCCCCATCAACCAGGCACTGCAGGTAGCCAACCACCTGGCCGAAGGCAACCTCGACGTCACCATCGATATCGGAGCCCACGACGAAGCCGGGCAACTGCTGCTGGCCATGCAGAACATGGTCAACAAGCTGACCGCACTCATCAACGACATCGAGACCCTGGTGACTGCCGCCGTCGAGCAGGGAAACTTCAGTTACAAGATCGAACTGGATGGACGCCAGGGCTACATCAAGCGGTTGTCCGAACTGCTCAACCGTCTATCCAACGTCACCGACACCAGCCTCAACGATGTGATGCGCATCGCCACCGCCCTGTCGCGGGGTGACCTGACCCAGAAGATAGAACAACCCTATCCGGGTATTTTTGGCCAGACCAAGGATGGCCTCAACAGCACCATAGAGGCGCTGACCGCCATCATCGAAGAAGTGCGCAACGCCGCCGACAATCTGACCAATGCCTCCAACCAGGTCAGCACCACGGCCCAGTCCCTGAGCCAGGCCACCAGCGAACAGGCTGCCAGCGTGGAAGAGACCAGCGCCTCCATCGAACAGATGAGCGCCAGCATCAACCAGAACACCGACAACGCCAAGGTCACCGACAACATGGCCAGCAGTGCCGTGCTCGAAGCCACCGAAGGTGGTCGCTCGGTCCAGCAGACGGTGGCCGCGATGCAGCAGATCGCCCGCAAGGTCAGCATCATCGACGACATTGCCTACCAGACCAATCTGCTGGCACTCAACGCCGCCATCGAGGCTGCAAGGGCCGGTGAACACGGCAAGGGCTTCGCGGTGGTGGCCGCCGAGGTCCGCAAGCTGGCCGAACGCAGCCAGATAGCGGCGCAGGAGATAGGCGAGCTCTCATTGAGCAGCGTCGATACTGCCGAGAAGGCCGGCAGCCTGCTCGACAAGATAGTGCCCTCCATTCGAAAAACCTCCGATCTGGTGCAGGAGATCAATGCCGCCTCCGGTGAGCAGGCCAGCGCCGCCAACCAGATAAGCCTTGCCATGAGCCAGCTCAACCAGGTGACCCAGCAAAACGCCGCCAGCAGCGAGGAGCTGGCAGCCACGGCCGAAGAGATGAGCTCTCAGGCCAACGAGCTGCAGCAAACCATGGATTTTTTCTCGCTGGAGAACCTGAGCAAACCGGCAAGGACTCACGAGAGCGGACATAAAGGATTGCCCCCCAGAGGCAAATTTGTCATGCCGACCCAGCACCCACTGCACGGCAATACGGCAGCGCAACCTCAGGTTGACGAGGCCGATTTTGTCCGTTTTTAACCGGAGAGCCCCATGAGCATGTCTACCGAAGTGGCCGTCCAGCCCGGCACGCTGGCCCCTGATAACCAGGGCGATGCCCAGTACCTGACCTTTCTCATCAACGGCGAGATGTTTGCCATCAACATTCTCGGGGTCAAGGAGATCATCGAATACGGCAACATCACCCCCATCCCCATGATGCCGAGCTTCATCCGCGGCGTGATCAACCTCAGGGGAGCCGTGGTCTCGGTGGTGGATCTCAATGCTCGCTTTGGCAATGCCCCCTCCAGCATCACCCGCCGCAGTTGCATCGTCATTATCGAGGGAGTGCATCCGGACGACCCGGAACACGGCAATCAGGACATCGGCGTGGTGGTGGATTCCGTCTCCGAAGTGCTGACCATTCCCTGCAATGAGATAGAGCCACCACCGAGTTTCGGGGCTCGCATCCGGGCCGACTTTATCAGCGGCATGGGCAAGGTAAATGGCAAATTCGTCATCCTCATCAATACCGAGAAGGTGCTCTCCATCGACGAAATGGCACAACTCAGCGAACTGACCCAGCAGCAGGAACGGTTGCTGGAACAGAAGCCACAGACACCGTGATTCAGGCGTAGCAAGCAACAAGAGTGTCGCTCACCACACCACACAGCAATGACATGTCGCACAAGGATAAGGCTCATGACTCAATCATTTTTTGGCAATCTGTTCGGCAACGGCAGCGCTCATGCCTTGCTGCAGGAACAACTGCTCCAGCTCATTGGTGCAACCCGATCGCTCCAGCAGGGGATCAAGCAAGGCGACCAATCAGCCCAGCTGGAGCTGGGGTCGCTCAGCGGCCCGCTGCGGGAACTCTGTCAGGAGTTCAATACCGTGCTGGCGCTGCTGGGGGAGCGTCTTAGCAACACCCTCGCCACCATCAGTGCCAACCAGACCCTGTATGACGAAAACCTGCGAGTGCGCAAGGCGCTGGATGGGGCCTCGACCAATGTGATGATCGCCGATACCAATCTAGACATCGTCTATATGAATGAAGCCGTGCTCGCCATGCTGGGCCAGGCCGAATCGGACATACGCAAGGATCTGCCCAATTTTGATGTCAGACAGCTGATGGGCAAGAACATTGATACCTTCCACAAAGACCCTTCCCATCAGCGCAGCATGCTGGCCAAACTGAACAGCACCTATCGCGCCCAGATAACCGTCGGAGGGCGTATCTTCTCGCTGATCGCCAACCCGGTCTTCAACGATGGCGGCGAACGGCTTGGCTCCGTTGTCGAGTGGGCAGACCGAACCAAGGAGATCGCCATCGAAAACGAGATGAAGGCAGCCAGCGCAGCGGCCAAGATCGCCGCTGCAGAGAGCCTGCGCGTCAAGAAGGCGCTCGATGGCGCCAGCACCAACGTGATGATCGCCGACACCGATCTCAACATCATCTACATGAATGAATCCGTCAAAGAGATGCTGAGCCTGGCTGAAGCGGATATTCGCAAAGAACTCTACAACTTCAATTCAGCCACCCTGATGGGGGCCAACATCGACAGCTTCCACAAGAATCCGGGCCATCAGCGCAGCATGCTGGCCAAGCTGAACAACACCTATCGTACCCAGATCCTGCTCGGCGGGCGCACCTTTTCGCTCATCGCCAACCCGGTGTTTGGCGACGATGGCGAACGGCTCGGCTCCGTGGTCGAGTGGTCGGATCGCACCAAGGAAGTCGCCATCGAGCGGGAGATGTCGGAGATCGTGCAGGCGGTGATCAACGGCGAACTGCACCGCCGCATGGATCTGACCGGCAAGAATGGCTTCTTCCAGACCCTGGGAGAGGGCATCAATCGCATCGCTGAGGTGATCGACACCAGCCTCAACGACGTGATCCGGGTGGTGCAATCCCTGGCCAGAGGCGACTTGACCCAACAGGTCGAGGCCGACTACCCCGGTGTGTTTGGCACCACCAAGGACTCCCTCAACCAGACCATCGTCTCGCTGACCAATATCGTCACCGAAGTACGGGGCGCATCTGACAATCTCTCCAGCGCGGCCGAGCAGGTCAGCGCCACCGCCCAGTCCATCAGCCAGTCAAGCAGCGAACAGGCTTCCAGCATGGAAGAGACCAGCGCCTCCATCGAGCAGATGAGCGCCAGCATCAACCAGAACACCGACAATGCCCAGGTCACCGATGGCATGGCCAGCAAGGCCGCCAAGGAGGCCGTGGAAGGCGGTGAGGCCGTCAAGCTCACGGTCGATGCCATGAAGCAGATCGCCAAGCGGATTGGCATCATCGATGACATCGCCTACCAGACCAATCTGCTGGCCCTCAATGCCGCCATCGAGGCCGCCCGGGCCGGGGATCACGGCAAGGGCTTCGCCGTGGTGGCCGCCGAAGTGCGCAAACTGGCGGAGCGCAGCCAGGTCGCGGCCCAGGAGATCGGCGAGCTGGCCTCTAGCAGTGTCGACATGGCGGAGAAGGCGGGCCGTCTGCTCGATCAGATGGTGCCCTCCATCAACAAGACCTCGGATCTGGTGCAGGAGATCAGCGCCGCCTCCGCCGAACAGTCCACCGGCGTCAGCCAGATCAACATCGCCATGAATCAGCTGAGCCAGGTCACTCAACAAAATGCCTCCTGCAGTGAGGAGCTGGCCGCCACCGCCGAGGAGATGAGCAGCCAGGCAGAGCAACTGCAACTGGCGATGGAGTTCTTCACGCTGGAACAGCACAAGCACGGCGCCAACCAGAAGGCACCCGCCCGCGGTGGCCCACGGGGGCGTTTCATGCACGAGGGCAACGGCCAGGAAGGTGTAGGCACCACGCCCCGCCCTCACAATGACGCCGACTTTATCCGCTTCTAGCCTGATGCGGGTGGGCCAAGCTCACCCGCATCCCGCTCACCGCAGGGAGTTCGCGCGTGTATCAGACCCAGTTGCATGATGATGAATTTGCGCAGTTTCAACGCTGGATCCACCAAACGGCGGGTATCGACTTGTCACCGGCCAAGAAGGCCCTGGTCGCCAGTCGCCTGTCAAAGCGGCTCTGCCACTACGAGCTGGAGAGCTATGGCGACTATTTCAGCCTGATCATGAATAACCGGGGGGCAGAGCTGCAGGTCGCACTCGATCTGCTCACCACCAACGAGACCTATTTTTTCCGCGAACCCAAACACTTTGAATTTCTCGGCAACAAGGTATTGGCACAACTGCCAAAAGAACGGGCGGTGCGGATCTGGAGCGCGGCCAGCTCTTCCGGTGAAGAGCCCTACAGCCTGGCCATGACCCTGGCCGACAATCTGAACCATGGCAGTTGGGAGGTGATCGCCTCGGATATCTCGACCCGGGTGCTGGAGCAGGCCAGAGCGGGGCAATATCCCATCGAGCGGGCCCACAACATCCCACTGCCATTTTTGATGAAGTACTGCCTGAAAGGGGTCGGTTTTCAGGAAGGCACCTTCATCATCGATCGCAAGCTGCGCGAGAAGGTGCAGTTTCATCACATCAATCTGAATCAGGAGCTGCCCGACATCGGGCTGTTCGACGTCATCCTGATCCGCAACGTGATGATCTATTTCAACCGGGAGACCAAGGCCCAGGTACTGCAACGGTTGGTGCCGCGCCTGCGCAAAGGGGGCTATCTCATCGTCAGTCATGCCGAGAGCCTGAACGGTCTGCCCCATGGCCTGCAACTGGTATCGCCTTCCATCTATCTGAAACCATAAGGGTTTCAATATGAGAGAGGTCTCGCTGCAACCCGGAGAATTCTATTTTGGGCAGGATGACACCATCATCCGCACCCATCTTGGTTCCTGTGTGGCCATTACCATGTGGCACCCAGAACAGAAGCGAGGCGGCATGTGCCACTACATGCTGCCCAGCCGCGGTCACAGCACCATGAGTCTGGACGGCCGCTATGCCGATGAGGCAATTCAGCTATTTATCAATGAGATAAGCAAATATCCCGCTCCCATCCACGAATACGAGGTCAAGCTGTTTGGCGGCGGCAACATGTTTATCGAACAACAAACGCTCAACACCATGAATGTGGCCATCAGGAACATCAAGGCTGCCTGGCAACTGACCCAGCACCTGGGCCTCACCATCAAGGCCCACCATCTTGGCCATGCGGGACACAGAAGCCTGATTTTTGAGCTGGCCAACGGCAATGTCTGGGTGCGTCATCACCGCTTGCCACATCGCTAAGGGGACGGGAATGAAACAGATCAAGGTCATGCTGGTGGATGATTCCGCCGTGGTCAGGCAGGTATTGCAGGCCATTCTCGAGCAGGAGCCGGATATCAAGGTCATCGCCACCGCGTCTGATCCGCTGTTTGCGCTGGAGAAGCTGAAGAAGGAGTGGCCGGACGTGATCGTGCTGGACGTGGAGATGCCGCGCATGGACGGCATTACCTTCCTCACCAAGATCATGGCCGAGCATCCAACTCCCGTGGTCATCTGCTCCTCCCTGACCGAGAAGGGAGCAGAGACCACACTGCAAGCCATGGCCGCCGGCGCCGTGGACATCATCACCAAGCCCACCGTCGGCCTGAAAAGCTTTCTGCAGGAGTCGGCGCAAGAGCTGGCCATGGCGGTACGCGCCGCCGCCCAGGCCAATGTCAGACGACTGGCCAAAGTGCCCACCCCCAGCGTCGCCCCCAAGCTCAACGCCGACGCCATCATGCCCGCCGCCAGCCAGCATGCCATGGCCCAGACCACCGAGCGGATCGTGGCGATCGGTACCTCCACCGGCGGCACCCAGGCGCTGGAGGCCGTGTTGACCACCCTGCCCCGGGTCTGCCCCGGCATTGTCATCGTGCAGCACATGCCGGAGAAGTTCACAGCTTCGTTTGCCGAGCGGCTCAACAGCCTGTGTCAGATAGAAGTGCGGGAGGCCAAGAGCAATGACAGGGTGATCCCCGGGCTGGCGCTGATCGCCCCCGGCGGCAAGCACATGCTGCTCAAACGCAGCGGCGCCTACTATCACGTCGACGTGATGGACGGCCCCCTCATCAACTGCCACCGCCCTTCGGTGGACGTGCTGTTTCGCTCGGTGGCCAAGTTTGCCGGCGGCAATGCCACCGGCATCATCATGACCGGGATGGGGGATGACGGCGCCCGCGGCTTGCGGGAAATGCTGGAGGCGGGCGCCAATACCTTCGCTCAGGATGAGGCCTCCTGCGTGGTCTTCGGCATGCCCAAGGAGGCCATCAAGCTTGGCGCCGCCCGCCATGTCTTGCCGCTGCAGGATATCCATCACGCCATCGTGGGCCGCTAGCAGGCGGCAGAGATATGAAACGACACAGCCCGGCATGACCGGGCTGTTTTATCTCAATGCGGCATATCGTCGAGCAGGGCAAACAGGCGGTCAATCTCGGCCGAGGTATTGTAGTGCATGCAGCCTATGCGCAGCACCCCATCACTCACACCCAGTTGCTCAACCAGTGCCAAGGCATAGAAGTGGCCAGCCCAGCTGCATACCTGATGCTGCCCCAAAAACTCGGCTATCTCGGCCGGGGTATGACGGTTTGACGTCAGGGCGAAGGTCGGGGTGCGCCCCTGACTGCCGTGAATGCCGTGCAGGGTGAACCAGGGCCGCTCGGCCAGTTTGGCCAGCAGGTGCTCGCTGAGCTCGCGTTCATGGGCCTGGCTACGGGCAAACGCCAGATCGAGGCGTGCTTCCAGCTCATGCTCGGTGCCGTCCAACCCGGACAAGGAGGCCAGGTATGCGACGGTGGCCTCCACCCCGGCCAGCGCTTCCCAGCTCTGGGTACCTGTCTCCCACTTGTAGGGCGCCACGTTCTTGGCCGGTTCGACCTTGTAGGGAGTGAAATGCGCCAGGTGACGATGCTTGCCGTAGAGAATGCCGAGATGCGGGCCGAAGAACTTGTAGGCGGAACACCCCAGAAAATCGCAATCCCAGGCTTGCACATCGATACGCTCGTGGGGCGCAAAGTGAACCGCATCCACATAGAGCAAGGCCCCGACCCCGTGCACCGCATCGGCGATGCGAGGGATATCGACCAGGGTGCCGGTGGTATTGGAGGCCGCGGTCACCGCCACCAGCCGGGTCTTGGGCCCCAGCAGACTGAACAGATGCTCATAGTCCAACCCGCCGGTGACCACATCCACTCTTGCCTGATGCACCACCACGCCACGATCCGCCGCCGCTTGCTGCCAGCTGGAAACGTTGGAGTAGTGATCGAGCGCGCTGACGATGATCTCGTCACCGGCCTGCCACTCCCGCGCCAGCGCTCGGCTGAGCGCAAAGGTCAGGGTGGTGAAGTTGGCGCCGAACACTATCTCCTCTGCCCGCTCAGCCCCCAGCAACGCAGCCACCGCCTGCCTGGCCCGCAGCGCCTGCTGCTCGGTCACCCTGGCCGAGAAAAAGGGGCCCCCCAGATTGGCGTTGAAGTGACCGAGGTAATCGGTCATGGCGGTGAGTACGGCATGTGGCACCTGAGCGCCACCGGGGCCGTCGAAGAAGATGGGGGCTTTGCCCTCAACCAGCTGATTGAGAGCGGGAAACTGGCCGCGCAACACGGCGATATCGAGAGCCTGCATAGGGAGAGTCCACAATCCATGTTAACAGTTGAATAACATGGCGAGAGTAAAATGCGGCAGCAGCAATGTCCATCAAGGAAGCGGTCAGCCATCACACTTAGAAGAGAAGGTGATTTTTTCAGTACAAAACGCTACTCGGTACATCTTGTCTGGTGACGCTTCACACCCGCGATGAGCCCTGGATCCGGTCTGACAGCGACAGGGAAGTCGTTGATAAGCGTGAAAAATGAGCGACAAATATCAAAAAATGACCGAATAGCACTTTTTTATCGCCAGATAGGGCCACCAGGGGTTCACAAAGAGCGAAGATCTGATAGTATGCGCCTCGCACTTGGGGAGGGGTTCCCGAGCGGCCAAAGGGATCAGACTGTAAATCTGACGGCTCTGCCTTCGAAGGTTCGAATCCTTCTCC
>NZ_JAPCIT010000029.1:0-43196 GCF_027707385.1 Aeromonas sp. QDB54 | reverse complement strand
CACAGCGCCGGCTGCACCAGCAGCTGATAGCGGGTGCGGCGAAAACCGCTGTCACCCTGCGCGAAGTTACTGACCACCCCGCACACCCGGCGCTGCAGCTCACCGTTGTACCACACCAGCAGCTCGCACGGCTGGTCCAGCACGGCACCAAAGTCGATGTCGGGCTGGGCACTCGCCAGCTCCAGGCGCAGGTTGAACGGGCGGTTGAGCGCTTCCTCCAGCGCAAACTCGGCCACCACGAAGGTGTTCTCGGGCAGGGCCCCCACTTTGACGGTAAATTGTAATCCTGTGCTGTCTGCCATGAAGCGCTCCTTAACCTGCCTGTCCGCTGCCTGAACCAATCACCACGCCGCCACAGCCGACGGCGGTACCGGTCACGGCGATGGACTTGCCACCACACCGCGAAGTACGCAGCCCACAGCCGACCCCGCCCGAGATGCTGCGCGGATGGGGTGGATTGTTGGGTTTGTCGTGGGGGGCCAGCGGCTCATCCTGCCGGGACGCCAATTTGCCACCGAGGGAACACTCAGAGCTGACTGAAATCACGAGAGATGGGAAAAGCCCATCGCGATCGATGAGCACATCACCGGACGATGCAATGGTGGAACACATGACGACTGGCCTCTGTTGTGCTTTGCAATAAGGTCGCCTCGCAGCCATATGGCAAAACACAAAAGCTCCGACCGCATCCAGCTGAACAGGTCGGAGAAAGCTTGCACGGGCCTGACGACAGCTGACACTGCCATCGTCAGGCCATAGGGTGCACTACAAGGAATAACGGCAATAAGAGATCGAGCGTTAGGCCTCGATCGGCGCGCGCCAGTCGTCTGCACCGGAAGTACCGGCAACGGTGTGCTCCCAGTTGATCTTGCGATAGGCCAGAGAGACCTGGATCAGTTGGGTGAAGTCAGACTTCGCCGGATCCTGGCAGTGCGGCATCTGGCAGTCGATGTCGACGATGGTGGCATCGGTCAGCACGGTAGAGAAAAAGTGCTCCTGCTTGCCCTCGACGGAGGTGCGGTACCACTTCAGGGTCACTTTCGGCAACATTTCGCCGGAGGCCAGCGAGTTGTACATCAGCGGTACGGCCTTGTTCAGCGCAACGGTGAACTTGAACGGCTTGTGGACACGCTGACCAGCCGGCTGACCGGATTGCGGGTCAGTCGGTACGGTCACGACGTGCTGGAATTCTTGTACCAGCATCTCGTCTTCGTGGCCCTGCACGAAGATGTTGCCGACGGAATCGGAAGTGAAAGCACCGGCGGTGAGGTTGCCCTGGGTTTTACCTTCGATGCTGATATAACATGGAGTTGGCATGAGTATGCTCCTGATTGGTTGAACGGTAATGACACTCGACCGAACCAGTTAGCAGCGACCATGCCACTCTTTTTTATAGTTATTTTTCAAAGACTTAATAAACTGGCAAGTCGTCCTGCCGGATACATGGCGCAAAAAGTTGCAACCAGCAGACTATTGCACCATTAGTTCTTGCACTCGCAGTGGAACATCTCGCCACTTACGCAACAAGTTGCTTGCGACAAACATAATCACTGCTTTTCATCCACATTGGCAACCAACGCCATCTCCACATTCAACCTGACCATCCCCTGCTTCAATGCCCATGAAATGGCCTGGCTCTTGCTGCTGGCACCCAGCTTGCTGACCACATTGTTCAGATGAAACGTCACGGTACGGGGAGTGATCACCAGGATCTGGGCAATATCGCTCACCTGCTTGCCCTCCGCCGCCCAGCGACACACTTCCAGCTCCCGTAAACTCAACGCATCGTGCGGTGACAGACCCGCCAGACAGACCCGGGCCACCGCCTCGAAAATATGCATGGAGAGCCAGCTGATAAAGGGCACTGCAGAGAGCCATTGCTGGCGGCTACGAGGCGTACTGGTAATAAAAGAGAGCAGGCCGACATGGCCGTTGGCACCGTGCCAGGGCAGGGTGATGCCGTCGCAAATGCCGTACTCGCTGGCCAGCTGCATCACCTCCCGGCCCTGCTCATCACAACGCTCCTGATCGTTCACCACATCGGCCCATAGAATAGGAGTGCTCCTGGTCATGGCGCATTTGACGATGGGATCGATGGCAAAGAAGCCGCTGCTGGTATAGGTATCCACCCAGGCCTGCGGACAGCCGTTGAAAATGATGACATCCGGGCGCTGGATGGTACTGGGAAAGATCAGGGCCAGGCGAAAATAGTCGAATCCCATGCGACCGCTCAGCTCGCGCAGCAGGGTCACTATGGTGCGATCGTCAGCGGCCGTCTCGAACTGGCCGATGAGATCCAGCGCGTGCAGGGTATTCATCTCTGGGGTATGAGGATTGTGCACAAGGTAGGCTAGCCAAACATGGAAACATGCTGAATGTTAACAAGCGTCAACAGATGACACACTCCGGCACATAGGAAAATCAGAACTCTCCCACACTTTATGCTATCGAATCGTAATTTTTGTAATGAAATGCTACAGAAAACCTCAAGCGTTCCGCCAGCGACCAGTCGTGACCCCTACGGATGCTAAGAATTGCAACATTTGCCATGGCTCTCCCCCTCACGGACGGCCAACAACTTTCAGCTCCTTCCTGTATCACGCAACAGAAGGTGCTCAAGTTGTGGCTGAGGAGCCAGCGAAACGAGCTCCCCACCGACCAGTGCGAAGATCGGGGCCGACGGAGATGATCGATACACTTGGTTGTCCGGTGATGGTCTGACAGTGAACACTGAGCAAAATAGGCGGGAAGACAGCAAGCCTTAGCCAACCGCCGGAAAATACGTGGATAAAGATGGCTTGCCCGACCACAGTCAGAATGAAAGCGAGGATTTGAATAGCAAAAAGGCCACCCTTTCGGATGGCCTTTTTGGCTGAATAAATGGCGGAGGAGGTGGGATTTGAACCCACGGATGGTCGCCCATCGCCGGTTTTCAAGACCGGTGCATTCAGCCGCTCTGCCACCCCTCCGCGACAGTGCGGCGAATATTACCCATGGCGATCGCCCTTGTAAATCCCCTCGCCGCTCGTTTGCCGATTTATTGGGCTAAATGACGCACAAAGCCGCCAATTTGAGCATAACCAGCGCTTTTTCAACCAGATAACTTGACTTGAAAACAGACTCACCCACTATAGTCAGCATCACGAAATCCCCAGCAAGATGGACTTATGAAAATCAAACATGCCCTGCTTTGCGCCCTGACGGGTGCCACCCTGCTTGCGGCGCCGGTTCAGGCGAGCGAACTGACCAAGAGCGATGTGGAACAGATAGTGCGCGACTATCTGGTCAAGAACCCGGAGATCCTGGTCGAGATGTCCAACGCCCTGCGCGCCAAGCAGGAGAGCCAGCAGGCCGAGAGCGACAAGACCTTGATCAAGGCACACGCCAAGCAGCTTTATAGCAACCAGGATCCGGAGAGCGGCAATCCCAAGGGCAGCCTGACCGTGGTCGAATTCTTCGACTACAACTGCGGCTACTGCAAACGCGCCCACCCACTGATCAAGCAGCTGCTGGCAGAAGACAAGGACATTCGCTACATCTACAAGCAGTTCCCTATCCTGAGCGAAACCTCCTACTTCGCCGCCCGCGCCGCCCTGGCGGTACAGCTGGGTCAGCCCGACAGGTACCAGGCCTTCCACGAGAAGCTGTACGCCCATCAGGGCCCGCTGGCCGACGAGGCACAGGTGAAGCAGCTGGCAGAAGCAGCCGGCGTCAACTGGAGCAAGGTTGAAGCCAAGATCAAGGATGGCAGTATCGATCAGAATCTCGGCACCAACCGGGCGCTGGCCGAAGCCATGAGCATCTCGGGCACACCGGCCTTCATCATCGGCGATCAGATCCTGCGCGGCGCCCCCCGTGATCTGGCCAGCCTGAAAGGCTTCATCAAGGATGTGCGCGCCGGCAAGAGCATTCAGTAATCCCGCTCCGGCACATAAAAAAACGCCCCGGCATGCCGGGGCGTTTTGCTATTCATGCTGCAAACCATCAGGCCTGATGGGCCGTCGCGAGAAGCTGTCAGCAAGGCGAAGAGCAGCGCAGGGACCCGAGTTTATATGAATAAATGAGGTTCCCGAGCAGCGCATGACCCTTGATCACGGCTTCGCAGCAGGGCCATAACCGTTCGGGTTCTGGCTTTGCCAGCGCCAGGTATCGATCATCATCCGCTCCAGACCACGCTCGGCCTGCCAGCCCAGCTCGGCACGGGCCTTGTGCGGTTCGGCCCAGCACTCGGCGATGTCGCCGGGGCGACGGGGCTTGATCTGGTAGGGAATGGTGCGACCGCTGGCCACTTCAAATGCCTTGATCATCTCCAGCACCGAATAGCCCTGACCGGTCCCCAGGTTGTAGGTAAAGACCCCGGTATCCGACGCGATGCGTGCCAGCGCTTTGAGGTGACCGATGGCGAGATCCACCACGTGGATGTAATCGCGCACCCCGGTACCGTCCGGCGTCGGGTAGTCGTTGCCAAACACCCCCAGCTCCTTGAGCTTGCCCACACCGACCTGACTGATATAGGGCAGCAGGTTGTTGGGAATGCCGTTGGGATCTTCCCCGATAAGGCCGCTCTCGTGGGCACCGACCGGGTTGAAGTAGCGCAACAGCACGATGGCCCAGCGGGGATCGGACTTGGCGAGATCGCGCAGGATCTCTTCGACCATCAGCTTGGAGCGGCCATAAGGGTTGGTGGCGCTGGTGGGGAAATCTTCCCGCAGCGGTACCGAGGCCGGATCGCCGTAGACGGTGGCCGAGGAGCTGAATACCAGCCGGAACACCCTGGCCCTGGCCATCTCTTCGCACAGCACCAGGGTGCCGGTGATGTTGTTCTGGTAGTAGGTGAGCGGGATCTGGCTCGACTCGCCGACTGCCTTGAGCCCGGCGAAATGGATCACCGACTCGATCTGGTGGGCGGCAAACAGCTGCTGCAAGCAGGCCCGGTCCAGCACATCCCCTTCGACGAAGATGACCGGCTTGCCGGTGATCCGCTCGACCCGTTTGAGCGATTCGGGGGAGGAGTTGGAGAGGTTGTCCAGCACCACGACCTGCTGCCCGACGTTTAAGAGTTCAACCAGGGTATGGGAGCCGATATAGCCGGCGCCCCCTGTGACCAGAATTGTCATTTTGTATCCCGCGTTCGACTGAAACTGGAGCTGAGTCTACCCGCCCGGCCCCATTGCGAAAAGAGCGGGATGCTCATGGCCCCCTCAATAGTCGACGCTGACATCCCCGCTGGCGGTGCAGGAACAAGCCAGTGCCACCCCGCTCTCGAGATCCTGTGCACTCAGGGTCATCACGCTCTGGCGCTCGATTTCACCTTCCGTGGTACAGCGACAGGCCCCGCACACCCCGGCACGGCAGGCCGCCATCATGGTTTCCCCCGCCCCCTCCAGCGCCGCCAGCAGGGTCTGACCCGGCAGGATCTTTACCTTCTTGCCGCTCTTTTTGAGGGTCAGCCAGAAGTGGTCGCTGCCGGCCGCAACTGGCGCCGCACTCGATGTTCCAGCAGGCAGGCCGAACGACTCCTGGTGCAACTGCGCTGCCGGCAGGCCCAGCTCCGCCAGCATGGTGCAGACGGCGGTCATGTAGGGGGCAGGCCCGCACAGATAGACGTGGCGCGCGAGCAAATCTGGCGCCAATTCCCTCAGCATCTCCGGCGTGAGCCGGCCAACCCAGGGATAAGCCGTCGGCGCCTCTTCCCGTACTTGCTCCAGCACTAACGCGTGGCGAACGCCGGAATGAGCAGCGGCCAGCGCAGCCAGGTCGTCTGCGAAGATCACATCCTCCGGCGAGCGGGCGCTGTGAATGAAGCGAATGTCGGCGTCCGGCCGTTTGGCCAGCTCGTCGCGCAGCATGGCCCACATGGGGGTGATGCCGGAGCCGGCGCTCAAGAGCAGCGGCCGCTCGCAGGGCAAGGCAGTCAGGTTGAAGTCGCCGAAGGGGCCATCCACCCGGATCTCGTCCCCCACTTGCAGGGTCTGGTGCAGATGGTGGGAGACCAGTCCGACATCCTTGATGGTGACCTGCCAGCAGGCATCCTGCGGGCTGGAGGAGAGGGTATAGGCACGGCAGTGGGGCTGGCCGTCAATCTCGGTGTGCAGCGTCACGCACTGGCCGGCCAGCACGGCGGGCAGGCTGCCCGTCTGCGGCACGAACTGCCAGCTCGCCACATCGTGGGTATCCGCCCGGCGGCCGATGCACCTGAGGGTGAGAGAGGTGGAGGTCATCGCAAGGCTCCTCTTGTTGAAAAATGTTGGAAAGGGGTCGTTAAAAAAAGGCGAGCCATCAGGCTCGCCAAAGGCTTACAACATGCTGAGCGTGTAAGACGGATGTGGCGCCGCTCAGGCCGCCAGGATCTCGGCGAGATCGGCTTCGGCCGTGGTGGTTCCTTTCAGGCCAAATTGCTCTTCCAGTACCTTGAGCAGAGCCGGGGTGAGGAAGGCCGGGGCGGTCGGGCCGGTACGGATGTCTTTCACGCCCAGCGCCAGCAGGGTGAGCAGAATGACGATGGCCTTCTGCTCGAACCAGGAGAGCACCAGGGTCAGCGGCAGATCGTTGACGCCGCACTCGAACGCCTCGGAGAGCGCCAGCGCCAGCTGGATGGCGGAGTAGGCATCGTTGCACTGACCCACGTCCAGCAGACGGGGAATGCCACCGATGTCGCCGAAGTCGAGCTTGTTGAACTTGTACTTGCCGCAACCCAGGGTCAGCAGCAGGCTGTCCTGCGGGATCGCCTTGGCAAACTCGGTGTAGTAGGCGCGCTCGGCACGGTCGCCATCACAGCCACCGACTAGGAAGAAGTGGCTGATTTCGCCGGCCTTGACCTTGTCGATCACCGCCGGGGCGGCCTGCATCAGGGCGTTGCGGGCAAAACCGATGGTGATGAAGTGCTCGAGCTCAACATGCTTGAAGCCTTCCAGCGCTTGCGCCTTGGCGATCACGGCGGAGAAATCTTCCCCTTCCAGGTGGGTCACGCCCGGCCAGCCGACGATGGAGCGAGTGAAGATGCGATCCGAGTAGTTGCCCACGTTCGGGTCGATGATGCAGTTGGAAGTCATCACCACGGCGCCCGGGAAGTTGGCAAACTCCTTCTGCTGGTTCTGCCAGGCAGAGCCGTAGTTGCCCACCAGGTGCGGGTACTGCTTGAAGAAGGGGTAGGCCAGTGCCGGCAGCATCTCACCATGGGTGTAGACCTTGATGCCGGTGCCCTTGGTCTGCTCCAGAATGAGCTTGAGATCCACCATGTCGTGACCGGAAACCAGAATGCACTTGCCCGGTACCGGGGTGACGCGTACCTGGGTCGGCTCGGGGTGGCCAAAGGCGGTGGTTTCACCGAGATCCAGCATCTCCATGATTTTGAAGTTGAGCAGGCCAATGTCCATGGCGCACTTGAACAGCGGATCCAGATCGCTCGGATCCGTACCGAGCCAGCTCATGATGCGATGGAATTCGGCGGCTACCCCGGCATCCTGCTGATCCAGCACCCGGGCGTGCTCCATGTAGGCGGCGGCGCCCTTGAGGCCGTAGAGGCAGAGCAGGCGCAGCCCCATGATGTCTTCGTTGACTTCGTTCTTGCCACGGTTGACTGCGGTCTGCGGTGCCTGGGCCAGTTGGGCCAGCAGATCGGCACCCGGCTCGAAACGGGCGGCAGCGGGCAGTGCATCGGCCTGCACCGCCAGCGGAGCCAGCTTGGCAGCCAGTTGCTGACGATAGCTCAGCGCCTGATTGACATAGGCCACGATGCGGGCGGAGTCGAAGTTGACGTTGGTGAGGGTGGCGAAGAAGGCCTTGGGCACGAAGGCGTCGATCTCGCTGTCGACGATGCCGTGCTCACGGGCGGCCAGCGCCCAGGCGCTGAGCCCCTGCAGGGTATAGATCAGCACATCCTGCAGATCCGAGGTTTCAGCCGTCTTGCCGCACATACCTTGTGCATAGGCGCAGCCGTTGCCTGCCGGGGTACGAATTGTCTGTTCACATTGCACACAAAACATCATGCCTCTCCTAATTGGACATTTCAGTTGTTTGTTTTGTGGCGATTCTATTCCTACGGCTCAGAACTTAATAGGCATTCAATTTGCCAATTCAATTTTCATTGATGCAGATCAAAAACAAAAAAGCCGCCCAAACAGGGCGGCAAGCGGGTGGATAAAAGGAGAGACAACTCAGGTTTGCAACAGAACACGATAATGGAACGGGTCGGGCTGGCGTCTAGTCAGGCAGATCCAGCCCTTCACTTCATCAAGCAGGCATGCTTCGCAGCGTCCGGCCTGGTTAACTATCAGGCCAGGTAAGCGCGCAGCATCCAGACCAGTTTCTCCTGCTGCTGCACATAGTCGGAGAGAATGGACGCAGTCCCTTCATCACCGGCATCGGCGGCTTGCCCCAGGATACGGCGCTGGGCCACCAGCAGTTCGCGGAAACTCTCCAGCAGGGATTCGACGCAGGCACGACCGTCGTGCAGCCCCTTCTGCTCGGGAATGGCGGAAACTTTCAGGTAGTCGCTGAAGCTGTGCAGCGGCACGCCATCCAGGGTCAGGATGCGCTCGGCCAGAGCATCGACCTTCAGCAGCAGGTCGTTGTAAATCTCTTCGAACTTCAGATGCAGCTCGAAGAACTGGTTGCCGCGGATGTTCCAGTGGAAGCCGCGAACGTTCATGTAAAGGATCTGGTAGCTGGCCAGCAACTTGTTCAGCTCGGCGGCCAGCGCTTGTGATTGAACGGTATCAAGACCAATCGGACTCTTCATGTTTCACCTCCAGATTTGACGACCTGGTCATCTTAGAACTCATCAGACTCAAAAGGTAATAGTTAAGATCTAACTGATTGATAGCGTGCGGCTATCATCCCAGCAGTCGCCGGGCTAGGTGGCTCATTCAGGCTGACGCTCGATGTAGAGGAGCACCTCCCCCAGCTGGATGCCGAACTTGCTGATGGCAGCCCGGTTGAGCAGGCGATTTTCATCCAGCAGATACATCCAGTCATCGAAACTCACCCGCACCACGCTGCCGTCAGGCAGCGCCAGATCGAGCTGATAGCGCCAGTTGAGGGCAAAGCCTGCCGTCTTGCCTACCGCCTCCCCCACCACGTCCGCCGCCGTGCCGCGCCAGTGACCATCCGCCCCCTTGCTCAAAAACCAGGTGCGGGTCTGCTGGCGCCCATCGTCAAAATAGAACTGCTCGAACAGCTCTCCCTTGTCCCGCTGCCAGTGCCCGCGCATCTCCACCCGAAAACGGCTGGTCACCTCACCGCTGCGATCGGTCACCAGACCGTGCGCCGTCAGCTTGCCACTGAAGAAGCGAGCGAGATCCCACTCGGGGCCCTGGCCGCGATAATCCTCCAGACTGCTGCCGCAACCAGCCAGCAGCAGTGGCAACAACAGCAGGTAGCGCCAGGTGCGGGTGTATTTCATGAATCCCTTTTGCATCAGCGCTCTCCCCGCAAGCGGCGGGTAAGCGCCGGATCGCGGCTCCCTTGTGCCAGCCAGATGGCAAGAAAGGCCGCCGAAAATTGCGGATCGGCGAGGGTGCCGAGCGGCTTGTCCCGCCACCAGAAATGGCCGGCGCCGCCCCTGTCGACATAGAAGGTAAGCCGGTCACCCGCCTGGACATCGGGCCAGAGCGCGGCGAGCTGACCAAGCCAGCCCTGACGCTGCTGCTCGCTGCCCAGCCCCAGTCGCTGCCACTCGGCGGCGGTGGCACTCAACAGGTCGTCCCGCTCGATGGCTCTGGCGTAGGTGAGGCTCAGTGCCTGAGGATAGTGACCCGGCCGATAGCGGCCGTTCTCGCTGTAGAGGGTGGCGTCATAGAGCTTGAACCAGAGCCAGCTCATCTCGCCGCGCCCAACCGGCTGCAGCTGCTGCCAGGGAGTGACCAGGGCTTGCCCGGTCTGGGCGAAAGGGGTCAACGGTAGGCTCAAGCCTGCCAGCAGCAGGCTAATTCCACCCCATGTGCCAATGGGCGGGATCTTCGAGTTCATGCCAGTCCATCTCCTGTTCCAGCAGCGTGTTGATATCCTGCATCACCACCTGCTGCAGCTGCCCCTGCGCGTCGCGCTGACAGGCCACCACCAGATAGAAACGCTCGGTCAGCTCGTGCCGGCTCTCTTTGGTCCATTTGGAAAACAACAAGGTGTCGGTCGAAAAGGTGTTCATCTCGCTTCACCCTCCAGCTTGACCGTTACCCACAGGAGTACGGGTAACCACCACATCCAGATCACCGCCAGCAGTGCTGCACTGATCCCGATGCCCCAAGGTAAGTGTACTGCCCCCATGGCGGCTCCCGCCACATAGGAGGAGGCCCCCCCAGCCATGCCGAACAGCCCCTGCTGCCAGCGCGGCAAGGGCCGCAGCCAGCGCAGACCGTGGCAGAGGGTCAGGGCAAAACCGCACCAGAGCAGCACCAGCCAGAGCGGAAAACCGGTGTTGAAATAAAACAGCCCGAGTTGCCAGAGCAAGGCATCGAGCAGGCTGCCGGCAAGAGCGACCGGGATGAGCCGCCAGTCGTGCCAGCGGCGGGGAGAGAAAAGAAAATGAAGCAGCAACAGTTCAAGCAGCGGGCCCGGCTGCTGCCACTTCACCGCCAGCAACCAGTAGAGGTTGAACCCCAGCAGATGGGCCCACTGCCACATGCTCAGCGACCGCCGACAGGCAGATCCCCACTCCAGCCGAGTGGGCCCGGTTTGGCCGCTTCCAGCTGTACCAGGCTGATGGTGCGCTCCCAGAAGCCCCCTTCACAGTAGGCGAAATAGAAGTGCCATAACCGAATGAAGTCCTGGCTGTAGCCGAGGGCTGGCAGCTCGGGCACCAGCGCCAGGAAGCGCTCGCACCAGTGAGCCAGCGTACGGGCGTAGTGGTGGCCGTGATCGTGCAGCCGCACCAGCTGCATATCGGTCTCGCGCGCCAGCAGCCCCGCCATCTGGGAGACGCTCGGCAGGCAACCGCCGGGGAAGATGTAGCGCTGGATGAAATCCACCCCGCGCAGGTACTGGGCATGGCGTTGATCCGCGATAGTGATGGCCTGAATGAGCAGGCGACCACCGGGTTTGAGCAGCCGCGACAGCTGGCGGAAATAATCGGGCAGAAAGGCGTGGCCCACCGCTTCGATCATCTCGATGGAGACCAGCTTGTCGTAACTGCCCTCCAGCTTGCGATAGTCCTCCAGCAGCAAGGTGATGCGATCTCCCAGCCCCTCCCGCGCAATCCACTCCTTGGCGTAATCGTGCTGGGCCCGGGAGATGGTTGTGGTGGTCACTCGGCAGCCATAGTGACGGGCCGCATAGACGGCGAGGCCGCCCCAACCGGTGCCGATCTCCAGCAGATGATCGTCAGGGCCGAGTGCCAGCCGCTCGCAGATGGTGCGCAGCTTGGCCTGTTGCCCCTCCTCCAGGCTGGCCTCGGAATGGGGATAGATGGCACTCGAGTACTGCATATGGCTGTCGAGAAAACCCTGATAGAGGGTATTGCCGAGATCGTAGTGGGCGGCGATGTTGGAGCGCGACCCGGTCAGGGTATTGCGATTGAGCCAGTGGCGCACCTTGTTGAACGGAAAGCTGAGCCAGCCAAGGCGCCGCTCAAGGGAGTCGAGCAGCGCCAGATTGCGGGCCAGCAGCCGCACCAGCGCCACCGGATCCGGGCTGGTCCAGAGCCCCTCCACCCAGGTTTCCCCGGCGGCGATGCTGCCCCCCAGCAGCAGGCGGCGGTAGAAAGCGAGATCCTGCACCACCAGCTCGGCATGCAGGTCGGTGCCCGCCACGCCAAAGCTGTGACGCTCAGCACCATCTCGTAGCAGCAGCTGGCCATGTTCGAGGCGTCCCAGCAGATTGAGCAGCAGTTGCCTGGCCCCCTTGTCGATGAAAGAGGCAGAGAGGGTTGATTGCACAAGTTCCATTAGCGGCTCTCCGGATGGGTAAAGATGGGTGTTCGTTTGATAAAAAGACGCAGAGCCTGCCAGTAGATCCCGAGCAGCACCTTCATGGTCATCCAGGGCCAGCGGGCCAGCAGGGCCACCAGCCCCTTGCGCGACAGCGGCGCCCGGCGCAGCGCCAGGGTGGCGTCAAACAGCTTGGCCTCCCCGGATACGGGATGACTCTCGATGTGGATCAGTGTCTCCTGCGCGGGCGGACGAATGCGCCAGTGGTAGCGCATCGCCAGCCCCATGAAGGGGGAGACATGAAAATCCTTGTCGTGGGGGGCCAGCGCCGCCAGATCCAGCAGGTAGTAGTGGCGCTCGTTCCAGGGGGTGTTCGACACCTCCGCCAACAGATAGCGCGCCTCTCTCTGCCGGTAGCAGAAGTAGAAGTTGACCGGGCTGAAGTAGAAGCCCAGACAACGCACGTTGCCAAGCAGCAGCACCCGCCCCTCGGGTTCGGCATCGCCACCCAGTTCGCTCACCTTCTGCCACACCGCCTGCTTGAGCGGCCCCTCGCTGCCACGCAGATAATCGTCACGGTGAAACGAGAGCAGCCCCGAGCGCTCAACCCCGAACCAGCGCCCGCGATCGAGTTGTGGCAGCTCATCGAGGTCCAGTCCCAGCATGAAGAGGCTGTAGGAGAAGGCATGGGCGCGCGGTGCGAAGCGGCGATGGCGCACCGAGCCCTGCCAGATGGCGCTGAGGATACCAGTCATGGCCTCGGCACTCGCCTCCTGGCCTGCCAGAACTGCCCCCTTCATAGCTCGGCCCCGAACCGTCTGGCCACGTCCAACGCGCTGCGCACCCCGTCTTCGTGAAAGCCGTTGTACCAGTAGGCGCCGCAGAAGTGGGTGTGCTGCTGACCGCAGATCTCCGCCCGCCGCTGCTGGGCGGCAATAGAGGCCTGATTGAACACCGGATGGTGATAGACGAAGCGGCGCAGCACCTTGCTCTCGTCCACCTTGCCCTCGGGATTGAGACTCACGCAGAAGGGCTGCGGCGAGCTCACTCCCTGCAATATGTTCATGTTGTAGCTCACCAACGGCCGCAACCCGTCATCCTCGCCCAGCTGATAGTTCCAGCTCGCCCACGCCTTGCGGCGCACCGGCAGGCAGCGCACATCGGTGTGCAGCCAGACGTCGTTGGCCTGATAGGGCATGGCACCGAGAATAGCCTGCTCCCGCTCGCCCGGATCCGCCAGCAATGCCAGCGCCTGATCGCTGTGACAGGCGAAGATCACCTCATCAAACCGCTCCTCGCCGTAGCTGCTCTTGATCAGTACCCCGTCCGCCTGGCGCCGGATCCCCTGCACCGGGCAGGCGAGGCGAATGTGAGCCTGCCAGCCGGCCGTCAGCGGGCCGATATATTCCCGCGAGCCGCCAGGGATCACATACCACTGGGGCCGGTTGGCCACCTCGAGCAAACCGTGGTTGGCAAAAAAACGCAGGAAGAAGCCGAGCGGAAAGGCGCGCATATCGGCCAGCGTCGACGACCAGATGGCGGCCCCCATCGGCAAGATGTAGTGGCGGGCAAAGTAGTCGCTGAACTCCCCCACCTGCAGAAAATCCCCCAGGGTCAGCTCGGGGCCCTCGCCCTGATGTTGACCATCGGCCAGCCAGGCCCGCGCCTCCCGGTTGAAGCGCAGGATCTCGGCGACGAAGCCGTAGAAACGGGGACTCAGCAGGTTGCTGCGCTGGGCAAACAGGGTATCCAGGTTGTGGCCGTTGTACTCCAGCCCCTGCGGGCTTTTCACCGAGAAGCTCATCTCGGCCGGTTGTCGCGCCACCCCGATCCGCTCGAGCAGCCGCAGGAAGTTGGGGTAGGTGCGGTCATTGAAGACGATGAAACCGGTGTCGATGGCATAGCTGCGCCCCGCCTGGTGGACGTCGACGGTGGCGGTATGGCCACCCAGGGTCGGCGCCGCCTCGAACAGGGTGATGTCGTGCAGCTTGTGGAGCAGAAAACCGGCGGTCAGACCTGAAATACCGGAGCCGACGATGGCGATCTTTTTCTTCATGAAGGGCGTCCTTTCGAAACGAGTGCGCGGCCAAGGCGCAGCCAGAGCCCCGTCGGCAGCGCGCCAAGCAGGCGCAACAGCCAGATGAAACGGCGGGGAAAGTGGATCTGGTGACGACCGGCGGTGAGCCCCGCCATGATGGTGCGGGAAGCCTCTTCCACCGTCACCAGACAAGGCATGGGAAAATCATTTTTGGCGGTGAGCGGGGTCTGCACAAAGCCGGGGCGGATCAGGGTCACGCCGATCCCTTTGCCGGCCAAATCGAGGCGCAGGGTATCCGCCAGATAATCGAGGGCCGCCTTGGAGGCGCCATAGGCTTCGGCCCTGGGCAGCGGCAACCAGCTTACCGACGAGCTGACGATGGCAAGGCGTCCGCCTGCCCCGAGCAGCGGCAAAAAGGCGGCCAGGGCATGACCGGTGGCAATGAGGTTGGTCTCGATCACCCGGGCAAACAGGGCGCCGTCAAACCCCTCGGCGACATCCATGTACTCGCAGTTGCCGGCATTGAGGATCACCAGATCGACCCGCGGCAAGCAGGCGGCCGCCTCGCTCACGGCGCTTGCATCGCGCCCGTCAAACTGCAGCGGTGTGATGCCGTGGCGACCCAGTGCCAGCAGCCGATCGCCATCGCGACCGCAGCCCCACACCCGCCAGCCCGCCTGCCGGTAATCGAGCGCCAGCTGAAAGCCGATGCCGGAGGTGGCACCGGTGATCAGCACCCGGCCGCCGTTCATGCGCCGAGCCTCCCCTTGATGGTACGCACCAGGGGGCCTATCAGCGGCAACTGCTCGTAAAGCATGGCGCCCAGATCGAAGTAGTCGCGATGCAGGCACACCTTGCCCGCCGCGTCGAACTCGAGGCGGGTTGCCCCCTCCACCGTCACCGGCGCACCGCCGCGCAATCTGGGATGGGAGAAGGTCATGGTCCAGCCGAGCCAGGCCTGACCCCCCTGCAGCAGCTGGCTGGTGATGACGAAACGGCAGTAGGCCAGACGCTGGTAGAGGACGGCAAAATAGTCGGTGAGCGCTGCCAGCCCCTCGATGCGGTGAGCAGGATCGGTAAAGACCACCTCGTTTGCGTAGACCTCGGGCAAACGGTGCAGCTCGTCTCTGCTTAGCTGCTGATAGAGGGCCACAAAGCGGGCCAGCGACTCATCCATGCTATTTCTCCAGGGCGCGAAACATCTCGATGGCTCTCACCCGGGCAACGGCGTGGTCCACCATGGGGGCCGGATAATCGTGCCGCCCCTTGAGCCGCAACCAGTCGTGAGGCTGATGCAGATAGGCGGCAGGCAGATCAGCCAGCTCAGAGACCCAGGTACGAATGAACTCTCCTTGCGGATCAAACCGTTGCCCCTGGGTGGTGGGGTTGAACACCCGGAAATAGGGCGCCGCATCGGCGCCGGTCCCCGCCGCCCATTGCCAGCCGCCGTTGTTGGCCGCCAGGTCGCCGTCGATCAGTCGGCTCATGAAGTAATCCTCCCCGAGCCGCCAGTGGATGTGCAGATCCTTGGTGAGGAAGCTCGCCACTATCATCCGCAGCCGGTTGTGCATCCAGCCGGTGGTGTTGAGGCAGCGCATCGCCGCGTCGACGATGGGGTAGCCGGTGCGCCCCTCGCACCAGGCGGCGAAGGCATCCGGATCCCAGCTCCACGGCAGGGCCGCCGTCTCCGGCTTGAAGGGCCGATTCATGGAGAGAGCCGGGATCAGCACCAGCAGGTGGCGATAGAACTCGCGCCAGATCAGCTCATTGAGCCAGACAAAGCCGGGCTGAGCCTTCGACTGGGGCCGGTAGCCGAGCCGCTGCTGGAGCGCCGCCACGCACTGGCGCGGGCTGATGATGCCGGCCGCCAGATAGGGGGAGAGCACCGAGGTGCCTGCGATGGCAGGGAAATCCCGGGTCTCGCCATAGTCGAGCACCGCCTGCTCCAGAAAATCATTCAGACGGCCGCTGGCCTCGGCCTCCCCCACCGGCCAGCGGGGGTCTGCCGTCAGCTCGCCAAGGGCGGCATCGACGAAGTGCCGCTCCGCCAGCGGCTGCCACGGCAGCGGCTCACTACGAGCAGTGGGCGCGCGATGAATGACGAAACCATCCTCGTCGAGGGCCTTGAGCCAGGCGCGGCTGAAGGGGGTGAAAACCTTGAACATCTCGCCAGAGCCGGTCAGCACCCGCCCTGGCGGCAGCACGCAGCAGCCGTTGAGCCAGTGGCAACCCACCGCCTGCTCCGCCAGCACGGCGGTGACGGCCTGGTCCCGGCGCAGCTCGTCGATCTCGATGGCCTGATTGGCATAGAGCTGGGTTACGCCCAGCTCGCGGCAAAGCTCTGCCAGCGCCGCCGGCACTTCGCTAAAAGTCTCTACCCGCAGCAGATGAAGCGGGATGCCGAGCGCCGCCAGATCGCGGCCCAACGCATCGACCTGGGCCAGCAAAAACCGCTGACGGACGGGGGCCAGCTTGTGCTGCTGCCACTGGGTCGGTGAGAGGATAAAGAGCGCGGCCACCGGCTCATCACCGGCGCAGGCATGCCGCAGCGCCGGGTTGTCGGCAAGGCGCAGATCATTGCGAAACCAGACCAGCTTCATGATTTTTTCCTCCCGCGTCCGCCGGCGCCACCCGCAGCGGGCCTGCCCGCCATCAGCTCGGCAAGCCTCGCCTGCCAGCCGTGGGCTTGCAGCCACTCTCCATCGTAGAGGCGCCCCAGTTCGCCAAAGAAGCGGGTACCGGCGGGCCAGTCGGCAGCCAGCTCCTGCTTGCCAAGGCCGGCCCCCAGCAGCACCAGCCAAGGGGGGACTGCGCGCCCCTCCAGCAGGCTGGCATGGCGCGGCTCCACCGCCCCCAGCAGCTGCACCTCATGACCCTGACCGATCAGCTCGTAAGCGGCCCAGACCAGATCGAGCGGGCCCACCTGTCCCCAGCTCGCCAAGGTGACCGGTACCCCCTTCTCCTGCTCGATCAGGTGGCGGGCGAAGCGGGTGTGCAGCCAGCCCAGCCACACCTGTTGCAGCAGCTCGCCATCGGGCCGCTCGCGCCACAGCCCCAGCAGCCGCTCCACCAGCGGTTGCAACACCCGGCTGCGTACCAGCTCGAACGGGTAGCTTGCCAGCAGGTCATTGAGCTCAGCCTCGGCCTTGCGCTGGTTGAAGGCGAGCAGCGCCTGACTGAACTGCTCCAGGGTCTGCTGCCAGTGATCGCTCACCGGCTGGGCCAGGGGTTCACTCAGGAGCCCCTTCACCTGCCCGATGCTCACTCCCCGCTCCAGCCAGCTCAGGATCTCGCCAATCTGGCGAATGTCCTGCTCGCTGTAGAGGCGGTGGCCCTTCTCGGTGCGGGCCGGTTGCACCAGCCCGTAGCGGCGCTGCCAGGCGCGCAGGGTCACGGCGTTGACGCCGGTGAGGCGGGAGACCTCGCGAATGGGGTAGATCCCCTCCTCCGGCGAAGGAGAAGCGGCGTGCGGTAAATCAGACATAACGGCATCCAGCAAAGGTTGAGGGAGAGGCCCCGGCCATCCGCCGGGGCCCGCACAGAATATTCAGAGCCCGTAGCGCAGTTTCAGCGTGTCGGGATGGGGATTGAGGTACACCTGCTCGGCGAGATAGGGATTGGGGTATTCGCGCAGGTAGTGGCGGATCAGGGTGAGCGGCACCAGCAGCGGAAAGACGCCGGTACGGTACTTGTCGATGGTGTCGCACAGTTCCTGCTTCTGGGCCGGAGTCAGCACCCGCTTGAAGTAGCCCTGCAGGTGCATCAGCACATTGGTGTGGCTGCGCCGGTTGGCCCGCAGGGTCAGCGCCGCCATCAACCCCTTGATGTAGCTGTCGGCCACCTGCTGCAGGTCGGCCTTGGCCAGATTGCCGAGCAGCTTGCCAAGCGCCCGGTAGTGGGTGGTGGCGTGAGAGAGCACCAGATACTTGTAGCGGGAGTGGAAGCGGATCAGCGCAGAGGCGGTGATGCCGCGCGCGCAGAGCTGCTGCCAGTCGTGGTAGGCAAAGACCCGCAGCACAAAGTTTTCCCGCAGGATGGGATCGCACAGGCGGCCATCTTCCTCCACCGGCAGCAGGGGATTGGCCTCCATCAGCGCCTTGGCAAACAGGCCAACCCCCTCCTTGGCACTCCCCTCGTTGTTGGCGCCATAGATCCGCACCCGCTCCATGCCACAGCTGGGGGATTTGGCGCAGAGGATGTAGCCGGAGATGAAGTCGAGCTGGCGCGCCTTCTGCTCGCTGAAGGCGATGAGCTGGTCGGTGACGTCGAAGCTGCCGTTGCTCGCCTCGGCGCGGATCTCGCCGTGGCGCTTCACCAGCCGGATGGCGGCGCGGGGCGCCCCCAGGCCAATGGCCATCTCGGGACAGACGGGGTGATAGTCAAAGTGGGCACCGAGATCCCGCTCGCAGAAGCTGGAACGCTTGTGGCCCCCGTCGAACCGTACCTCCTGCCCCAGCAGGCAGGCGCTGATACCAACCTTGATCTTGTACATATCATCACTCCTTGTATAAGTCTGAATCAGTTATAGCAGTTATACAAGAAATTGGAAGTTGTATAACTATTGCGGACTGATACGGCGCAAGGGTGAAGGGTGGATCAACCGGAAATGAAAAAACCCATGACCGAAGTCATGGGTAAAAATGAAGACACTACAGGAAGAATGATTAGAAGCTGTACTTCACACCCAGGCTGGTGATGGAGCCCTGTTGCAGGTCCCACTTGCGATAGGTGTAGTCGGCGGTGAGGGCCAGGTTCTGGCTCACCTTGTAGGCGGCGCCCACTTTGAAATCGTGCATGTCGTCGGTCATGTTGGCGTAGCGGTAGCCGGTGGAGAGCTCGACCGCGCCGATGTCGTAGCGCAGGCCGGCCTCACCGTACATGCTGCCGCTGTTTTTGCGGGTGATCACATCCCAGCCGCTGTCTTTGACGTTGGCAGCCACCTGACGCTCCATGGTGTAACCCATCAGACCTGCTTCCCCATACAGGTTCAGACCTGTGCTGAGCGGGGTGTAGACACCCAGACCCAGGCTGGAGATGCCCATGCTGTCGTTGCCATCGTTGCGGGAGGTGTACTCGCTGCCCAGACGACCGTAGAAGTTGGAACCGAAGCTCTTGGAGAGGTCCAGGTTCAGACCGCCGAAATCGCGGTTGTTGCTATCCTTGCCGCCGATGTAATCGGACTTGGTGTGCGCCCAGGTCAGGCCGCCTTTGGCGTAGCTGAAGGCATCCTCAGCCAGAGCAGAAGTTGAAGCGAAACCGGCCAGAACCAGAACTGAAAGTGCAGCTTTTTTCATTTTGATGACTCCATCGTTGAGCTAGTTGGGACCTAGCTGGAATGGGGTCATTGTGCAGAGGGCGGGGAGAAATGCCGAGCGGCAAGCTGTTGCCAAACCATGTCAGATGTAAGCAACTGTTGCAGGTGGTTACCGGGTTAACAATCAAGACAGGCTCCACGAAGGAGCCTGTTGCATGAGGGATCAGCGGAACTCCACTTCCTCAATCTCGACCCGCACCAGGGGCTTGCCGGTGAGACCGGCCGGGCGCGGCACCTCCAGCACCATGGAGGGGCGCTGTTGTCCCTTGCGCAGATAGGACTCCGGCAGACGGTTCTCGCCGACCCAGAAGCGGGCCTCCTGCTTGACCAGCTGGGCCCCCTGCTCGCTGAACAGGGTGACGCTGCCGCGCACCCGCACCACATTGCGGGTGCCGGTGTTGCTCACCATGAATTGCAGTTGCAGAGGATCCGAGCCCTCCACCTTGGCCAGCTTGACGCCGATCCCGTCCTTGACGGCCTGGGCCAGCAGCTCGGGGTTGCTCATCGCCTGCTCGGTCAGCACCGGCACGGCCACCGTGCCCTGCACCGCGCTGCCGTCGGCGGCGGGTTTGAGCAGCAGGTATTCCCAGGTGAAGTCATCGTTGAGCTGCACCTGGCGGCCATCCGGCAGGGTCACCTGGGTGAGCGGAGCGGCCTGCACCAGCAGGGGCGAGAGGCAGAGGGCAACCAGCAGACGGGACAAGGGTTTCATAGGGTGATGACTCGGCGTCGATGGAAAAGGGCGTCAGTATAAAGAGTCCGTCCCGGCTTGCCTATGACCGCACTCACGTTCCTGCCCTCGGTTGCCTAGACCACCAGCTCCTGCCGCTCCTCTTCCGCCGCCATGTCCAGCGTCACCAGATCGAAGGCCGTGCTCTTGAGGGCGGTGAGGATATCCGGCTGCAGATCGAAGGCCTGGGCCCGCAGCCGGGCCGGCACCCGCACCCGGGCCAGGGTGGTGGCCCGATCGGCGAGGGTATGAAAAAACACCTGGGCCTCCTCCAGCCCCATGTCGGCCAGCATCTGCTCTGCCATGTCCACCATCCGCAGATGACGGCGCTCCACCAGCTCGGGGTCGGAGAAACGGTAGCTCAGGCAGCCGTGGGCACTCTTGCCCCAGCGCCCGAGCTGACGCTTGTTGAAGCCGTAGCGAAAGTCCCTGTGGGTCATGCCCTGCTTGGCAAACAGCCAGAGGGTATTGGTCGGCAGGCTGCCGAAACGGCGCAGATACTCCTGCAGCTCCTCCACCGGCGCCGGCAGCAGCATGGGCAGGTGGCTCCAGTCGGTTTCCAGCGCGGTGAGGTGGCAGATATAGCGCACCGGATCGATCACCTCGTTGAGGTGGCGCAGGTGATCGCAGAAGATCATCTCATCGGTCTTGATCACCCGCTGCTCGATGCCGTAACGCTGGCAGTAGCGCTTGGCGCGCGCCACCTCCTTGCGACTGCGGGTCGGGCTGTCCAGGGTGATGGCCCGGATCCGGATACCGCTGGCGCGGCACAGATCCATGCTGTAGCAGGATTCCAGTCGACCGGAGAAGGAGACCGCCAGTTCGCCGTAGCCAGCCAGGGTCTCGATAAGTGACTGTTCCCTGGTCTGAAAGGTCTGATCGTATCCCCGATTCAGCACAACGATATTGGCATCCATAACGACGGCACCGGATGATGAATTGGGCGCCATTGTGCTGCAACAATCCTGAATAAACCCTTAAAGGGCAGGGATAAATCAGAATTTAATGATAATTTCATGCCAATTAGTTTCATTTTCATCCAGCTGGGCATCATAAATCCGAAGTTTCGCCTGATGAACCTGATGCATGCGCAGAAATCCCTCGGCCTGTTCGAGGGAGGCAAAGGTCAGCCGGCCCCCTCCGCTGTCGGTGAGACACTGCATCTCGCCGTCGGCCTCGACGCAGAGCTGATAACCGCTGCCATCCAGACAGGCGATCAGCAGCCCCGCGTCCGGATAGTGACTGAGCCAATTGCGAAACCGGCCATGCTCCATACCCTCTCCCTCTACATCCTGCCATTCAGGCGGGCAGGTAACCCTGCGCCACCAGCTGCTGGCGACAACTGTATGCATCGGTAAACACCAGACCGCCGATCCCCAACGCCTGTGCGGCAGTCACGTTGGCCGGGCTGTCATCGATGAACAGGCACTGCTCGGCCTGCAAGTCGAACGACACCAGCAGATAGCGATAGATATCCGGCTCCGGCTTCATCATCCGTACCCTTGCCGACACCACCTTGCCGCTGAAGAAACGCCAGAAGGGCTGATGCTGCTCCAGCCAGTCGATGCTGGCATGACCCATATTGGAGAGTGCGTAGAGGGTGTGACCCGCCCCATGCAGGCTCTCTATCAGGCTCAGCATAGCGGGATCCGGCACCAGCGAGGCGGGCACCGCCTGCAAAATCGCCAGGTTTTCGGCGGCGCTCAGCCCGGTGCGATGCTCGGCCTGGCGGGCCATGGTGTGCAGTGAGAGGGTACCACGGTCCACCTCCAGCCAGTCCGGGTGGTTGAACAGCCGCTCCGCCAGCTGCTCAGCTCCGTGCGCCCCGCGTACCGAGCGCACGATACCGACCGGATCCCAGCTCACCACCACCCGTCCCAGATCGAAAATAATCGCCATCTTCACCTCCAGCTATCTGCATCATTACGACAGCAAGCGGGTCCGTTTTACCCGGTTTTTCCCCCGCAGGCTCACGCCCCTACCCTGCCCCGTTCGCCTCCCCCGGGCAAGTTTTACTTGCATCGCACGGTCAAATCCCTTAATGGTTATGGCGTTACCTCAAGGACACACTCATGCACGCACCATTCTTTTTTGCTTTCTCGTTTATCCGGCCCTCATGAGGGAAGGCCCGTCGTCACGTGAAGCACTCGCGTAAACAGAAAGCAAAGACGAATCGAGCCTCCCCTAGCGGAGGTTTTTTTTTGCAGCCACCACAATCGATTACTTGGATAGGGAACCATCATGGCAACGCTCGACGAGATCAGACAAGACATCACCCAGTTGGATCAGGAGCTGCTCGCCCTGCTGGCCAAACGCAAGACCCTCAGCATCGAGGTCGCCCGCGCCAAGCAGGCCAATCCGCGCCCGATCCGCGATCCCCAGCGCGAGCAGGATCTGCTGGTCGCCCTGATCCAGAAAGGGCGTGTGCTGGGGCTGGACGCCCAGTACATCACCCGCATCTACCACACCATCATCGAAGATTCCGTGCTCTCCCAGCAGGCCTATCTGCAGAGCCTGCTCAACCCGGAGCAGCAGGAGCCGATGACCAGCGTCGCCTACCTGGGACCGCGCGGTTCCTACTCCAGCCTCGCCGCCCGCAAGTACCTGGCCCGCTACAAGGATCAGGTGATCGAGGTGAACTGCCAGAATTTCCGCGAGGTACTGGATGCGGTGGAATCGGGCCGTGCCGCCTTCGGCGTACTGCCCATCGAGAACACCAGCTCGGGCTCCATCAACGAGGTGTACGACGTGATGCAGCACACCAGCCTCTCCATCGTCGGTGAGCTGACCTACCCCATCGAGCACTGCATCCTCACCGCCGTACCAACTGAACTGGGCCGCATCAAGACCTTCTATGCCCACCCGCAGGTATTCCAGCAGTGCTCCCACTATCTGAGCAAACTGGAAGGGGCGCGCCACGAGATCTGCGACTCCTCCTCCAGCGCCATGATGAAGGTGAAGGAACTGGCGAGCCCGGAGGCGGCGGCCATCGGCAGCGCCGCTGGCGGCGAGCTGTACGGGCTGGATGTGCTGGCCGAACAGTTGGCCAACCAGAAGGAGAACTACAGCCGCTTCATCGTGGTGGCGCGCAAGCCCATCGACGTGGCACCGCAGATCCCGGCCAAGACCACCCTCATCATGTCCACCTCCCAGAAACCGGGCTCGCTGGTGGAGGCGCTGCTGGTGCTGCGCAGCAACGAGATCAACATGACCAAGCTCGAGTCCCGTCCGGTGCAGGGCAACCCGTGGGAGGAGATGTTCTACCTGGATGTCTCCGCCAACCTGCAGACCCCGGCCATGCAGGCCGCGCTGATGGAGCTGACCAAGATCACCCGCTACATCAAGGTGCTGGGCTGCTATCCGAGCGAAGACGTCAAGCCGACCGCCGTGCCGCCGGTGCTGCTGGGCAACTAGCCAGCGCTGCAATCAGCCAGGCTTGGGCGGCCGACACCGCCAATGAAAAAGGCGACCCACCGGGGTCGCCTTTTTGTCGTCCATTCTTCGCGTGCACGCCGTCAGAACTGGCCCGCCATCAGCTGGTTGATGTTGTAGAGGGCGCGGGTATCGAGCTCCATCTCGGTGGCATAGGTGTTGCCACGGGGATAGGAGGCCACCACCCTGGCGCCGCGCACCATGCCGGCCACCGACACGTCCAGCGAGTTGGAGGTCTGGGTCAAGTCCTTGTAGCTGCTCTGGCCGCGCACCTGCTGGCCGTTGAGCTGTTCCGCCAGTTCGCGATAGGCATCCATCTTGGAGGCGCGGATGGCCTGCAGCATCTTCTCGGACTGGGAGGGGCCGGGCTGGATGTCGATCACCGCGTAACCGACCGCCTTGAGCACCGGGAAATCATCCGGCTTGTTGTTGCCGCCGCCATAGTTGACCACCCGATTGCCGCCGCTGCACGCCGTCAGCAGCAGGGCCAGCAGGCATCCGAACAGGATTTTCATTGCATCTACTCCTTGTCAGGGCGTCAGGTTGACCAGATGGCCGCCGGGACGCGCCTGGCTGTCACGCATCAGGTAACCGCGGTTGATCGAGGCCCGGCCAAACGAATTGTTGGCACCGAACAGGTATTTTTGCGGGATCAGGCTCTGGGCCGTGGTCTCCACCATCTTGGTACGCAGGTCGATGATGCGGGCATTGACCAGGATCCCCTGCTTGTTGCGGCTGAAGGTGCCGGTCAGGATGCGGGAGATGGGCAGCCGGGGGGAGAGATCCCGATAGTTGCGGCTCATCACGAAGTCCCCCTGCGGGGTGACCTTGATGCTGCCGGTCAGCTTGAAATCCACCACCACTTCCCCGCGCCGATTCAGCTCGTAAATAAAGCTCTCCTCGATCTGCTGCCCCATCCAGTTGGTGTCCTGCAAGGTATCGAGATCGACGAAAGAGGAGACCGCAATGGGTTCGGTCAGGGTGGAGAGCGACTTGCGCTCCATCAGCTGATCGGTCATGCGCGCCACCAACCAGTTGAGTTCCATCCCCTGCGCCGCCTGGCGAGGATCACCCTGCTCCCGGTTGATGGGGTCGGAGCCGCAGCCGGCCAATGCCAGGGCGAGCGCCAACGCCGTGATGAGTTTGTTCATGGATACCTTTCCTGTATCTGCACCTGATTTGTTATCGGTTCGACCGGCCAAAGCTTGAGCCGGGAATGAGGCATGGATCTTGCTAAATATTCGCGTGTGCTGTGCAACCGGCACGGTTCTGTGATCTGTATCGGCCGGCGACTTCGCTTCGACAGGGGTGAATCGCGCCGACCCGCATATTCAAGGTGCTTGTCATGAAATTACCGCTGCTGTTAACCCTGCTGCTTGCCAGTCTGTCGGCCCGGGCCGAGATCATCGAGGCGCAGGGCAGTGCCGCCATCCTGGGCGGAGACGAGGTCTACGCCCGCGAGCAGGCGACCCGCGATGCCCTGCGACAGGCTCTGCTGGCTAGCGGCGCCGCCGTCTCCAGCATCCAGCGCCTGGAAAACGGCAGCCTGCGCTCCGAGCAGATCCAGATCCGTTCCGGCGGCGACATTCGCCAGTATCGGCTCAAGCGGGAAGAGGTGCGCAACGGCCGCATGTACATCACGCTGCAGGCCGACATCCAGGCCGAACGCCAGATCTGCCAGACCCAGCACTACGCCAAGGATTTGACGCTGGTGCGGCTGCGGCTGCGCTACCCCGAGCAGGCGAGCTACGGCGCCCTCGACGACATGCCCGCCAACCTGTCACGCCGCATGTTCGAGGCCCTGGCCAACGCACCGCAAGGGGTGGCCGTACGCCAGTGGCTGGACGAGAACCTGCGCATCGACCCGCTCCACCTGCAACAGGGGGATCGCAGCGCCCTCGAAGAGATCAAGGCGCTCAGCCTGCGCACCGACAGCCAGTATCTGGTGCTCGGCAGCATCGACGATCTCTCCCTCGAACCGCAGGGCAACCAGCTGACCAGCTGGTATGAAGACCCCATCCGCAACTTTCGCATGCAGCTCTATCTGTTCGACGGCATCAACGGCAGCCTGCTCGGCCGCAAGGAGTACCAGGGCCGGGCCAACTGGACCTTCGCCAAGCGGGATCAAGTGGGCAGCAGCAGCGGCCAGTTCTGGCAGTCGAGCTATGGCCAGGAGGTCAACTACCAGTTGCAGGAAGCGGTGCAGGATCTGGTGGCCCAGCTCAGCTGCGCCCCGGTCACCGCCCGGGTGGTCGGCCAGAACGAGCGCGGCCCCCACATCAATCTGGGCCGCCGCAACGGCGTCCGGCTCGGGGATCAGTTCCGCATCCAGCACGATGCCGATTTCATCGACCCCTACGGCAAGTCGCGCATGATGCGCAACCCCGCCGACGGCCTGTTCGAAGTGGTGCAGGTGTTCGAGGATGGCGCCATCATCAGCAGCCAGAACAAATATTCGCCGTTTAACATCCAGATCGGGGATCTGGCAGTATTGGAATAAGAATCAAGGGTTTAAAAGGGAGCGGCTTCTTGTATAATGCCGGCCACAATGCTCCCGTAGCTCAGTAGGATAGAGCGGTCCCCTCCTAAGGGACAGGCCACTGGTTCGACTCCAGTCGGGAGCGCCATACAAAACAAGGGGTTAGCATCTTCATGGTGCTAGCCCCTTGGTCGTTTTTGGCCTCCTACCCCTCTCCGTACCCCTCCAGTGCAGTTCATTGCACAACACCATCATGCTGTAAAGCCCCTTAAAATAATGAGAATTCAATAGCAAATAAATCCTATTCAATAAACTTTCAAACCTACATCCCCCCCATGAGTTAGCAGGCTGAATGTCTGCATTTCACAATTCTTGGAGGAGATATGGCTCACCTGATTGACACCATGGCCTACACCGGCCAAACCCCTTGGCATGGCCTTGGCAATGTCTTGCCCCCACAACAATCCCTCGATATCTGGCTGCAAGCAGCCGGGATGAATTGGACCATCGAGCAGAGCGACGTGATGTTTAACGTCGCCTCCGATGCGCTACATATCCGCCACTACAGCGACAGCAAGGTGCTGTATCGCTCCGATACCCTCACCCCCCTGTCGGTAGTCTCAAGTCGCTACAACGTGGTACAGCCTCACGAGGTCCTGCACTTCTATCAAGACTTGGTGGAAGCCGGTGGCTTTGAGCTGGAAACAGCAGGCTCGCTCAAAGGTGGCCGCAAGCTGTGGGCACTGGCCAAGACCGGTCAGGATCTCAAGCTAGCAGGTGGTGATTTGGTTAAATCCTATCTGCTGCTGGCAACCAGCTGCGACGGCACGCTCTGCACCACGGCGCAGTTCACCTCGCTGCGAGTGGTCTGCAACAACACCCTGCAGATGGCACTGCGCGGCGCTACCGGCGCCATCAAGGTGCCCCACTCCACTCAGTTCGATCCCGCAGCCGTCAAAGAGTCGCTTGGGCTCGGGCTCTCCCATTGGGATGAGTTCAAAGTCCAGAGCAAGGCACTGGCACAGCGGCCCGTGGCCCCTGAAGAGGCGCTACGCTTTTTCAGCGACTTGCTGGCGCAACCGCTGGATGAGGAGAACATCATCCTCACCAAGCCGGTACAACGCCTGCATGAGCTCTATCAGGGGGCGGGTATGGGTTCAGAGCTTGCCAGTTCCCGCAATACCGCCTGGGGGCTGGTCAATGCTGTTACCGAATACGTGGATCACCACCGCCGCGCTCGTAGTCAGGACCACCGGCTCGATTCCGCCTGGTTCGGCCAGGGTGCCCAACTCAAATCCCAAGCCCTGAATCAGGCACTCACTCTGCTGCAGTAATTCCGCTTCCCCATTTAAACCGCATAACGACCTCACCCGGACTGGCGCAAGCCAATCCGGGCGTCGTCATTTATGCCGTCAACAAGGAATAGTCATGAAAGCAAAAACCAAATACGGCCAGGCCCTGCGGCTGGCCTCCACGACCCAATTAACCCGCGAGCAGTGGCTCGCTATCCGCAAGCTCGGCATTGGCTCCTCCGATGCCGCCGTGGCAGTAGGCCTCTCCACCTACAAATGTCCACTCAGCCTGTGGCTGGAGAAGACCGGCCGCAAAGAGCCGGAGGATATCTCCCACAAGGAAGCGGTGCTGTGGGGCATTGAGCTGGAACCGGTGCTGGCGAAGGTCTACGCCAAACGCACCGGCTATAAGGTGCGCCGGGTCAATGCAGTGCTGCAACACCCCGAGCAACCCTTCATGCTCGCCAACCTCGATCGGGAGGTAGTCGGCCATCCCGATGGGCCGGGCATTCTGGAGATCAAGACCGCCAGCTATCACAGCGCCCCCCAGTGGGAGGAAGGAGTGCCGGTGGCTTACCAGTGTCAGGTACTCCATCAACTGGCCGTCACCGGCCATGCCTGGGCCGAAGTGGCTGTGCTGATCGGCGGTCAGGATTTTCGGATTTACCGCATCGAGCGCGATGAGGAGAAGATCCAGGATCTCACCGAACGGGAAGCGCAGTTCTGGCAGATGGTGCAACAAGACCAGCAGCCTGAACCTGATGGTTCCAGTGATGCCGCCAATGCCCTGAGCTGGCTCTTTCCCCGCGATGATGGTCAGACGGTGGATCTCTCCGATTCTCCTGAGTTCAACCAGCTGTTTGGCGAGCTACTGCGCTTGCGTCAGCAAAAGGAAGCGGTCGAGCTACAGGAGTCGCAACTCAAGCAGCGGCTGCAAGCCACTTTGGGTGAAGCGACAGCCGGGTTGTTTGCCGATGGCAAGATCACTTGGAAGCGCAGCAAAGACCGGCTGGCACCGGATCTGGATAAGCTCGGTCAGGATCATCCCGACCTGCTCACCCGTTATGTCAAACCGGTGCCCGGCGTGCGCCGTTTCACCATTCAACCCTTGAGGCAAACACCATGATCAAAGGACTGGCGATTACCCCGCCCGTGATCGGGCGGATCTGCATCGGCAAGCTGGTGCAAAAACAGGATAAGTGGGTACCGGAGAAGGACGACAGCTTCACCCTCACCACCCAGGTACAGCAAAAGGGGGGATGGTTGCTCCATCCCCTGCATCAACACTACTCATCGCAAAAGAGTGGCCAAGGTCAGGAGCAAACCAAGATCCGCGCCATTCCAGTGCGGGTGCTGTTCAACGACAGCGACTTGAATCTGCGGGCGGAATACAGCGCCTTTGACCGGCAAACCGGCAGGCCGCTCTGTGTCGGGAATGGGGAGGTGGCGAGACGTGTGGGGGCGCAAGGCATGGAGGAAGTCAGCTGCCCAGGACCAGAGCGCTGCGCCTTTGCAGGGCAACAGGGCTGCAAGCTGTACGGACGACTGAACCTGTTTGTGGAGGGGCAAGGGGATGAGCTGGGTAGCTTTATCTTCCGCACCACCGGCTACAACTCGGTACGCACCCTGGCGGCGCGACTGAAGTACCTGGAGGCAGTGAGCGGGGGCCATACCCGCTATCTGCCGCTCACCCTGCGGTTGCGAGCCAAGAGCACCACCCAGTCGTACCGCACACCGGTCTACTACGTGGATTTGACCTTGCGGGAAGAAACCAACCTGACTGAGGCAGTCAGGCAAGCACTGGAGGCCGCCCGGCGTGATCAAGAGGCGGGGCTCGCCATCGACCAGATGGAGCAGGCCGCTCGCGACCTGCTGCGCAATGGCCAATTTGAGGATATCGATGAAGAGGTGCCGATGCTGCTGGAGGAGTTCTATCCCGAAGCCAACAACGACGAAACGGCTAATGGTAACGCTGGAGTGGAGGCGACTACCTCGCATGCCGCACCGCAGAGGCCGCAACCCAAAAGGAGTCCGCTCACCAACAAATTGGGGAAAGGGACCCCATCCCCTCCCCCAGTAAATGGCGGGTGATCAGCGGGGACGCGCCAACCGCTCCACCAACCGTTCTACCGTTTCCAGCAACAGGGTTCGGTCAGCATCATCGAGCCGAGCCAGTTGCTGGCTCAGCACAATGCCCTGCTCGGTCGGGCGGTTACTGGTCTCGCGCAGGAAATCCGCCAGCTCACAGCCGAAAAGTTGAGCGAGCTCCGCCAGCCGCACCACGGTTGGCACCACGATCCCCCGCTCCATTCGTGAGACGGCTTCCATCCCGATACTGAGGTATTCAGCCACCTGCTCTTGCGTGAATCCGGCTTGAGTTCGCTTGTGGCTAATCGCCTTGCCGACGCTCTTGGCTAACAGCTCAAGGTTGATATCTGTCATGGGTCCTCCAGTCAACCTCTATGGTTGACCATGGACCCATTGACGATAAGGACTCAAAAGGTAGACTAAAGACTTAATGAGTCCACAAACGGCAATTGATGCTGATTTGACACAGATGCGAGGCCCTCAACCAATAAACCATCGTGACCAACTCGCAACAGGTGGACTCCATAAGACGCTTTTACTACACGACCAAGGAAACAAAACATGGAAAGACTGACTTATGAAGATCTAGGTACTGACAAGCTGGCCTCACTGATCCGTGCACGAAAATCTTTCGAAGTCGTGGGGCTATCGGGGCGAATGAGCGCTGCTGTTACAAAACTTGAAAACAGCATCGAACCTGCCGGGCTGAAATGCCGGGTGTATACCAAGGGCCGGATCGCAGCAGCAGGGGCCAGCGTCTTTGGAGGTATTACTGGTCTAGCCGGGATCGCATCTGCCGTCACCATCGCGGCACATAATCTCGCCACTTACAATCCAGACTATGAAATCGTTAAGCACTTGGTGGATAACTCACTCAGCGTGCTTTACAAAAAATAACCACGTTAATGGCTCATCTAAATCCTTGAGCCTTTAGGAGTCACAAGGATGAAAAAACTCTTCATTACCTCAACAGCACTGCTGCTGTGCGGCAACGCCTTTGCGTATGGCGAGGCCGGACGCTGGAGCAGTGGCTGGGGTCAGGGCACCAGCGAATACACGGCGGTGGTTAACCAGCAAAACAACCTCTATATCGCCTGTAATGACACCCGCAAAGTCAGCATGACGGCTACTGTGCAGGGCAAGGAGTACGGCTCTTATGCTGGGCAGGCTTTCTCCATCATCGTCGATGGCATCCAATACGATGCGCCCTATGAGACCGAATCCCGTGTCGGTGAGAACAACTTCTTCGACATGTGGGGCAAGTTGCGCAAGGCCAAGTCGATCCGCATTTTAACGGCGGACGGCAAGCAGCTGGCACTGCCGACCCAAGAGGTAGCCGCTGTACTGCCCGCCACTAATACCCCCGAGTTTGACTGCTTGATGTGGGACCAATAGATCACATCCATTCCCATCCAAGAGGAGGCATTTGCCTTCTCTTTTTATTTCTGCAATTCACCCACCCGTGAAGGAGACGCACTATGCCCCCCTGCATTCCCCCTGAATGCGAGCCGTTCGATCACCCAGGCTTTTGGCACAAACTCTTGGCCTTTGCCAAACGTGCCGGTCGGCCCTTTATCGAGACCAGCCTGTTGCTCTACTACACCAGCCAGAAGGATGACCTGCCGCTTTGGGCCAAACTGCTGATCTACAGTGCGCTGGCTTACTTTATCTCACCGATCGATGCGATCCCGGACGTGTTACCGATGGGGCTCACCGATGACATCGCGGTACTCAGTGCGGCGCTCGCCAGCATTACCGCCTTTATTGACGCCCAGATCCGTGCCCGTGTGGCCAAAAAAATGCGCGAGCTGTTCGGCCAAGATTAACCCCCACAAGGAGTACACCATGACCATTCCCTTTTTCCGGGACGGCTTTGCCCTGCCCGTAGCACAAGCATTGCTGGTTCAGCTTAACCAGGAAGTCGCTAAAACCGAGCTCAATCTTGAGCGCTTAACCCAACTGACCTTCAACTTTCGCAATCCCGGCTACAGCGCCGAGCAAGGCGGCGTGCACCCGGTCGAGATCCGCCTGATCCGCGGGCTCGATGGCTGGCTGTTCGATTACGTCACCGACTTCAGCTACCAAGGGCTCGCCCAGGATGCTGAGCTCTGCAAAGAGCTCGATTTCAACTTCCTCGATGGGGAACACACCATGTTGGGCTGGGGACCGCTGCGGCTGGCCGAAGCGCGGGAGTTGTTCGATATCTGGCAAAGCAACTTCATTGCCTACTGCCGGTTGGAATGCTTCAGCGTCACGGTCGCAGGGGATTAGGAGGTCACGATGAGCCAAGAATTAGCGCTCTCCCACTACTCACGTCAATGGTTGGGACAAATCGCCGCCAACGCCAAGCTAACCCCCACCCGCAGTGGCCAGCGCTGGCTGCTGCACCTGACACCGGATAGCCCACAAGCCAGCACAGTCACCTTACAAGTGCGCTGGTCTGGCGTGCAGTGGCAACTGCTCTCTCTCACCAATGCTGAGGACTGGCACACCATGAGCCAGCCGAGGGATGAGATCTGCATTGACCCCAAGCGCAGTTGTTTCTGGCGTTGCCAAGCAGGGCCAGTCTCACTCACCGATCAGCCTCGCGTGCTTGCAAGCTTCCTGACTGACCTGCAGCGCATCTGCATCCATCGCGGCTATCGGGTAGAGAGTGACCCTATTCAGCAACAGGAGAATAAGGATGATTAACACCGTGATCGCCATCGAGCTGGAGGCTTATCTTGAGCACAATTGTCAGATTGAAGTGGTGAATGACCAAGGCCAGCCGGTAGCCGGTTACGCCCTCTACCTACGCTATGAAAACGAACGGGGTGACAGACTGGCGCAATGGCTGTGCGATCACCCGGATCACCGCTGGCTAACCCAGTTCGGCACCCTAGTAGCCACCAGTTACCACATTCCGCTGCACGACTACACCCGCACACCTTGGCGGCCTGAACATTCCCAACCAAGCCTGCTGTCACACCCCATTCAGTAACCCATTAACCAAATAGCTCGCCAACCCTGCCGCATCCAACGCGGTGGGGCGATGGCGTATGGAGCACAATCATGTTGCACCACAAACTGATCGCCGGGGAAACCTCCGGCACCTACCGGGTGACTGACCTTGTCACCGACGATGACCTGCTCACCATCGCCCAAGCCGTTGCCCGGCAGAAACTGGCCAAGGGAGAAGCTATTACCGATAAACACTTGGCCCATCAGGCCCTGCAAGGGCTGCTGCAAACACGGGATCGCGAAGTTTTTGCGGCACTGTTCCTCGATAACCAACACCGGATCCTGACCTACGAGGAGATGTTCCTGGGCACCCTGTCCGCTGCAACCGTCTACCCCCGCGATCTCGTCAAGCGGGCACTGCACCACAATGCTGCCGCCCTGATGCTGGTTCATAACCACCCGTCGGGATACCCGGAACCCAGCCGGGCAGATATCGAGATCACCCTGCGCCTACAGGATGCCCTGGCACTGGTGGATATCCGGATTTTGGATCATCTGGTCGTCGGTACTGAGGGAGTGGTGTCGCTGGCAGAACGAGGGAATTTGTAACTGCCACGCTGGTCAGGGGGCCCGTTCATGGAGGAAGAAGGTATGGCCAGCAGTGAGCTCTACAACGACTTACCATCATTAGGAGTACACAGAAAATGGGAACCATAGGGAGTTGGGGATTACACACCCAAGTTCAACCACGTTTTGGCGCACGTGCAATTGTTGAACGAAGCAGGGTTTCCCTGCTTTGGGATCGCTGCGGCGTCTATGGCGATGCTGACGAGCAATGGCTCACCGACATTGATACCGTTATACCAAGTTTTATTGAGCGCCTTAGCAAGCTCTTTCAACAAGGAGAACTACTGAGTGACCAAGATAAATTGGTGACGTTGCAGCAAGGGGAATGGGTGTGTCTGGCTAATCCCAAAGCCAGCTACGGATATCTCTATCTGGATGTCTACCGGCAGGAATGCAGTAGTGCTCAAGCCACGAAAACATGAATCTAAGGCAGAGGGTGAGCATTTAGCTCACCCTACCTGAGACTTCTTTTTTTGGCTGACTACTGAACCCCTAATGCCTTGTAGACGGCATCCACCGGATCAGCATAAAAGCTGATTTGAAACTTGGAGAAGATCTCCGCCGGTACGGTTGGAATATCCGAGGCAGACGCCATCGGCAGCAATACACGTTTTCCGCCGCTGTCCATCGCCAGTTGCAGACTACCGGCCAAATCCTCAACCGGATTGACCACACCGCCTAGCGTCATGTCACCCAGTACCACCATCTGCTCTTGTACCGGCTTGCCCATCAGAATGGAACAAAACGCCACCAGCGCAGCCAGACTGGTTTTGGTGCTGGGGCCGGAGTTATGTAGCTCGACCACATGCAAATGGTACTCATGCTCGGAGAACTTGGCCGTTGCGCTGACCCGATTTAGGTTGCCTTTGAAGTAATCGAAACCGACCCGGATCGCCTCCTTCGCTGGCGTATTGGAACCCAGGCCTGAGGTTGAATGCTTGCCATTGCCAGGTGTCATTTGGGTTTCAAAACGATAAAGGCCTAATTGCCCTGCCCCGCCCTTGGTGACCATATGCACCACCCCGGGCTTACCCAATCCTTCCGGGATCAACTGGCTGCCACCTTGTTCCGGCACATTGACAAAGAACTCTTCCAAGGTCTGATTATCGAGGTAGCTGAAATGCACATCAAAAAACTCCATACCACCGAGTTTCTTGAGCTGCTCCTTGATGCGCCGACGCAGTTCCAGCGCATAAGTCAAACAGCGGCGCACATCTTCTTTATCAAACACACCATGTGGATGGAGCAACTTCAACAGCCCAGACACAGTACGCCTAACGGCGATCACATCACGCTGATTCAAGTTGTTGCCCAGCTTGAAGTAACGATCGATGGCGTCGGAGAAACTGCGCTTACGCATCTCGCGCATATACTCGGCGAGATAATCGGTGATCAGGCCATAGTTGTTGGTGAAAAATTCTGGCCGCATCTTGGGAATATCCCAACCGGGGATATAGGCATGAAAACGATCGAAGAAGGCCGTATCGATCATCGCCTCCGGGAACGGCGCAAGCAGATGGCTGGTCTTGACCAGGGTCTCGACACTCTGGTTGATGTTACCGACAAAAACCATCGAGGCTTTTGCCTCGATTGAATCACGACCACGGGAGAAGGACCCAGAGGCCATGTAATCCTTCATGATCTGTACGCCGTCTTTATCCTTGAAGGTGATCCCCGCCACCTCATCAAAAGCCACCACATCCCACATGCCCACCAGACCAACCTGGCGCGAACTCATGTTGTAAAACAGGTTAGCTACCGTTGTCTGCCCACCGGAGACCAACAAGGAGTTGGGTGAACACTCCTTATAGACATGGCTTTTACCCGTCCCCCTCGGCCCCAGCTCACAGACGTTGTAGTTATTTTCAACAAAGGGGATCATCCGGGTCAGCAGATGCCACTTAACCCGTTGCTGCAAGTTGGTCGGCTCCATGCCGATGGAGCGGATTAATACATCCAGCCACTGATCGGTATTGAAATGAGCACGCGCAGCGAACAGCTCCTCCATATCCATGGAGGGCATCTGGATCGGCTTCAGGGTAAAAATTGAGAAGGGCGAGATCTTCTGCCCTTCCTCATAGAAGTAATTGAGGGTGATGATGCACCAGATCCCGCCGGTCAGCAGTTTCTCGTTTTGCTTGACGATATTGGCAGGGATCACAGCATCCTTGATGCCGAGATTGGAGAGCTGCGCCTCGTAGACATCCTTTTTCTGATTGAGTTTGACCCCCACCTTGTCAATCACCTTGAAGCTGCCACGCTCACGGATCAGTGACTTGACCTTCTCTGCCTCGTCGGGACGCACATAGTTCTCGGCCAGGATCTTCTTGACGTTTTCTAACCCTTCGCGCACCACCTCATCATCATCAGAGGCGCAATACATCCCGAGCAAATATTCCAGGACATAGACGGGGACATTGGCCCCTTCCTTGAGCTGTTTGGTCAGATCCTTGCGCACCACTTTGCCTTTGAAATAGCGATTCAGGCGAGCATCGAGATCCATGCTGGCATGCTGAGCCAACTCATCTGCTGCCCCTGCGAACGGATAACCGGATATCAAACCGTGCTCAGGAATTTTCTCATCACCACTTGGCTTACTTCCTGGGTACACATCCATCTGTTGGATCAGCACATTGTTGGTGATATGGGTAACAGATGTGGCCTGCTCGTCCGGTTGATCTTTACCGACATACTCGCCTTCAGTTGCACTCATTTCATCATGTGGCATCGGGTCACTCCAAGGCATAACCTGAGCTATGCCTTATTTCATCAATAAAAGTTCAAGAAATTCGGGTTCATCACTGACAAATCGTCTCAACAATTTCCGGTATTAAAAACCGAAGTCGTTCTGGATCGCCAGATCAATGGTCACCGGGTAGCGGGCCAGCTCAATGCCATCCTCATCATCTTCCAGCAGCAACAGATATTGCGCCTTGCGGTCAAAATTGGTACCAGTCAGCTTCAAGCGAACATCCTGCTGGCGCTGCTCAAGGGTGCCGGAAGTGGCATCAAAGCTGAGCTTCTCGATAGCAGATACATGCTGTCCATAGGCATCCATCACCACAAAACGCACCGTGCGCGGCTTATGCCGTTCATCAACGGCATCGGTCTGCAAGAACCGGATTTTGTCGATGGCATTGACCAACTTGATGGGCTGATAGGCAGGTACAATATTCACCTTGCTCTTCTCATGCTGCGCCTGCTTTTTGCCGCGAAGCTCCTGCACTTCCATCACCGGCACACAGATCTCCTGCAACATGGCCCCGCCATGCACAAAACGGGCACCGCCCACAAAGTGGAAACGGCTTACCCCCTTGGGCAGCCAGAATCCGACATCGGAATCTCCGCCGACCGTGTCGCAGATCCGGCCCTGCCAGACATCTTCATTAACAGGCAACTGCCGTCCGATCAGATAGCGTTTTTTGGCCTCAAGCGTGCCAGAAGGCTCTGTCTGTAGTTGGGCTTTAACCCCACTTTCCGGCGCCTCACGCTGGAACAAGAACCCATGATCTGCCGTGACGATGACTCGGGTAACACCAAAACCATTGATGATCTTGCTGACCAGATTATTGAGCTCATCGATGGCCTGACGAACTGCCGAAAATGTTTGCTGCTCAGTCGCCTGCTTGTCACCGATGGCATCAATGACATCGTGATAGACATAGATCACCCGAGCATCGCCAATCGCCTCATTGGCCTGAGCGCGGGTCCAACCTTGCAGCGACTTGGCTGATATCGCAATGCCCCCCACTTTAGCCAAAATTGCACTGCGATTATCCAATCCGGCACTACTTTGACCATCCACCAATACAGTCGCACTCCCTTGTGCATAATCAATCTGCTGGTGGGGTAACAGGGCAGCCATCCCGAGCTGAGTGTAACTGGGCAACACTCCCAGCTGACTAGTGAGCTTGGCGGCAAAACGCTTGGCCTCGTTGATTTGCCCCTGCAACTCATGAGCCACCTCGTAGCGCAGCGCATCACTGATGATCACAAACTGCCGCTTTACCCCTGCCTGGGTAAAACGCTGCTTAACAACGGTATCGTAGAATCGTGCTTGTGTTGGTACGTCCAACTCCCAGCGTGCCAGCAGTTGCTGCTTGGCCAGCAATCCATCCCATGCCAAGCCAAGCTGGTAGAGGTACCAGTTAACATAGAGATCTTCGATCTTGTCGGCTAAAGCGGCCAATACCTCAACTGCCTGCCCCTGCAAATGGAGTAATGCCTCGTTAAAGAGACGATATGCAGCATCAAACTGGAATAACTCGGTTTCATAAGCCTGATACATGGCCTGAGCCGATGAAAAATGAAAACCATCCGGGTAGTTTCTGCGCAGCTCCAACAGATTTTCAGCATGCAGCAGCGCCTGATAGAGATGGGCATACTTGGGCTCGAACCCGGGCCAAAAGCCCTGACGACGGCGCGAGATGAGCTGGCTAAAGTCGCTGCGACTCAAACCGAGATCGCCCCCCATCAATCCAGCAACCAACTCTCGGATCAAGGCCTGCTCAACCGCCTCAAAACTGGTCACCTCTGCCCAACACCAGACCTCTTGAGTCGTCAGGCTATTCAACCTGTTTGACAGCTCAAGCTGCGTCGCCACCTCTTGTGAAAGCTGGGCAAACGCTCCCCTGTGTTGTAATGAATCGCGCCAACCCGCCAGCAATGCCATGGCATTGGCTCGGCCGGTCGGCGTCACCAGCAACTGCGATTGCAACCAAGCCGGGCGCTGTTCCTGCTTGGTCACCTCCAGCAACTCATAACTCTCACTGGCAAAAAGCTTGCGGATAAACTCCCGCAAAGACTCCTTATTTTCTTCGGCGACCTGATAACCATAATCCCGTTCTAACAACTGCCAAAGGCTCGGCAGCAACCCATGTTGGTCAAGTGGGGCCAGAGCATCTGCGGGCTCAAAGTGAGTATCCAACAGGCGAGCGCCTAGTTCCCTGACTACATCAGCAGGTTGAGCAAGACAACCCAACAACACGCTGATCATCTTTAGATCGAGCGACAGCGAGTCTTCCACCCCACTGCGACCATCCAAACGACGCTTGAGGGCAGCGGTACGATCCTTGTTAGCAAAAAAGCTGCTGCGTGACGCGATATAATCACGCAACGCCATATTGGCAAGACCCAGCTCGTTGAGCAGGATCGATGCAGCATCGGCATAAAAAGTAGCGCTGTAGCGACGCATATCGAGCAGCCAATCTTTGGCTGCTGCAGGCTCAGGGCTTGGCCAGTAGAGCAGAAATGGCGTGGTCGGCTCATCGAGTTCTATGCGCCTTCTCACCTGTAATTGGGAGTGCTGTGACATGTTGAGCACCACCACGGGCTGGCCTTCGCGGGACAAACCGGCCTGGGGAGCGGCAAGCTCTGCCAGCTGTGCTGTAAAGCTCTGCTCGGGATCATGCCAAAAGACGATCCGGCTCTGCTCGAATTTCTTATTTAGCCCGGTTTGGAGCTGGGTGATATCCATAAAAATCCGTCACGACAAGCCATTAGGCTCCGATTTACAACAAAACCATATGGTAATCGAAATGCTCTTAGAGTTCATGAAGCAATCCGTATTGGGTAGGGCCTGGAGTCATCGAATGGTCACTTTGGCAAGCGCTACTCGCGGACTCAACCAGGTGGTAGAGAAGACAGGCCAGCCACCTCCCTGTCCTCTTGATAGCCTCTGACAACCCAGCACTATGTTAAGCTGTCACAACACACTCAAGTTGCTGTTTGCATAATTGCTGACTGTTGCCCAGCAGCAGCTGATTTTCGATAGAGTGTAACAAATTGTTAATATCTTCAAATTTATTAACCAGCAGGTGACTACTGCGACTGGCCTTGCCGGTTAACCACTGATCATAACCAACTTTTGCCCATAACCGATAAGAGTTCAAAACAGACTTGTATTTTATTGCTGCCGACTCAACCAGTGCATCTGCATGATGATATTTACCAAGAGTGGTATAAAGTGCAGACTCCACATAAATCGATTTTGGCATGACATCCAATACGCTTGTCACAAAATCAACAATCAATGCAGCATGTTCATCGGTAATTTTATTCTCGATTGCTTTACTGTGGTCGATCCAGCCAATCAGATTCATCAAGAATGTACACAATTCGTTTCTTTGCTGAGCAAGTGTTGCCAATAATGGTGCAATCACCTCAGGGTATGCCTCGCTCTCTTTAGAAACAGCCAACATCTCATGGGCCGCCATAATGCTACCCATATACGATGAAAGTTTTTCAAGATAAAAGAGCTGATTTTGAGTTTGAATTTCAACAGCAATTTTATCTATCGACGCCTGGATTTTATTGAGCTTTTGAGAGAGATAGGCGGTTTGAATCACTATCGCAGCGAGAATAATCCCGGTTGATAACCCGACCGCTAGGCCGATGCTTTTCTGCATGGCGGCGGTGGCTTTCATCAACTGCTCGACATTAACGCCCTGGCTGACATCTACCGTCATCTCTTTAAAGGGAAGGTGCTTGACAATACTCCCCGCCCCTTCTACCAGTTTTTTACCCTTGGCCCAATAAATGACGCCTTCACGCAGGCGCATATGGCCCGTTTCGATCAACTCGCGAATCTCAGGGTCAACTTTGGCCCAATCAGGCACCATAATCACTTTGAGCGTCTCTTCAAGCATCTTAATATCCTTGTGTTGTCAAGACTTGTGTTATCAGATTCAGTTGAACGGGTTACCGTGACGATGGAACTCACGCAACATGGTGATATGGATAACGCACGGCAAGGTGACTCGCAGTGCAGGCCCCTCTACCACAGCACTGAATAATCCGCCGACGAGCCCAAGTGGACTAGAAAATAATAATGCTCTTGGCAGCAGCATAGCTCCAGCCGCAGCAGCCCCACCGAATGCACCCGCCAGTACGCCCGATATCACACTAAAATCCCTGACCGTCCACTTTAAAGGGTCGATATTATTCACTTGATAGTCATTCTTCATGGTTTTAATAAACGCTTCCCGCTCAGCCTGCGTCATCTTATCCATCTGCAACTCCAGCACCTTGGCCACTATCGCCTGCTCGAGGGTCTGCACATCACTCTGCTTGTCTATCACGCAGCCAACGGATTTTGCAGTAAACTGCACAATATCCTTATACGCGGCCCCCTTTCTGGTCACGATATTTAATGTTGTCGAGTTGCCATATGTTTGCAGTTCTGTGCAGATGGCTTGCCATGCCCGAGAAAAATCATGCTTGTTTGCTTTAAATTCGGGGTTATTGGTCAAGGTTTCAGCCAATCTTGGCTTGCCATCACGATCAATAGTCAAATAACTAACCAGTGGCGCGAGTTGCTCATGGGTGCAGTGAGCAATAAATGCCAGATCTTCATCTTCTCTGTACTTGTAATATCTGCTTGCAATATTAATATCCATATTCACGCCACCAATTCATGATAAATATCAATAAAATACTACGCCCTCACCAGTCAAGTCCAAGGGATAACCCTCTACCTTGAACGACAATAAGCAAAATGAGAGCTGCCGCACAAGCGGCAGCTCTCGCCTTGATTTGATGGACGATAGGTCGATCACTCGCCCTTATCGCCGGTGATGGCTTTCACATCGCTAAGCAGGGTACCGAACTTGCCATAGTTGACCTTGACCCCGTCATCGAGATCAAGCCGGATGCGCATATCTGCGTGGTGTTTCAGCTGATCATCAAAGGCGCGCAGCTCGGCCAACTGTTTGGTTAGGCTGTCAATTTCTTTGCCAATGCGCTTGGCATCGCTGGTACTGGCCTCGGTTTGCTGCAAGCGCAAGCGTTCGATACGTCCGGCCATCTGACCGAGCAGCGGCGTCACGTATTCGGTACGCATACGCGGCAAAGTCGCTTCGTTATAGCGGTGCAGATAGACCAAACACTCAAAGGCCTTCTCTTTGCCTGAACTAAACAGCCAGTAGATGGGGCGCTTCTTGTAGGTCTTCATATGGTCTTTGAAGAACTGAGTCGAGAGATAACGGCGCAGGGTTTCACGGGCGGTTTCACCGCCCTTTTTCACCGGTTTGATAGCAGCAAGGCAGAGGCTATCGGCGATGAATTGCAGGTTCTCTTCCAGGGTCTCTTTGCCCCAGACAGTGCAGACAAAGGCTTCAAGGCGGGCGGCTACATCATCCTCAAACCAGCTATCAATGCTCAGTGGCAAGATGCCGTCCTCATCGGCAGCAAAGGTGGCATAGGCCCCCTCCTCTACCAACGCCTTAAAGCCCTCGTTCCCGGCATAGGCGTACACCAGCCCATCACGATCCAGTGAATAGCGGCCCATCATGCAACCGATGGCGTAGGAAATCAGCTCGGCGATGGTGTCCGACTGCAGTCGTGCTTCCCGCTCCTCATCGCTGAGATTGCCACCATAACGATAGTGCAGGTTACAGGTCAGGGTGATTTCGCTCAGCGGTACCTCGGGAGTCAGTTCATCCTGCAGGCCATAGACATCGATAAAGAGGCGGTTATTTTTCTCTTCAAGACGCTGCATTTCTTGCGTTTTTTCTTGCCAGCAGGAGAGGAGGTTTTGGATTGTAAGGCTAAGAAAGGGTTGACGATAATCAAGATGCAGCAAAGGGAGGTTTACAAAATCCCAAGAAACCTCATACGAATCCCAGTCTTTTTTTCCTATTGCAATAGCATCAATACAATCAACTTCCTTTGCGATATATGGAAGCTTAGATACCTGCCCAACTTCAAAACCAATAGTAGGTGAAAGAACCTTCAAAAAATGTAATGAAACTTTGGAGTTCAAATATGCACCAATACTCTCTAGACTTACTTCATCTGCGTATATACCAGGACCTTTATGGCCCAAAACAAATCCATTCGGTGTATATCTAAATGAAGAGTTAGCAGTTGAAATCAATGACCATGTAAATGTTTCCTTAAAATAACACACTCTATTGATCACTCTGCCATTAGATTTAACCTTGGCTCCTGGTGTACTATCTATATACTTACACACCTCACTTCCATTGTTTGCAAAATTAACCAAATAAGAATTATTTCCATACCATTTTCTAAATTCCCCTCCTTTCAGAAATGGAAACCACCTCTTATTAGATTTTATTGCATCATCACTATCTCTAGAGTTAAAACAAGTACTACTAAGGCTAACTTCATGCTATAAGCGCAAAAATTTATCATCATTTGTTGTCGCCATTCCTTGGCGGATTTTTGTAACGGAAGATATTTCTGGTGCTTTTAAAAAAACATCTTTCACTGAAGAACTGCTCCAGTATGCAATCGCCCTCCCTGGTATTTTTTTGAAATCCGCCGCTGATGCGCGGTAAAAAAATTCGGCCATTTTTTTATTTTCTTGCTGGCTCATTCTGGCACCTCTTCATTCAAATTATGTTTTGCGACCAAGGGATCTTTAGTCGTCATTTTGGTCGATTCTTTCACCTTGGCTGATGTAATTTTTGTTTTGCCGTGGCCTTTGAAATTTTTTGCTCCATCAACAAAATGCCAAAAGTCATTTTTTTTCATCTGACAGATGAGTTTTAGCTGTTTTTTATAATGATGTTCAATGTGATAACAGATCGGGTTGCCTTCCATTCGCTCAATATCGGCATGAGCGGCAGCATTACGCAGATGGTAAAAAATACTCTTTAAAATATTGCCTTTGGCGTTATGAAACCAAATCAAGTTTTGTTTGTTATCAACTGTGGGCAGGATAGCCTCGGCCAGCTCTTTTTCGGTCGAGAACGACCGAATTTGTAGGCTGAGCTCGTCCTTTAACTTACAATAGCCTTTGACTTTGGCCGATAAATGCTCAGATGCTAGCCCCTGATGCTGCTCGTAATAGAGCACCAGTTTTTCGTAGATATCGGCCAACTCGGCGCGAGTCAATTTGCAGGGGTTTGAGTTAGGCATAATTCGCTATTTTCCCTTACCGCAGTACCGCTTTAAACATCGTCGCCTTTTCGGCTTCCGAGTTGCCATCCACCAGTCGGAAATAGGCCCCTTGGTAAGTAGGCAAATGGGGCTGGGCCAGCACAAAGGCGGTGGTGGAAACCACCTCTCCACCGATGCTGTCAAAGCCGCGAGCGCCCAAGTGGGCCATCCCCAGAATGGTGTGTTGCCCCAGAATACGGGCGCGCAATGCCTCAAACGAGGAGAGGAACATCCAGCTTTGCATGGTGATCATGGCAACCGTACCTGCAGCGGTGGTGAGATCCAGATTGCGTTCGATAAAGATGGCAAACAGGTCTGATTTGCTGTTGGGGAACTGCTTTTTAGCAAATTCTTTAAGTTCAGCATTCATACCCTTGCTCCCCATATAAGGCGGGTTGGCAATCACCGCATCATAGGGAAGGTGCGAACAAGTCCCTGATATGAGATCATGTTTGTCATCTGGAGCCATGGAACAGGGTTCATCATGAG